>CAYPNO010000022.1:0-17974 GCA_964411865.1 uncultured Desulfuromonas sp. | reverse complement strand
AGCGGCGCTACCGCGAGAGTGACAGCGACAATCTGCGCGAAAAGATGGAACGCTACATGGATATCATGCCGTGCCCTACCTGTAACGGCGCGCGTCTACGCCCCGAGGTGCTGCATGTGCGGGTGGCGGAGAAGAACATTGACGACATCACCCGCCTCTCCATTGCCCAGGCACGCGCATTCTTCTCCACCCTGAAGCTCAGCCCCAAGGATGCTGAGATCGGGCGCAGGATTCTGAAGGAGATCAACGAGCGCTTGGGATTTCTCGATCAGGTTGGGCTCGACTACCTTACCCTGAGTCGGGCGGCGGGTTCCCTCTCCGGCGGCGAAGGGCAGCGTATCCGCCTTGCGACTCAGATCGGTTCTTCTCTGATGGGGGTGCTGTATATTCTGGACGAACCTTCCATCGGCCTGCATCAGCGTGATAATCGCCGCCTACTTAACACCCTCATGCATCTGCGCGATTTGGGTAACACGGTGCTGGTGGTAGAGCACGACGCTGAAACCATCCTCGAAGCTGACCATGTGCTCGATATGGGGCCGGCGGCGGGGATAAATGGTGGCAGGGTAGTCTCCCAAGGGACGCCGGAGCAGATCCTGGCCGATCCCGAATCCCTGACGGGGAAATATCTCAACGGAGTGCTGGAGGTGCCGGTGCCGGCGCAGCGGCGCTGTAGTGAGCGCTTTATCGAGCTCAAGGGTGCCAGCAGCAATAATCTACACAATCTGGACGTGCGTTTCCCCCTCGGGGTGCTTACCTGCGTGACCGGGGTTTCCGGCTCGGGCAAATCCACTCTGGTTATCGATACCCTGTACCGTGCTCTGGCGCATGAACTCAACCGCAGCCGCGAGAAAGGTGGAACCTATCGCCGCCTCGAAGGGTGTGAGCAGCTGGATAAGGTGGTGGATATCGACCAGTCACCTATCGGGCGCACCCCGCGCTCTAATCCGGCTACCTATACCGGCGTGTTTGGGGATATCCGCGATCTGTTTGCGCAGCTGCCCGAAGCCAAGGTGCGCGGCTATAAGCCGGGGCGCTTCTCCTTTAATGTAAAGGGGGGGCGCTGTGAATCTTGCAGCGGTGACGGGGTGATGAAGATTGAAATGCACTTTCTCCCCGATGTGTATGTGCAGTGTGAGGTGTGCGGTGGCAGCCGTTACAACCGCGAAACCCTGCAGGTGCACTACAAGGGGAAAAGCATTGCCGACGTGTTGGATATGACGGTGAATCAGGCGAGCCGGTTTTTTGAAAATATCCCACGCATCAATAATAAACTCCAGACCGTCAGAGACGTGGGCTTGGGCTACATCAAGCTCGGGCAGAACGCCACCACCCTCTCCGGTGGTGAGGCGCAGCGGGTCAAACTCGCGCGTGAACTGGGAAAACGCGCCACCGGGCGCACCATCTATATTCTGGATGAACCCACCACCGGCCTCCATTTTGATGACGTGCGTAAATTGATGGAGGTGATCCAGCGTCTGGTGGATACCGGCAATACGGTGTTGATTATTGAGCATAATCTGGATGTAATAAAACTTGCAGACCACGTGATCGACCTTGGCCCCGAAGGGGGCACCGGCGGTGGCTACATTGTGGCGAGTGGCACCCCCGAAGAGGTCGCCGCCGAGCCCAGCTCCCATACCGGCACCTATCTGCGTGGGGTGTTGTAACTGTTGCGGAGGTTTTCATGCACAAAATGAAGCGCGATATCGAGGTTATCCATACAACCGAAGAGTATGCCGGTTTTCTCAGTATTTTCAAATTTCAGCTGCGCCATCGTCTTTATAATGGGGAGATGTCGCGCATCATCACCCGCGAGCTGGTAGAGCGTGGGCAGGCGGTGGCGGTGCTGCTGTATGATCCGCAGGCCGATGCGGTGGTGCTGATTGAGCAGTTCCGCATCGGCGCCCTGCGCGATCCGGACTCGGCGTGGCTGCTGGAAGTGGTTGCGGGGATGGTGGAAAAAGGGGAAAGCCTCACCGACGTGGCCCGGCGTGAATGTCGCGAAGAATCAGGTTGCGCCCCCGCCGCGTTGCACCATATCGGACGCTATTATCTCACCCCCGGCGGCAGTTCGGAGCAGATCCATCTATTCTATGCCGAGGTGGATAGCTCTGGGTTGCATGGGACCTTGGCCGGGGTAGCGGGGGAATCGGAAGATATCCGGGTGAAGGTGATCCCCTGGGCCGAGGCTGTTGCTTTGATGGATTCCGGGCGCATCCTGAACGCCACCGCCATGATCGCGCTGCAGTGGTTGCGTCTGCGGAAATGTGGAGATACAGGTTGATGCGTGTTGCGATGCGCCACTTAGGGGCTGAAGTGGCCCGGGTATGTTCTATTTTCTTAATTTTTAGTTGAAGAGCTATCTTAATTTTTGTACAACTTATTCTTAATTATCAGGCACCTGTTTAGTGGTCTGCCCGCAGTTGATCCCTGCGAATCATCCCGGCAGCTCAGTTTACCCATGTGAAACTAAAATACTCACTTTAACCCCGATATGGAGTCGTACTATGAATTCGGCATCAAATTGCGTCCGTCTTTTCCTACAGTGTTCTCTTCTTCTATGCGTTGTGTTATTTAGCGCTTGTACCCCTGTAACAGTCGCAACAGAGAGTGGCGAGGTAGTGAGACACAGCCACATCATCGATGGCACTACAGAAAAAAGAACCTTTCCCGTGACGGTTACGGGTAGAGGCGTTTCGCCCAACAGCGGCTATATTGAGCGTGATCTGCTGATGGCCGACCGTGCGGCAACTATTGATGCATACCGTAACCTGTCGGAGCGAATTTCGGGCTTGCTGGTTGAGTCATATAGCCGGCAGGGGCAATTCATAGCCAATAAAGATGTCATTCTCTCCGAAACAAGTAGCTATATCCGCGGAGCAAGGGTTATGGACGTTATTCACGCAAGCGGTATCTCCACTGCAACGGTACGGATTAACTTACCCATTGCACGTTTTAACTGGTACTACAATAATCAAAAGCTGTTGGCCGAAGGTCATGATGACTGGGGAGAGCTCTAATCAACGCTTGCCTGCAGACCAAAATAGCTATGCGCAAGTTTGTTATTTCAGCAATGTTCTGCCTGTTTATTTTGCAGGCAGGCATTGCGTCTGACGCCAGCCCTTTTAAAAGCCGCACCTTAAAGAGCCACAGCGTGTATCACGCTAAATATATCGAAACCGTTGCAAACGGAGCCATTGTAGCCACCCATTTCTGTATGCTGCCGGTTAAAACCGAGTTGAGTGAGTATAGGCGCATAGAGGTTGAGGCTTTTTCCGCAGAAGTTGACGGGGCTGACTTGGAGGCGCGTTTATGGCATCAAGCATTGATGTTTTTGCTCCGTACCGAAGGTGAGAAGAGAGTCCATGCCACCACCTCGGGTGACATCTCTACGCTGCTGGCGGATACCATGCAAACATCCCACGAGCTTTATATCCTCTCCCCGGCGCTTGATTCGCACATCACCTACGACCCCATAAAGCAACAGGCCAACGCCACCTACACAATTTACTTTGGCTTATTGCCCCCAACGCGCTCGCGCTAACCCGCGATAAATACACGTTTTTTATAAAATCATCATCATTGGTGGAGTGCTGGGGTATGGGGGCGCCGCGAGCTGAAATAACCGCCGAAGGGGGGAAATAGACAACAAAAAAGCGGACAACAAAAAAGCCGGGCGGGGAGGCATCCGCACCGGCTTTTTTGTATATTGTTACTGTCGGTTTAACTATGTCTTACTATAGGAAGAAAGGAGGGTCGAAACTTGGTCTGCCACAATCAAGCTGCGATGTCTGGTACATTACCAACTTAAACCATCAGGTAATAGGGTGACGCCCGCATTTCTTTGCTCCATGATGCGCATCCTGGAGCTGTGCAAACCCACAGTTCACCAGCTCGCTATGGGCTAAATCTTTTGCATCGGTATATCTGCGTTATCTTTTTGCGAGGGCGGCGTGGGTGATACGTGCCTGTACTTGTTCCAAGCCTGCCAGTGGCCCGATATCGGTGCCGAAGCGCGCCTGTTGTGCGCCCTGCACCACCTGGTTTATCTGCAACATAGTGCTGCGCCGGTGGTTGTTATTATCTATATAGACAATCTGGATCTCAATGGCGGTGACCGGCTCGGCGGTGTCATTGGCAAGTTGGAGGAAGAGATAACCCTGTGCATTTAGACCTGCCCCTATGCGCAGGTACTTTTGCGGGTTGTCGCCAATATCCAGGCGCACTAGCGCGTTTTTAGCTGCTGCCCCCGCGGGGGTTTGCGAGGCGGCGGCCCCGGCAAAATACTCTTTTGCGGTTGCGGTGTTGCCCTGCGACAATGCCAGTATCCCCATCCCGTTCAGGGCAGGAGCCGTAGGGAGAAAATCGATACTGCGCTTTAGATCAGCTTGCGCCTGCTGCGTGTGATTGAGCTCCTGATGGGCAAGGCCGCGCTGCAGGTAGTAATGAAAATAGGTGGGATCCAGCGCCAGCGCACGGTCGAAGTTGCTGATGGCATCCACATAATTTTTTTGTTGCAGAAGGATGTCGCCGCGTAAGCTATGAAATAGCGGTTCGTTCGGCTGCAACGCCAGCGCGTTTTCGGCGTATTGTAGCGCAGTGGCCAACTCCCCTTTTTGCAGCGCCTTACGGCCTTGGGCATATTTTGCATACGCAGGCTGATCGCGGCGTAGGGGGTCCATGGTAGCGGCATAGCGCTGGGTGCCTAGTTCTCCCCCAGGGCCAAGTTGTGCGGCGGTGTCGCGGTTGGCTTCCACCCGTTCCATCGAGGGTGGGTGACTGGCGAACAGACCGTCCAACCAACCACTCTGCTGCCCTTCGGATAGGCGCACAAAGGTTTTCTGCAGCTCTATGGCCGCTTGAGGGTCATATCCCGCCCTAGACATGTACTGCATGCCGTAGTAGTCCGCTTCGAGCTCGGCTCCTCGGCTGTATTTCTGGGTTATCAGCTGTGAGGCGACCCCCGCCCCACCGGCAGCTAAGGCAGCGTATTCGCTGTTGCTGGTTGCAACGGTGGTGGCCAGCACCGCCCCTTGCAGCAACATCCCGCGTTCTACGTTTTTGGCACCGTGGCGTGCGGCGCTGTGGACAATCTCATGCCCCAGCACCGCTGCCAACTCCGCTTCACTGTTGAGCTCGGTGAGCAGGCCACGGTTGATGGCTATTTTGCCCCCGGGGAGAGCCCAGGCGTTGGGGGTCTCATCGTTGATGACGTTGAATTCATAGGGGAGCTGGCGATCACTTACAGCCGCCAGCCGTTGCCCCACAGAACGCACATATGCAACGATCTCCGGGTGGGTGGTGTAGTCGCCACCCTGCATCTGTCGCCCGGGGCCATATTGTTCCGCACCCATGCTTATCTCGCTTGCTTCAGGGACAAAAACCAGCTCATTCTTCCCCGTAACTGGATTAACTGCACACCCACTCAGGCAGAACACGGTGCAGAGGAGTAAAACAGGGGCGCGTAACAGGCGTGAATATTTCAACATAAAGACGATCCTTTAAAAGTGGATTTCGACCCGTGGTTCATCTGCGGTGAGGGCCAGAGCTGGTTGACTCAGGATTATTTGCTGCGGATCAACGCCGCTGATATCGAGAAGACCCTGTTTTACTATGTGTAGACGCTCCTGCAGCAATGCCGTTGCCAGGGGGCGGAACTGTTCAGCGCTAAGCTCTTCTTCTGCAGCGTTGTCTTGCTGCTTGGCGGATTTTTTCCCTGCCGGTTTATTTTTCTGGTGGGTTTCTGCATACCGGGTATGCAGAGCCTCACTATCGGCCTGAGTCAGGGGCGCCTGCAGCACTACGCGCAATTGTGGGCGGGTGGCGAGTAATTCGCCCAACGGTTTCAGCGTAGCTCCGGTGTCAGCGAGGGTTGTTTGTGCCGGGGCGAAGAGGACTGGAGGCAGATTGAGGTCTCTGCCAATGCCAATCAACTTACCCGCTCCGCTCAATACTCCCAAGGGCTTGAGGGCGAGTTTCACTGTTTCCTGGATCGCGCCCAGGAGGGCTTTGCGTACAATAGGCCCTACCGCGATATCAGGGCTGGAGAGATCGCCGGTGACTGGAATATCCAGATGGATATCGCCGTTTTTATCCCGGAGGAGGGCCATCGCCAAGGAGATAGGCATCCCAAGGTTACTGGATATCCGCTCCTGCTGTTCTTCCGACATCGGGCCAAAGGTTAAGCTGCGCAGGTCGGCCTGACTTTTGAGCTGGAGCTGATTCTTTTCGATGTTGGCGCTGGCGTTGAAGTCTAGCTCCCCTTTTTCGATGCGCGACCCGATGGCATTTTCTACATAAGGGGCGACGCTATACATGGGGAAACCATGCAGGTTGGTTGTGATGGAACCTGCAGGAGCCGAGCTCAGCACACTCATGGCGCCTTCAACCTGCAGCGTGGAGAAGCGCCCCAGCTTCGTATTCAGGTTGAAAGGGTTGAGCGTCTGCACTTCAGCGCTGTCGAGCTGTGTTAGACTGAAGTTCAGTTCGTTAAGATGCAGGATCATCTTGGGGGTTACCGAAGCATCGGTGACGCGGATATATGAACCTCCATCAATCTGCAACGAATCCAGCCGCCAAGCCAGCTCCGGCGCGTTTGGATCCACCCCGGCCTGCTGTGGTGCGCCAGCTTGGGCTTCTGGCAGGTTGTCCGCTTGTGTCTCCGGTTCACCTTCTGCACCCTGCGTACCCAAATTGCTCCAATGATCGATATTGGTGCTCCCGCCGGGATGGCGAATCAGTTCTACGCCGAGCCCACTGAGATTCAACGCACTCAGCACCACCTTAGGCGCCGCTTCTTCCGCTGGTAGCTCCACCTCCAGCCCTATCAGACTGATGGTGCCGCACTGCGCCAGCGCCGGTTCGGCCTCATTGGCGCTGATTGAGGGGCGAAGCGCCACGAGGTTGCTGATGTCAAGTTGCCCCAACTGAATATGTTTGTCGCTAACATTAAAATGATCGATCTTGAGTTGTGCCCAGGAGGCGAGCAGGCGCTGGTGTTGGCGGTCGAGGAGGGTAAACGCTTCGGTTCCGAGGGCCCCCTTAATCTCAACCTCAGGGGCGGCATCCGCTTCAAGCAGGGCGTTGATGCTTCCACTCCAGTTGAAGCCCTGCTGTTGGAGCGCGAACCCCGTGACGATATCTTCCACATCCAACATCGGGATTTGCAGGGTACCCTGCAGTGCTACCTTGGTTGTTCCCTTGGACAGGACGTTCACTACACTGGTGCCACTCCAGTTGAAGCCTGCTTCTGCGATATGGAGCTGTTCAGTGGTCAGCGCGCCGTGCTCAAGGGCAAGGCTGCCATTCACATCGAGGCTGATAGCGTCTCCCGCACCCAAGGTTACTTCAGGCTTCAGATCGCAACTCAACATCCCGGCAACATCATGAATGCCGAAAACGGCCAGAATGGGAGCCAGTTTTCCGAGGGCAAATTTATCCAGTTTTATGTGCCCTTTCGCTGTCGGGTGGGAGGCAAAGGGCTGGGATTGCATGGCTAACGCCAAGGGTGCATCGTTGATTTTCACGTGCAACTGGACATCACTGTATCCTTCCGGTTTCCAGCTGGCTACGTTGCTGACATGGGCCTGCTCGATGATTACGTCGGCACTCCAGTCTGGTTGCTGCCAGATGATGTTGGAGTTATCGATGGCGATCCGGTTCCAGCCGAAATCCCACGGGGGTGCGGTCTCGGTCTCGGGTGTTATGTGTGGATCCTGTGGTTCTGCCGAGGGGACAGGCAGCATGATGCCGCCGACGCGCAGTCCGTCTTGCTCTTCTTCACCCGCTGCTACCACCTGCTCCAGCACAAGGCGCAGGCCATCAAGTTCTATATAATCGATAAAGGCTTGCTTGCTCCACAGGGGGAGGTATTTCAACCCAACGGTCAGGCGCGCGACGGTCAGGCTGGGGTCTCCCTTATACTTAAGCCTGAGCCCTTCAAGGGCGCAGGTAGCACTAAATAAATTCAGGTCGATGTTATCAATTTCAGCCTCAAGGTGAGGTTGTTTATTCAGCCAGTAGCGTGCTCCGAGGCGCAGACCTGTCGGCAAGAGGGCCAGAATAAGGATAAGCAGCGCGGCTGCATAAGCGCAGATCCGTATGAACTTTAATAGGCGTTTGGGTTTTTTCTCTGCATCGGTGGCAGTTGCCTGGGGGTTCGCTGACATAGAATGGACTCCTGCGACGGGGTAGAATTAAAAGAATAGATATGGGTCAGAACAAGTTGATCCTTGCCATAAGTATAGATGGCTTCTATATTTTTGTAAACGCAGCCAACTACTTCAGCTTGTAAGCAAGCACAAAAAAGGAGGAACAATTATGCCCATTTTGTTTAAAGCTCTGCAGGTAACGCAAGGGGAAGATAGACACTTTGAGCGCCGTATAGTGAAACGCAGCACTGCTGAGCTCCCTGCAGGGGAGTTGCTGGTGCAGGTGCATTATTCATCCCTTAACTATAAAGATGCCCTCTCCGCAACGGGGAATCCGGGGGTGACGCGCAATTTCCCCCACACCCCGGGGATTGACGCCGCCGGAGAGGTGGTGGAATGCAGCTCAGCTGCTTTCAAGCCGGGCGATAAAGTGATTGTCACTAGCCACGATCTGGGGATGGAGACCGACGGCGGTTTCGGCCAGATGATTCGGGTCCCGAGCGCGTGGGCGCTCCCTCTGCCGGAGGGGCTGAGCCTGAAGGAGAGCATGATATTCGGTACCGCCGGATTGACTGCGGCGTTGTCGGTGCGTGAGATTATTGAATCGAGCCGGGTATCCGGGCAGGCGCCGGTGCTGGTCACCGGAGCTACCGGCGGAGTGGGGAGCATTGCCGTGGCCCTTCTTGCGCGCGCCGGATTTAAAGTGGCTGCCGCCACGGGCAAGCTGGATGAAGCGGAATATCTAAAGTATCTTGGCGCGCATGAGATCATAGAGCGCGCCAGCGTGACCCAAGGCAACGAACGCCCGATGCTCAAACCGCGCTGGGCCGCAGTGGTGGACTGTGTCGGCGGAGAGATGCTTGCTGCCGCCATCAAAGCGACCCACTACGACGGCATTGTTACCTGTTGCGGCCTGGTAGGTTCGCCGGAGCTCAACCTCAACGTGTTTCCCTTCATTCTGCGCGGGGTGCGTCTGGTGGGGATCGATTCCGCCGAGTGCCCCATGCAGCGTCGGCGTCAGGCATGGCACTACCTCGCCGGGGCGGGGAAGCTGGAGCAGCTGGAGCAGATGTATGATGAACTAGGTTTGAACGAGCTGGACACACGCATCGCTGCCATGCTTAAAGGGCAACTGAAGCGCCGTGTGCTGGTAAATATGCAGGGTTAACAGCACACCAGCGCGTCGACAGAGCCATGGATATATTGAAATAATCTTGACTTGAGCAGTTGGTTGTTTACGCTGAAAACATATGCGTTACATTTTTAAGGATACTTTGCGGGAGAATCGCCATGCCATCACATATTGAGACCAAGGTTTTACACGCTGGTTACACCGTTGATCCAACTACTGGCAGTCAAGCGGTGCCGCTGTATCGCACCAGTTCGTATCAGTTTCGAGATACTGAACACGCCGCCAATCTGTTTGCCCTTAAAGAGTTAGGCAATATCTATACGCGCCTGATGAACCCTACCACAGATGTGCTGGAAAAACGGGTGGCTGCTTTGGAGAATGGTGCCGGGGCGCTGGCGCTGGCCTCGGGCACCAGTGCGATTTTTTACAGCATCATCAATCTGGCATGTGCCGGAGATGAGATTGTCGCTTCGAGCTATCTGTATGGTGGCACCTATACCCAGTTCAACGATATTCTCCCCCAACTCGGGATCAAGGTAGTGTTTGTCGATCCCGCCAGGCCGGAGCAGGTTGCCACCGCAATTACGGATAAAACCAAAGCAGTATTTACTGAGACCATTGGCAACCCGAAGCTGAATATGGCGGATATCGAAATTCTGGCGCAGGTTGCCCACGAACATGGCCTGCCGCTGCTGGTGGATAGTACCTTTACCACTCCGTATCTGCTGCGTCCTCTCGAACATGACGCCGATGTGGTGATCCACTCGCTGACTAAATGGCTGGGGGGACATGGCGCCGGGATCGGAGGCATTGTGGTGGATGGCGGGCGTTTCGATTGGAACAGTGGCAAACACCCCCTCCTGAGCGAGCCGGATCCCAGCTACCACGGGGTGCGCTATGCCACGGATCTGGGGGAGTTGAACCATCTGGCGTATATCATGCGGATGCGTCTGGTGCCTCTGCGCAATCTGGGTGCGTGCATCGCGCCGGATAATTCGTGGATGTTTCTGCAGGGGATTGAAACCTTGCCCCTGCGCATGGAGCGACATAGCGCCAATGCTCTGACGGTAGCACGTTATTTGCGCTCCCATCCTTTGGTGGAATGGGTGAATTACCCCGGCTTGGAAGAAGATCCAGCGTATCCGCTGGCGCAGAAGTATCTGACCAACGGCTTCGGCGCTATGGTGGTGTTCGGGATCAAAGGGGGCGAAGCGGGGGGGCGCAGATTCATTGAAGCGCTGCGCCTGTTTTCCCATCTGGCCAATGTGGGGGATGCACGCAGCCTCGCAATTCATCCGGCGTCCACCACTCATGCGCAGCTCACGCCACAGCAACAGGCCGCAGGAGGAATCAGCCCGGAGCTTGTGCGCCTCTCCATCGGGATTGAACATATCGATGAAATTATCGCCGATCTGGAGCAGGCGCTGCAGACCGGCGCGGGAACAGCCTAACGTTTGGACTTCAGGGCGATGCCGGAGGGGAGCAGGTCGATCTTCCCCTCTTTATACAGGGTGCCCACGGCACGCTTGAACGCTTTTTTGCTCAGCCCGAGGGCGGCCTGAATCTCCTCCGGGGTGCTTCTGTCGTGCAAGGGCAGGGTTTTGTGCTGCTTCAATTCGCGCAGAATGCGCTCCCCGTCTTGCTCGCGCGCGACTTTACCCACCGGAGTTAAGGATAGATCTACTCCGCCATCTTCCCGCACCCGTTGCACATAGGCCTGCAGGCGGTCGCCGCGCTTAATCCCCTCGGGGAGTTCGCTGCGGTACAGCAGGCCGGTGTAGGTGTTGTCCAGAATCAGCTTGACGCCTAAATCGGTGAATTGCCATACCAGGGCGTTTACTTCCTGCCCCGGGACCAGTGCGCTCGGGTCAGGATTTAAATAACGCTCCACTTTGGCGCTGCCAATTAGCCTTCCGGTGTTGTCTATCCCTACGTGGACGATGTAGTGGCGGTCGAGCAGCATCTTTTCCGGCTGCTGCGCAAAAGGAACCAGCAGATCCTTATCTAGATCCCAGTCCATAAATGCACCAAATTCGTTGGTCTGCTTTACCCGCATCAGGGCGAATTCGCCATTTTGAGCGATAGGGGGTTCAAGGGTGGCGATCAGAACCTCTTTGCGTCCGCGATACACAAATACCCTTAGATGCTGCCCCACCAGCGCTTGAGGCGGAACCTGACTCTGGGGCAGTAAGATGCTTTGACCGTTATTCCAAGCTAAGGTTGCTCCGCGTGTATCGATATCGAGGATTTCAAGATTGTGGGTGGTGCCGATCTCCAGCACTGGTTCGGTTGTTGTTTCGATGGCGGTTTCGCCGTTTGTTTTGTTGTCGGTATGCATAGTTGAGGCCCTAATTTTGGGGAAGTTGGTTTTTTGCGCAAAATGAGTTGCGACCCGAGCAATGGATACCACAGGTAAAGCATTTTTGCCAAAGTTGCAGAACTAGGTGCTGGTGCTTATCGTCTCCAGGTGGTCTCCCGCAGGTAGATGATGCGCTCATTCCCCTTGAAAATGCCGAAGGTGGCGCGAGAGGTTGGGTTGTCATCGTAAACATCATCCCCATCCCAGTCAAACTGGAGCCAGGGCATGTCACTGCCAGTGGCACTTAAATCCAGTTTAACATCAATATTTCCCAGCGCGTAAGGGGGAGCATTCCAAGACAAAGCTCCCACTCCATTTTTAATCTGTTGAGCTAAAATCGGCTTGCCGTTGGCGGCGGTATCATTGCTGAAGCCAAAATGTGCCAACGCGAACTCGGTGCAACTGTCCAGAGAATTGAGAATAAATGCGTGACCGTTAAAATACTCAGCATAAAACGGCATATTCAGCGGGAGCAACTCTGAACCGTGCGCGTTTTCCAGACGGATGCGGCCATAGCGGAGCTTGGTGCTCGGGGCAGCTTGAGTGTAATCCATCGTTGTGTCACCATCTACATCAAGATCCGGAGTACCAATCTCTACACCGTCTTCGTCTTTTACAAATACCCCAAAGGCCGTATTGGTAAAAAATCCATCCGGCTCAGTCAGGCGCTCAACATTGAGTGTTACACTGAAACTCGCTTCGCCTTCATTCCAGTCTGTCAGGCGCTCAACTTCGGTAACCTTTACTCTGCTGCTCAGGTTTGTTGAAGCACTGTCGGGATCAACATCCACCGCGCCAATGGTGTAATCCGCTGAGAGTGTTTCACCGCTAAATTTGGCAAATTCGCCATAATAGTTTTTGGTGGTAACCCCGGCAGTATTTTTAGCCGTTAGCGTATAGGCAAATTTGAGGTTTTCTCCCAGATAGGTAAAAGATGAAAGAGATTCCGGAGAGCAGTTACTATCCACGCGGTTGGTCAGATCGCCCTGGGTGAGTTCGAAATAGGCGGGGATGAAGCGGCCGAAACCAAGCTCTATGGGAATTTCCTTGCTACCAAATTTACAACCATACATTCCATTTTCAGAGAGGCTATTGGAAAAATTGTCAGTACATTGATCCTTGGCTTGATCCACTAGGGTAAAAGTATCATCATAAATACCGTATTCTTCAAAACCAAAATGCCCAACTTCACTATAGGTAAAACTGCTCCCGGTAGCCGTTCCTGTCATATTATTTGCTGCGTTAAACGTTCCACTTATTGTGCCAGCATTCAGTGAACCGATCAGTTTATCGTTATCGATTAGCGGGGTTTCGTCATATCCTTTCACACTTTTAGCGGTGAGGTTGAAATTAGTACCCGCTTCTATGGTTGGCTTTCCATTTTTTTCCGTATTGGTAGCATCAGTTGAAATGATGGAGAAATAGAGTGGTCGAATGGCGAAGCTATCACTTGAATATTTTTCCGGTAGTGGTACCCCTTCTTCTGCGTCTTCAACCTCAAGAGTTGGCTGGATTCGGACAGAAGTATTCCGAGAAGCCTTATCGCAATCAAATGTCACAGTTGTGACGTCGTCAGGGAGATAGACAATATCTTGCGGAGCGGTGATTGTTTTATCGGGATTGTTAATTAGATCAACTGTTAAAGTACCTGAAAAGCCCATTGGTGCATGTAATTGGAGATCAAAAGGTTCGCCGACCAGTTTAGTATAAATCGGGCCTCCAATGTTTTTACCAATCTCGACTGCGTCAAACTCGCAGGTAGAGAATGTCATCTCGTTTGCCGTACCTCCGCTGGTATTGATAAAATGGGTTGCCTCGTTAGCAGATGTGGCAAAAGTATCATTGAAAATAATGTCTTCAGCAGTTGTATGTTTTAATTTCAGGGAAACTTCCCCGTCCGGGGCGAAGTTAAGGTTCTGCTCAGTGCCTTCTAGCCAGCCTAGGTCTGGTAGAATGATCTCAACTGTTCCCGTATATCTTGCGCTACAGTCCGTATTGGCGCATGCTTTGAGAGTAACTGTCTCAGCGGCGCAAGTCAGTCCTTGCCCGTCGTGGATAAATTCAAAGTGGTCGATATTTCCGCCGATGGTGCCACACTTATCTGCGCGGACAACAAAGTCGTCAAAGCTGTGTATATTGGTCACATTCCCTGTGGCACCGGTAATACTTATCTGAAAGTTTTTCGGGGCTGTTGCGTTCTGGGTCACATCGGTCCAGGGGATTATGCTCTCAAACCCGTTACCGCTGTCACGTTCAACTTTAATAAGGGTCTTGTTGTCGTATGTATCAATAATAAACCGATATCTGTGCCCCGGTGCGGGAGAGGAAGACGATGGAGCATCAATTTTAGGAGTCAGGCCTGTAGTTCCTGACAGATATACATAACCTGTTTCACCACTACCGTGTCCACGCACAGCTACAGAATTCTTAATATTGCCCGGTCCACCAATACGTCCTTCATTTGGGTTGGAAAAATTACCAAATTCATCGATTCCAAAACCCAACCATCCTCCGGCAAATCCATCTATTGTATTGCGGTTGGCGTATCCGAGTGACCCGCCATAGCCCCCTGCTGAAGCTGGGACATCGGCATCAGATAAAACCAGGACAATCCCGTCACCTCCAAAACTTCCTCCGCTGCCATAAGCATTATGCTCGAACTCTATTTCAATATAGTTGTCTTGTGCCGGGAAGGAGCCATTAAGGCTGACACCTGTGGCAGCATTTTTAACGGTGTCAGTTAACAGCAGTTTTCCGCTATTTATTTCTGGGGTAAAATAATCATTTTTAATAATTGACCAGTTGGGGCCTAAGTTTGTGCGCTCAAAGTTGTCCTCAAAACAAAATTTGCAGGGGGTACAGTTTCTGCTGCTACCGTCCCAGTTTCTTTTTTGCTGCTGGTTCTTGTATATGCTCGTAATCTGAGTACTGTTAAGGGCTTTATCAAAGATCATAAACTCGTCAATAGCGCCCATCCATTCGGGCGTTGGCTTTCCAATCTTTGTTCCCTGACCGATACGCAGAAAATCTATACCATCAAGAGTACCAGCGTGAACGCCAAGACCACTTCCTGTAACTGTGGTGTTAACCGCTGAACCATTGATGTATATTTTTATTTTATTGTTTGAAGCCCAAGTCATTGTTACATGCTGCCACTGATTTTTCGTCTGCAGATTGCTTTCAGTTTCGACCTGCAGGCAGTCTTCGTTGTCGGCACAGGCATTGGTATTGATAGAGGCTTTCAGTAGCTTGGTATGCCCGCTATCAGCACCGGAGGTATCGTAGCGTAAACTGAGGCGGTTATCGTTGTTAGTCGGTGTTCCAGTGGTGAAAATACCTCTGTCGTGGCCAATGTCATCGGTATTTTTTATCCAAGTCATTACGGTTATGGCACTCAATCCCTCAAGATAGCTTGAGGCATCGGCAACCTCAATGTAGCTTCCATTACCATCAAATAGCGCGCCCTGGCAGATTTTGGCATATTGGGTCCGAACCTGTCCTACTGTAATGCCATGATGGGCGTTACCGCTCGAATCGATAACTTCTCCTGAAGTGCCATCCCAATCACACGAGTCCATCCGGTATTCGGCTATCAGTTGGGGAACTACAAGCTCCTGCGAGCACAATCCCCCGAAATCGGCCTGGTTGACAGCGGTAGGGTCATAAACGACATTTGTATTGGGTTTGGTTTCTACTTCATCTTTCACAGTTACTGCACCTGTGATTTCGACATTCTTTTCCAACTCAATGTCATCTTCTGCATAGAGAATTCCATTAATTACCGTGTTATTGCTAATTTTGATTTCTTCATAGCTGATCAAGACAAAATCCGCTGGGTTGCCTGGCACGTTTATGGAGACATTGTTTGCTATTTCCACCTCGTTATTGACGAAGATCAGTACAGGTCCATCGAGGGTAACTTTGACATTATTTACTATTTTCAGTTCATCGAAATAATACGTACCACCGGTAAGTGTAATGTCGGTCTTCCACTCTTTTTTGTTGGAATTGGCGGGAAAGGCAGGGAGGTCCAGAATGTTTGGTGAGCTTGCTTCTTCCGTGATGTTGGCTGGAAACACATCGATACACTCAGGTATCTGGGCCGATACAGTAGCCGTTATCAGAACAACAAAGGCAATCGCAGCGGCGCTTATGCGAAAAAATGATTTTAGACTATAGATGCGTTTATTGGCGGTCATATTACTTATCTCCGGCATCTTCCTGCATGCCTAGTTTTTATGTATATGGACATTTTCACAACCGTTAAGAAGAAGGCGTTGGTTAATTTTTTTGGATATGGATTGTCACCTCCAACGTGCGGGAAACATAATCGGGGTTTGTGATGGCACCAATATTAGGATATGCGGCATTTGCTGTTATATGGTAAATGTTGAATTTATCAATTCCTTCTTTAAAGTAATTGTCCGGGTCACTGGTTTTTATTACTTCAATTTCCACTTTCACCTCACAGCCCGTCCCGTCAACAACAAACGTATCATCAGCTTCACCTCCAGATGCTTTTGCAATTCCCCACTCCAATCCCGCCCTTGCCGCCTGATACGCGCGTGCCTGCATCAGTGCCTGGGTGGTGGTGGCCTGCTGCACACTGCTCATAGTGACCATGTAGGCACCCAGCATCCCCAGCACCACCAGCACGAAAATAGCCTGCACAATAGTGAAGCCGTGTTGGTTGAGTTGTATATGTTTCATGGCGCGTTATCCACATGCACCTGATGCAGCAGCGTAATGCGTTCTCCCTTGTCTTCTAGCGCCAGATACATGGTAACCAGGCCGGAGCGACTAGAGGTGCTGGAGTTGTAGTTGAAATAGCTCTTGTCTGCGTCAATATGTTTGGCAACCAGGGCACGATAGCCCTCTGTCCTTTCGCTTGGGTCTGGGCCAATAGGGGCATTGTTTATGCTGTAACCGGAGTAACGATTAAGCACATGGTCGCCAATATTTGTATCGTACTCAATTATGTAGCTGATCGGCTCATCTACTATGAAAAAACGTTGGTAGGGGGAGGGATAGGGGAATTGTTTAGCATCAAAAGACAAGACCATTGCGTCGGATGCATCCTTATAATAATCAGAATATTGTACTCTTATCATCTCCTTTGCATTGCTGTACGCATTTGCAATATCAATATCTTCATCGCTAGTAAGATTGTAAATTACAATCCATCCTCCCGATGAATTTATGGCAGTGTGCTGCAGGCCACCCAACACTTCAAAAGATTCATCAGACTTCGTAAAATTCAGCGGATCTCCACTACCATCGTCTTCATTAACCGCTCGTCGATACCTCCCCCCATCCACCACGTGAAGCATTTCAATGCTTTTCCCACCATCAAATACGCGGATACTGTTGGGCAGCGCCGCACGGATGTCGCGTTGCATACGGCGCAGCGCCATTTCCGCCTGATCCACCAGTTCGGCGCGGCGTTTCAAATCCACATACCCTTCAATCGGGCGACTGATGAACATCCCCCCCATAGAGGCGAGGATGCCGATGATGACAATGGTGACCACCAGTTCCACCAGGGTAAAACCGGCATTGGTGGGAGAGGGCGACCGCAGGTCGCCTTTGTTCGTAGATTTACCATTGGTGGAAAAAATGTTTCCCTGGAGGGACGATGGGATCGTTCTGTTAGAGGTGGAGTAGTTTGGCATAAACATATTCAGACCTCCCCCCGATGTAATGAATCCAATTCCCACTGCTGGGGATTGGATTGAATATATTCGCGAATTTGATGCAGATCATCCTCGTTCCGAATGATGTGCTCATAATAGTTGCGTTGCCACACCGGCAATGCCGGTGTTTTGCGCCATTGGTTGATACGTTTGGTAGCGGCGGCTTTGAATCCACGTACCATAGCACCCAAATTTTTCGATGGTGAACGTAGGGGCGTATGGCAATACGCCCGTTCATGGCGACAATGTTTCTCCGAACCGTCGGTTATCACCACGATTGCATGAAAATGATTCGGCATGATCACCCATTCATCCAGTAAAATTTCTGACCGGATAGATCCGGTCTTGATCCATTCCTCGGCAACAAATGCACCCATGTTGTTTAATTTAATTTCACCATTTACAATTTCACCGAATATACATGCATGTTTAAAGGCACACACGGTAACAAAATATGCACCTGCCTGTGCATAATCATATTCTGGTAAGCGAACTGATTTGCGGTTATGAACGATCTTGTTGGATGGCATAATTTTACGGTGCCTGATTTTTATGAAAATGGGTTTCTAAATAATTGAATTAAATTACCGGTTTATGGGCGTATTGCCATATAAACCACCAGGGCGTATTGCCATAC
>CAYPNO010000021.1:0-18428 GCA_964411865.1 uncultured Desulfuromonas sp. | reverse complement strand
CTGGTTCACAGCCTCGCGGAGCAAAACCGCCACAAACTTCAGCAGGAAAAACAGCTCAATTATCAGCTCAGCACCAATGAGGAAGCCCTGCGCCAATCCCTGAAAAAACTTGAAGAAACGGAAGAAAGTCTGCGCTGCCAGGATCGCCTCGCGGCTCTAGGTGAGATATCAGCCGGCTTGGCGCATGAAATTCGCAACCCGCTGGGCATTATCACCTCCTCGGCACAACTGCTCAGCAGCAGTACCGAGGACTGTACCGACCCAGCGCTGATGGCCATTATTCAGGAGGAAGCGATACGCCTGAACAATCTTATTAGTCGCTTTCTCGATTTCGGCAGCCCACTACACCTGCAGCGCAGCCGTTGTCAGCTTAGCGACTTTCTGACCCAGATCCTTGATCATGTGCGCGGGCTTGCAAGCTCGAAAAATATCACCCTCAACACTGCCTTTCCATCGCCCCCCATCACGCTGCAGGTGGATATAGAACTGCTTCATCAAACCGTGGTAAATCTGCTGCTCAATGCCGTGGAGGCATGCCGAACCGGTGAGAGGATCACCCTGAGTTTTTGCAGGCGAAGTGACCATATCCGCATCAGCGTCACGGACAGTGGCCGTGGTATCTCAGAGCAGGAACTAAAGCAGATATTCACCCCCTTCTTCACCACCCGCGAAGGGGGCAGCGGCCTAGGACTAGCCAACGCTCAAAAAGCCATGACTCTGCACGGTGGTACTATTGAAGTCCACAGTCGCCTCGACTATGGCAGCACCTTTACCCTGGTGCTGCCCCTAAAGGAGAACAGTTCATGCCGCACATCCTGATTGTTGATGACGAAAAAAATTACTGCACGGTGATGAGTAGGCTGTTACAGGGACATGGATACCAAACCAGCACCGCGACCAATCCTTTTGCCGCCCTGGAACAACTGGCGTCCGATAATATTCAGTTGATTCTTTCGGACCTAAAAATGCCCCTGATGAACGGGTTGGACTTCCTACACCAGGTGCAGCGTGACCATCCCAATATCCCCTTTATCATCATAACGGCTCACGCCACCGTCGAAACCGCCTTGGAAGCCATCAAGGCCGGAGCCTTCGATTATCTTCTCAAACCCTTTGACAATCAGAAACTGTTGCTGACAATCAGCAAAGCACTCGACTTCGCCAAGCTGCGGGATCAGAACAAACTACTACGCCAACAGCTCGAACGCAGCCATAGCCGCGAATTGCTTGGCGAAAGCCCGGCGATTCGTCAGCTCCTCAGTGATATTGATCGGGTCGGGCCAGAAAAATCCTCGGTACTGATTGCTGGTGAAAGCGGCACCGGCAAGGAGTTGGTTGCTCGCTCCATGCACCGCACCAGTCCGCGTAGTGCGGAGGCACTCGTCAGCCTCAATTGTGCGGCCTTTGCTGAACAACTGCTTGAAAGTGAGCTGTTTGGTCATGAACGCGGCGCTTTTACCGGAGCGACAGAGCGTAAACGCGGACTGTTTGAACTGGCCGACGGGGGGACACTGTTTCTTGACGAGATCGGAGAATTACCCCTGCCACTGCAACCTAAACTGCTGCGCGTACTGCAAGAAAAACGCTTCCGTCGCGTCGGCGCCACCAACGAACGGGAATGCGACGTACGCATTCTGGCCGCTACCAACCGCCCGCTTAAGCACTTGATCCGCACGGGACACTTCCGTGAAGACCTCTATTATCGCCTTAATGTGGTAAATCTGGAGGTTCCACCCCTGCGGCAGCGCCGCGAGGACATCCCGCTGCTGGCAACCTTCTTCCTCCAGCGCTTTGCCCAAGAGATGGGACGACCGCTAACGAATATCGCTGCCGATGCCTTGACCGCACTGCAAACCTACGACTGGCCGGGCAATGTGCGTGAACTTGAAAATGCTATTGAGCGCGCGGTCATTTTCAGCAATGGTAGCACCTTGCAACTCTCCAACCTTCCCGCCCCCATCAGCTCTACTCCTCTGACTGACTCAGCGTGTCTACACATCCCACTTTTGGAGGGCTCCCTGCCAGAAACACTAGATGCTCTCGAAAACCAGTTGATCCATCAGGCTCTGCGGGATGCTCAAGGCATTCAAGCTCAGGCCGCAGAACGCCTCGGTATCAGCCGAAGCAATCTGCAGTACAAGCTAAAAAAATACAAACTGATCTGAATGATATTTCCACCGCAACCCATACCGTAACCTCAGTCGCGACTGATAATTGGTGGCTGCCCTATAATCCCTTCTGTTCAAAAAATATAACCCTAGAGATTTGCGCCCCACGAAGTGTAAAAATTTCTGTACAAAATATCACAGCAAAATCCACTGTTTTCTTAATTTTCAGCAAGTTACATCTATGGGCATCTTCTTGCATAGCAACACAGCACGATATTGTGTTACGCCATTTCAACGATCAGCTTTTTGGTGTGTAGCCAATGCTGCTCGCAGGTTAATTTTGCAGCAAACTATAATGCGCAAGATCCACCTGCCCCCCTTCTTGCACGGAGAAAAATCATGAAAAACATCAATATTCTTTCCAATCCGGCACAGGCTACAGAAGCGGCAACCCCAGAAGCCTTTGCTTATCGCCAACGTATCAAGCATTCTATCCAAGCAGCCGAAAAATACCAGCATCGCAGGGTAAGCAAGCACCGGGCGGAAATGAAACTCATAGAACGCGCACTGAAAACCCTCCCACCCCTAAAAAGTGTTCTCGACGCCCCATGCGGCATCGGCCGTGCCAGCCTGCTGCTGGCGGAAAAAGGGTACGACGTAACTGGAGTAGACCTGGGCGAAGCCGCTATAGTGGCCGCACGTACTGCCGTAAACATAGCGCGCGCTGACATAACCATTGAACAAGCCGATCTCGAACGACTGCCCTACGACAATGCCTGCTTCGATGCCTGCCTATGTTTTCGCTTTATTCACCATTTGCCGACAGCAGAATTGCGAGAACAGATCATTGCAGAGCTATGCCGAGTAGCGCATCAATTTGTGTTGATTTCCTACCTCAACCCCCTCTCCGTCACCAGCGTTCGCCGCAACCTCAAGGAACGCTTAGGAGGCAAACCTTCTATCCAGCACCGCATATCATTGGGAGACCTAGTCCAGCACTTCGAACATCAGGGATTCAGTCTGCATCAAGATCTAGCACAACTGCCACTGCTCCACAGTCTGCATCTGGCGGTCTTTAAACGTGAAAGAAACATTATGTGCGGAACTTCAACCCGTTAAGCGCATATCACAGCCTGAAAAAATTTGATTAGTTCTGAGCTGCCCGTGGAGACGTTGAATACAACGTCTGCGCGGATGGCCTGTTAGTGGCACGACGTGCCGTGCCCACATCCATCAGCAAACCACCGAACCATACCTCCCGAACTCCGGCTTTTACATTGAGCCATACGCCTTTATAACCACCAGCAATCTTTAAAACTATGGCAACAAATAATCTTGCAGGTTTGTTTTCCCATATTCAATAGCGCTGCTACTATCCTTTATTTGCTTGGCTATTTGGGCCATTAGCATTTTCACGCCGGGGCTTTTTTCTGGATCGGTTAAGGGCAATAAGCGCACAGTTAAGCTGGTGTCTTTTTGAGATAACTGGATAAAGAAACTCTGGTTTCTGGAGTTCTCGATAGCTAAAGACTCGATCAATGCAGTGGTGCCTGCGGCATTGATATATCTATCTCCCAGTTTAAGAATGCCGTTGTCGGTTTTTAAGGTAAGTGGCTCTAAACCCTGAAACAGTTGTGGGGTTAGTTGGGCTTTTTCAAGTACAACGTGGGGCATAAAATTCTCCTTGGGTTTAGTTTTCGTGGAAATCATGTAGGGGATCGACAACTAACGTAGCTAGATCAGCAATAGAGAATTACCGTCAAGCTGTAGGACAAGTCGACTAATGACCTCTAGCTTGCCGCTCTAGTCGTAGAATCTGAAGAGGGATATGTGCTGGGCAAAGTAACGGCAAGATGTTTGACTAAGATGTTTTACTAAGTACACAGATGTGAGACTGCTTGCAGCATTCTCGTTGCTAAAATTTTTACGTTCCACTGGAAAGCTTCAACCCCACAATCCCAGCCACGATAAGGGCAACACTGAGCAGACGCCCGATGTTGACCAGCTCACCAAACAGGATGGCGCCACAAATTACCGCCCCCACCGCTCCGATACCGACCCATACGCTGTAGGCTGTGCCTACGGGGAGATGGCGCACGGCGATGCTGAGCAGCCACACACTTACGGTCATCGCGCTGAGGGTGAGGAAGGTGGGGACTAGACGAGTAAATCCTTCGGTATATTTTAGGCCGACGGCCCAGCCGACTTCAAACATGCCAGCTATTATTAAAATCAACCACGGCATAAGCTAACCTTCAAGTTTTTGTGAACAGGTGCGTGTTTCATAATCAACTGCGCCCCCGCTGTGCTTGCTGTTTTTCCCGTTCTTCGATTTCTGCGAGGGTCTGCAGGTAGAGTTCGTAGCGTTCATTTTTAAGCATCTCCACGTCCACGGCGGCTATGATGCTACAGCCAGGCTCGTTGCGATGGCGACAGTTGCGAAATTTGCACGGATCTTGCTCCAAAATAGAAGAGAAGCCCGGATACCAGTACGCGAGGTCTTCGCTGCTCACATCCACTGGGCTGAAGTCACGAAAGCCGGGAGTATCCACCAATTCTCCACCATCTGGCAGGGTAATCAGGGTGGAGACGCTGGTGACATGGCAACCATGCTGATCTTGATTGAGCTTCCCTACGGCGAGGTCGAGTTCAGGCGCTAAGGCATTAAGGAGTGAGCTTTTGCCTGCACCGGAGACCCCGACAAACACGGTACGTCCGGCGGTAGCAAGATGCTCTCGCAACCCATCGAGGTTGTGTTTTTCACTGGCACTGACACACACAATAGTGGCAAAACTAGAAAAGTTCTCTTCCAGGTTTTCGCGTAACAGGCGGGTTGCTGGCAGATCAATCTTATTCAGTACGATAAAGGGCTTCAATCCAGCCGCGTAGGCGGCCACCAGAATTCGCTCCACAAAACCCGGTGGGGTTTGGGGCGCAGCGGTCACCACGATTCCCAAGCTATCGAGGTTGGCTGCCAAGGGGCGTGGCTTGCCGGTATTATCCATGCGGGTAAGCAAGGTTCGGCGCGGCAAGCGGCGAAGCTGATCAGCCTCACATATAGTTACGTAATCTCCCACTACATGGCCAGAGCTGCGTTTCACATGGGCAAGATGGGTGGAGCCATCTGAAAAGCGAATCAAAACCTTTACCCCAAAATGGCTTATTATAACTGCTTCCTGTGTGGCGTTAGGCTTGGATGGGGAGTTTTTTTTCTTCATGTGTGCCGGATACCGCTTATCATAATCATTCTTTTAATGGGGAAAAGACTTAAATGCCGGACTCGCCAAGCAAGTCCGGCACCTGTATGTACTACATAATCAAGTTGATTATCAAGCCTGGGTCAGCGCTTTCTGCATCGCTTGTCCCATTCCGGTCGGGCTAGTAGCCACCGTAACTCCACCGTCATTCAGGGCTTCAATTTTGTCTTCGGCGCGTCCTTTGCCGCCGCTGATTATGGCTCCCGCATGCCCCATACGTCGGCCTGGAGGTGCCGTCAGCCCAGCAATAAACGCGGCCACCGGCTTGTGCATATTTTTTTTGATCCATGCAGCGGCTTCCTCTTCTGCGGTTCCGCCGATCTCGCCGATCATCAACACCCCTTCGGTATCTGGGTCTTCGTTGAATTTTTGCAGCACGTCAATAAACTTCATCCCGATGATCGGATCACCACCTATACCAACACAAGTCGATTGCCCTAGACCAGCGTCGGTAAGCTGCTTAACCGCTTCGTAGGTAAGGGTTCCGCTGCGCGACACCACCCCAATTTTACCTGGCTTGTGGATGTATCCGGGCATGATTCCGACCTTGCATACGCCGGGAGTAATGAGTCCGGGACAGTTGGGGCCAACCAGCAAGGTTTTACTGTCTGCCACCACTTGGCGTGCTACCACCATATCGGTTACCGGCACCCCTTCGGTAATACACACCGCCAGACCAATTTGCGCCTCACATGCTTCGAGGATCGCATCAGCCGCCCCTGGAGGTGGGACAAAAATCATGGAAACATTGCCGCCAGTGACTCGCACAGCTTCTTCCATAGTGTCAAATACGGGGATACCATCTACGTGAATTCCACCCTTACCCGGGGTTACTCCCGCCACAATATTAGTGCCATAAGCTTTACATTCGCGCGTGTGAAACAAGCCGGTTCTCCCGGTAATTCCCTGGACAATAACCTTGCTATTTGCGTCTATCAAAATGGACATGCTGCCCTCCGTAGCGTCTTTTATTATTCTGCTTCTTCTGCGGCTTCAGCTTCCTTGAGCATCGAGACAATAAGTTGCGCCCCTTCTCCCAAAAAATCTGCGGTCTGAACATTGAGTCCAGAATTTGCCAAAAGCTCCTTGCCCTCTTCAACCTTGGAGCCATCCATACGAACCACAATCGGCAGGGTGCAATCGCTGCCGGCGGCAGCTTCGATAATGCCATGAGCAATAACATCACAGCGCATGATTCCACCGAAGATATTAACAAATATTGCCTTTACATCGGTATCTTGCAAAATAATACGAAATGCCTCCGCCACTTTTTCCTGAGTGGCACCGCCCCCAACATCAAGAAAGTTGGCCGGCTCACCGCTATTTTCCTTGAGCACATCGAGGGTCGCCATAGCTAAGCCCGCACCATTGACCATGCAGCCGATATTCCCTTCGAGCTTAATGTAGGCGAGGTCAAACTTCGCAGCACTTATCTCCAATGGATCCATCTGGGAGAAGTCTTGCATTTCATGATATTCCCAGTGCCGGAACACCGCGTTATCATCAAAGATTATCTTTGCATCTAACGCCAGCAACCAGTCACTCTTAGTGACAACCATTGGATTGATTTCCACCTGGGAGCAGTCTTTTTCAATGCAGCAGCGGTAGAGATTGAGCATGAACTGGACACAATCTTCGGCGACAGCCCCTTGGAGCCCGATGGCCAGCGCAATCTTCCGCGCCTGATACGAACGCAGACCGGTATAGGGGTCGATAAGGAGTTTATGGATCTTCTCCGGGCTATGCTCCGCCACCTCTTCGATATCTACCCCCCCCTCAGCAGAGGCGATAAGGCAATACCGGGAAGATTCACGATCCAGCGCAATGGATATATAAAATTCGCGCCGGACCTCA
Source organism: uncultured Desulfuromonas sp. (assembly GCA_964411865.1). Taxonomy (GTDB): domain Bacteria; phylum Desulfobacterota; class Desulfuromonadia; order Desulfuromonadales; family Desulfuromonadaceae; genus JAIVHC01. The sequence continues at coordinate 11,209 of CAYPNO010000021.1, read as the reverse complement.
ATCTGTTCTTCGACCAGGATGCGGCGCACCTTGAGTCCTTCAGGACCGGTTTGCGGCGTAACAATCCGCTTAGCAAACATCTCCTTAGCGATTTCGCGCGCTTGCTCTGGATGATGCGCCACTTGGATGCCACCAGCTTTTCCACGCCCCCCCGCATATATCTGCGCCTTCACCACGCAATGGCCGCCCATCATTTTTGCCTTACGTTCCACCTGCTCGGCGGTTACAGCCACGCGCCCCCTAGGCACAGGCACATCATACGTGCTTAGAATGTCTTTGGCTTGATACTCGTGGATATTCATAATACTCCCCCTAGTGTAAGGAACCTTCCGCTATAGAACTGCGCTGTAATGTAATGTTGGCTATGCAGCCAGTAAGTAATAAAGTAGATAAATGATTATACTGTCAGGCCTCACAGAGCAACTATCACCACTACTACTCCATTGCATTGTGCATATATATGTAAAATTAAATAAGGTTTACACATTCAGCGGCATAAAGTCGAGTGATAAGATCTACCATCACTGTAATTTGTGCCATATTTTTAAGTGTGACTAAAAACTCGCTAGCGGGATTTCTTCCAATCCTCCATGAATTTCTCAATACCTATATCCGTCAGCGGATGCCGAGCCAACTGCTGCATTACATTCAAGGGGATAGTACAGACATCCGCCCCGACTAAAGCCGCATTGAGTACATGAATAGGGTTGCGAATAGATGCGACGATGATTTCGGTCTGGTATCCGTAGTTATCAAAAATAGTGCGGATCTGTTCCACCAAGACCAGCCCCTCTTGCCCTACATCATCAAGACGCCCGACAAATGGAGATACATAGGTAGCGCCAGCTTTGGCTGCCAACAACGCCTGCAGAGGAGAAAAGATCAGGGTGACGTTGGTTTTTATCCCCTCGGCGCTGAACTGGCGAGTTGCCTTCAGCCCCTCTTCAGTCATGGGGACTTTGATTACGATATTCGGGTGAATTTGCGCCAGGTTCCGCCCCTCTTCCAGCATCCCGGGAGCATCAAGGGCGATAACCTCCGCAGAGATCGGGCCATCGACTATCTGAGTTATTTCTGTGATTACCTCGGTAAAATTACGCCCACTCTTGGCGATCAGGGACGGATTCGTAGTGACGCCATCTACGAGACCTAACTCGTTGGCCGTTTTTATTTCGTCTACAATGGCAGTATCAATGAAAAATTCCATGCTGTATTCCCCTTTTTGCTCATGATGGAGCGCCTGATAAAAGCGCTTAAATGCCTGAACTTATGATCTTTCAAGGCTTATTGTTTTTGGACTTCTGCAGGCACTCGCGGCTGCAAAACTGGCGATTTTCTCCTTTTATGTGGCACTGAATAATCTCCGATTCTGGCACATAGGTGCCACACTGACAACATTGAACCATGCTGGCAGATGCATTATTGCCCCCCCCAGCCTTGTTGGTGGTAACACCAGAGCCAGATGAGCTAGAGTTAGAAGAAAGATAGCGCCCGAACAGGCGCAACAGTGCATTGACCAAGGTGTAAGAGACAAAAAACAAAATCACAAACAAAATAATGCGGACTAACATCTATGCAAACCTTTCCAACCAAGTAGAGGTGGATTCGCTGATTACCATTTAAGTAGCACCTTATCGACCCGTGGCCTTTCAGGCAACCTCTGGAGCATTATGGCAATATTTTTTGTGTTGGCGGGAGGGGTAAGGGTCGGAGCAATCTGGGCTAGGGGTTCGAGGACAAAACGGCGCTCAAACATGCGTGGATGCGGCACCTGCAGTGCCTTGGTGTCGATGCGCTGCGCCCCAAACAACAAAATATCGATATCCAAGGTGCGAGGTCCCCAGCGTTTGCGGCGTTCGCGACCTGCGCCCTGCTCCACAGCCTGGCAGATTTGAAGCAATTCCAACGCAGAGCAGCTTACCTCAACCTGGAGGACGGCGTTATAGTAGTCCTGCTGTTCTGGACCACCAACTGGCTCGGTGCAGTACACTGCAGAACTGGCCTGTACCCGAACACCGCGTTTCTCCAAGCCGGCACGCGCTCGGCGGAGAAAATCCAGACGATTGCCAACATTGCTCCCCAGGGCGAGGTACGCAACGCTCCTGCTCTCGTCGATAGCAGCTTCAATCATCTTGTCCATTGGTATCTATTTCTGCCCATTTTATTTGGGCTTACATTGTCCTCTGGAATACAACGTTTCACTCTGTTACAGTTAAATGCTTAGGTTCAGAAATCTGAACGGCTCTGAATACCCATTGCTATCTAAGGCCATCCAAGACGGAGATCCGGCACAAACATGAGTTTCATCCTTACCCTGGCCATAAATGATCTGGCACGCAGTTATTTTTTCTACCGCCATATACTCGATTTTCCGGTTAAACGCTTTGGCGCCATTGAAGAAGCGCCCGAGGCCTTAATCATCAGGCAGAATAACGCTGGCATTATTCTGCGACCAGCCAGCATGCTACTTCAGAGCCACCCAGTAGCATTTGAGCATCTGGGACGAACCCCGTTTGGAGCCGGGGTGAGTCTTGACTTCAGGGTTGGTAATCTGAAAAAGATTGAGCAGAATATACAAAAACACATGATCCCAATTCTGTACGAACTCGAAGATCAGGAGCACGACCGCAGCGAAATCTGGCTTTACGACCCAAGCGGATACCTAGTCACCCTGTGTCAGGAGGGTGCTAAATAATGCGCCGCGCCGTTAAACCTGCTCTGGTGTGGGGATTCTTTTCCTGCGCCGCCGCGATGGCCCGGGTTTACGCGGAGATCGAGGTTTCTGCTCTTCCTTACCCGCCAAAGCACCCAACCAACTCTGAAGCAGATCTTGGTTTTCGCCGCTGCATTCACACCATAGCCTGAACAGCTCAAGACCGGCAAGCACACACGGATGACGCAAAAAACGCTTCTCTCCGCGACGTCCGCGCCCACGCGCCAGGCGATAAAAGGTGATCAACATCTCGCGTGCCTGATGCCGAATACCGGCGGCGATACTGAAACGCCGACAGTGACGCGCAAGTTCACGGTTCGCAAATTTGTGTACCTCGCCCAAGGGCATATCGGAGTTACAGACATGGCGAAACGGAGCCAGGTACATAGCCGCCAGCACCATCGGCTCTTCAATGCTAATCCCAGTGGCAGTGCGTAAATCAAGCTGACGCAACAGGTCGAAACTTTCACGCTGCGCCCGCATCTCCGGCACTAGATACTGTAACAGCCCCAACTTATCCGCGCGCTGCAACACTTTTCCACCCACCTTATGGCGAAATAACTCTAACAGTTCTTCTCGAATCCGGGCAGGAGACGCCTCAGCCAATAAAGGTGCCTGCTGCTCTATCGCTGGGGCAATATCGGCATGGGTCTCAAACCCCAGACGCGCACTGAACTCTAAAGCACGCAACATCCGCACCGGATCTTCAGCGAAACGCTCTACCGGATCTCCGATCATACGGATTACCCCGCAGCGCAGATCCTCCAGACCACCGGCATAGTCGATGATGCTAAAATCGTCGATATTGTAAAACAACGCGTTGATGGTGAAATCACGCCGAAACGCATCTTCTTGCGGAGTTCCGAACACATTTTCGCAGAAAAAACGCTCATCATCCGGCACTTCCTCTTCCACTGGTTTGCGTCGAAATGTCGCCACTTCGATACATTCATTACGCCCGAAGAGAATATGTACCAAGCGAAAACGTCTCCCGATGATGCGGCTGTTGCGAAACAGCTTATGCACCTGCTCCGGGGTTGCATCGGTACCGATATCAAAATCCTTGGGGGCCCTCCCCAAGAGCAGATCGCGCACTCCACCACCCACCAGATACGCTTTATATCCATGGCGATGGAGACGATACAGAACCTTCAAAGTGTTTTCATCGATGTGCTGGCGAGACAAGCCGTGCTCGGAGCGGGGGATTACACGCGCAGAGGCGTTATTTGATTCAGACATATAACTCAGATCTATATTGTTTGTGGAGAGATTATAGAAATTGATGCACTCACGCACCGTCACATACGCAACAGATTTTGCCAGCGCGCATTGGGCTAATCTAGCAGATCAGTCCCGCATTGAAAAGCACCTTACACGTCATCTATCAACGTCGCCAGACACACTGAGCGAACAGGGTCAGCAGCTTATTCACCCTTCATAGGGCTAAGCGGTGAACCCTTGTGTTTAAACGCAAATTTTTAGTATAGTTGCCCCCAGACTCCCACTCCAGACAAAATTCTTCTCCCCCAGTAGGATTAGCCATGACTCCAGCCCCTCAGACCAATTTAATCGTGATCTTAGGACCGACGGCCTCGGGCAAAACCCGCATTGCGGTAGAAACCGCCCGCCACTTAAACGGTGAAATTATCTCGGCGGATTCGCGTCAGGTTTACTGCGGTATGGACATCGGAACCGGCAAAGATCTGCATGAATACGGGGGGATCTCATATCATCTTGTCGACATAGTCGCACCGGGATATGAATTTAATGTGTATGAATTTCAGCAGCGTTTTTATACCGCGTTCGCCGCTATCAGCGCGCGTGAACACATCCCAATTCTGTGCGGTGGCACCGGGCTCTACCTCGAAGCGGTATTAAATGACTATCGCATGGTTGAAGCTCCGCCTGACATGGTATTGCGTGAACGCCTGTCTGATTTAAGTATTCTTGAGCTGCGGCAGGAACTGCTGCGCCTGAAACCAGAACAACACAACAGCACCGATTTAGACGAACGGGAGCGGATCATCCGCGCTATTGAAATCGCCTTGGCCCAACGCAAGGCTGGGCCCGTAGCAGAAACACCAAAGCTCCATCCGATGATATTCGGGCTGAGTTGGGCACGCCCCGTCCTACGCCAACGTATTAAAGCTCGGCTGCATGAACGCTTGGAACAAGGAATGCTTGCCGAGGTGCAACACCTCCATGAAAATGGCACCAGTTGGGAAACACTGGAATTTTATGGCCTCGAATACCGTTTTATTGCCCAGTATCTGCAAGGACAGTTGAGTTACACAGATATGGTAGAAAAACTGGGGAACGCCATCTGCAAGTTTGCTAAAAGACAGGAGACTTGGTTCAGGCGCATGGAAAAACGTGGTGCCAGCATTAACTGGTTGGATCCGAGAAACGAGCCCCTAACACACTTGCTCCGAATGTGCCATGACGGCATTGCATGAGAGCTGGAACCGTATGAAACCTGACCAAGCCTGGGAACAGGCGCGCCAAAAACATTTCAAGCGCAGTGGACTGCAAGGGGGATGGAAACTCGAAGGGTTCGAGCCAGGAATCTGGTCTACGCTGAAGGGGGTTATCCTTATCCCGGCGTTAGCCGAAGGTGATGAGCTCTTTGCCACCCTCGAAGCACTGGCGGGTAACGAGCCCTACGCTTTGGCGCAGCTGCTGGTGCTGATTATTGTCAATCATCGCTGCGACGCTCCGCCAGAACTGAAGCAGCAGAACCTGGCCGATCTTGAACGGCTGCGCACCTATGCTGCTAGTCCGGCAAAACCCGTCCACTTAAACCTTGGCTGGATTGATGCCGCCGGAACAGATACCTGCCTCCCTGTAGATCGAGGCGGCGTAGGGATGGCACGTAAAATCGGTGCCGATCTAGTGCTGCCCTATCTGCATCCCACTTCTCTGCTGATTCATCTGGATGCCGACACCCTCACGCAAAAAAACTACGCATCAACCTTGCTGACGTACGCGCGTCGACACGATTTTTATGCTGGTGTGGTGGCCTTCACACACCAGCCCTGCTCTGCCGCCACCCAACAACACGCCATGGAAGACTACGAGCTGCACATGCGCTGTCACGCCGCCGGACTTCGGTGGGCGGGATCACCCTATGCATACCCAAGCATCGGCAGCACCATGGTGAGCAACGCCCATGCCTATGTCAGAGCTGGAGGGATGAATATGCGTCAGGCAGGTGAGGACTTTTATTTCATGCAGCAACTAGCCAAAACCGGGAACATCGCGCACATCAACGAAACCAACGTGTTCCCTGCGGGGCGCTTCTCTACGCGCACCCCCTTCGGAACCGGCCAGAGCATCCGTCAAGCATGCCTCGATGACGCTCCCCTACAGCTTTTCTATCCGTATGCGTGTTACACGACCCTACGCTGCTGGCTCGAGCTGGTGACAAAAAACCCCGCCACTGATGCCGCTCACCTGCTCATACTCCTACGTCATGAAAGTGAATGCGGTGCTCAATTTCTACATACAGCAGGCTTCGAATCCGCTTGGTCGCGCCTGGAGCATAATCATACCGATAGAAACAAAAAGATGCGCGCATTTCATGAATGGTTTGATGCCCTGAAAACCTGGCGTTTTATTCGCGCTCTGGGGGAACAATTGGGGGGCGCAGTTACGGCACGCAGCGCAATAGGAGAATTTCTGCCGTTATTGAACACTGACCTGGTGCCACAACGCTACTTGAGTAAATGCGAAAGTAACTGTGGGCAGGAAGAAACGATACCAAAGAGTTCGAACAACAAACAATACCTGAAGCAGACACGCTAAAGATGTTCGCATCTAAAAGAGTGCTTCCAAGTAGCCTCTACAATGCCTTCATCAGAGCTTCCCAGTAAACGTTAAATGCGCTCTGCACCACGCGTTCGAGCAATTCTGGCTCCACTTCTACGCCTTGCGCTATTGCACTGCCAAAACGCTTATTAAGCTGCTGCAGTTTGGCATCAAGTTCTTTGTCATTCAAACCGGAACACATCCATTCAGAGGCCAATTCGCGTAGTGCATCACGCTCTTCCTCTAGAACCAGTTCCGTCGGCGCTTCAAGTCTATCCCAATTATCGCCAGCAACTTCTTTGGCGGCCTCAAGCATCTCTTTAAACGTTTTGCCACTATTAAAAGACAAACAGTTTCTCCTTTTCCTCGAGCAGAGCTACCCGAATTTTAAGAGCACAAATGACAAACCCTGAGCAAGTGAACAACAATCTTTTGCCTCTTTTGCCTGCGTGCGCTGAACGACTATACTCCCATTGTGGTTGTTTGTCCAAATCTGCTCTCTCTAGATGGGGCTATAAAATCAAATCTAGGTTCCTGTTGGGAGGGAAATCTGCTAGATTCACACCCGTGGCACAAACAAGATCTCTGCCTCAACAGAATAGCGGCCCCAAACTCTCCTCACTATATACAAAGTTCTGCAGATTTTTAGTTATTTTTATCCGACGAGTATATTTTGATAGTTGCTTACCTAAAAAATGCACCCGAAAGGAAGATTAAACGTGAAAGGGATTAAAAAAATAATATCCATAGCAGTCATTCTGGCTCTTGGTTATGGCGTGTATCAATATTTTCACGACCTTACCGGCCCTGAAATAAGTTTCAGCCCAGCCAAAGGTTATATCGCCCACAACACCCAACTCCAGCTAGAATTGAAAGACAAATCAGGCATAAAGAGCGTAACCGTTGTAGGCACACAGGGGGAAAACAAATTCACCCTACTGCAAAAGGTATACCCTTTAGGGGTAACAAGCACCCATGAGGAGATAGAGTTTGACCCTATGCTTCAGGATGGCTCCATCGAGATAAACATTGAAGCCACAGACCGCGCCTACGCCCATCTAGGTAAGGGTAATACCTCCACGACTGCATATCAACTTGAACGCGACACCAGAGCACCGATGCTCGGCGTTACCAGTCGGGCGCACAACCTCAACCATGGTGGCGCCGGTCTTATCGTCTACACCTCATCTGAACCGCTGATCTCCAGCGGCATTCGTATTGAAGAGCGTTTCTTCCCAGGATACGAGCTGGCCGATGGCACTTACCTGTGTCTATTCGCGTTCCCCTATGATGCAAACCCTGATTCCATCCCACGACTAGAAGGAACTGATGCAGCAGGCAACATCGGCAACGGGGGCTTTTATTATCATCTCAACCGGCGGAAAGTCATAACCGATGTCATAAATATAGATGATCGATTCCTGACCAGCAAGATGCCTCAGTTTCAACACATGTTTCCAGCGACCCTTACCCCGCTTGAAATATTCTTGAAAGTAAACGGTGAATTGCGCCCACAAAATCGCGCATGGCTGCAAGAAATTGGGACTAACACCCACCATTCACCGACATGGAGTGAGGCATTTATCCGCCAACCGAATACCGCCACCCGTGCCACCTTTGGGGATAAGCGTAAATATATCTACAAGGGGAAGACGATCGACACCCAAACCCACTTGGGGGTAGACCTAGCCTCGATTGCGCAGGATAACATCTTGGCCTCCAACGCCGGAACCGTGGTATTCACGGACTTCATGGGAATCTACGGTAACTGCATCATTATCGATCACGGTCTTGGTTTGCAGAGTATGTACGCTCACTTAAGTAGCATCGATGTGCGGGTTGGTGACAATGTAGCACGAGGACAGATTATTGGGCGCAGCGGCGCCACCGGCTTGGCTGGCGGCGACCACCTGCATTTTGGCATCATTATCTCTGGCACTCCGGTTAATCCGCTGGAATGGTGGGATAAGAACTGGGTCAAAAATAATGTGACGAGCAAATTACCCTAAACCTAACAATACCAACTATGCAAAATACGCCTATGACCTGTAAACAGCAATCTAAGCAGGTCATAGGCTACTAAACAGACAAGGACATATGCGCTCAACAACCTCCGCGCTCCTCGCTTCTTGTATCTTCCGTGCTGCTATTACCCCCAACCCTGCTATTATTAAATGGAGATAGCACGCGGAAAATAATCTCCCCAAACGATTGACACCTACCTAATGCATGGCATAACTATAATGTGTTTCCTGGCAAAGCAACTTCTGCACGGCTTAGCAAAAAATCAGTTACTTCATACTTGAATATTCTACACGAGGAACATAACGAATATGCCAATTTCTAACGCCCGCTTTTTGGCAATCCTCCAGCGCCATTTCGGTACTTGGCTGCATTCAATTCCCACCGATACCTTAAGTTATAGTGCAGCATGGCTGGAGGAGATTTTAGCAGATGGGGAAACTGAGATCCGTTCTCCCCGTGCCTTTTTACGTCTTGTCTATAGATATGATCGGCAGATACTGCTTAAAAAGCTGCGGCAATTAAATACCGGTCACCATTCAAGCTTCAGTTGCGACGTACGAATACTGCTGTGTGGCGGACATCTGCATCGGATTGAGCTAAGGGGAGTGGTGGCCGAACGCGACATCAACGGCGACATTTCTAGCGTTGTGGGTACCGCAACCAACATCCACGCACGCACTATGCATGAAGAGTCTCTGTACGATTTATGCCAAAACCTCCAGTCCTCGGAGGCCAGATACCGCGCCCTAATGCACGACGCTAAAAGTCCAATAATAGTGATGGATGCTGATACCGACGAGATAGTAGACGTTAACAATGCCGCATCTAAGGTTACGGGTTTCTTCGAAGCTGAATTACTCAAAATGAAGATGGGAGATCTAATCGCTACCCCAAGGAGCGCTTCACGCCCAGAAGTTCCAGAAACTGCAGTGGATGAATGTCAGCACCATCGAGAGATGCACCTGAAATGCAAGAACAGAAAGGAGATAATGGTTGATATAAGTTGCAGCAATGTCAGCGTTCAAAACCGGAACCTCAGACAATGCATTCTGCATGATGTCTCGCTACATAAACGCACAGAAGAAGCTTTACGCCACATGGCCAGCCACGACTCGCTCACAGGTCTTGCCAATCGTGACCTACTCTCCAAACACCTTGAGAACGCCATAGCACAAGCCCACCAGCATAAAAATATGGTTGCAGTGTGCTTTGCCGATCTTGACAAGTTTAAGCAAGTCAACGATATCTACGGGCACGATGTCGGAGATTTTATCCTGAAAAACTTTGCAGCACGTCTGACCGGATCCATCCGCAACAGCGATACCGCTGCACGATTAGGGGGCGATGAGTTTATTTTTATCCTTAGAGATTTTGATCACAGCAAAGGGATTGAACAAGCTGTAGGCAAAATAATCGGCCATCTTAACGTACCGTACGGTGTGAACTCTACCAATATCGATGTAAACTGCAGTATTGGGATCAGCATCTATCCTCACGCTGGCACCAATGCCTGGGAACTTCTTCAGAAAGCCGACAAGGCGATGTATTACGCCAAAAAGAATGCGCTCCCTTTTTACATCTGGCCTGAAACTGAAACTGGGGACCAACAGAAGTTAAAAGATAGCGGCTAGACGTTCGTACGATTGTTTAAGGCGCATAGAGAGAGAGAAGAGCATCCCTTTCATCAGACGATTGCCTAATTCAGGATTTTTCTGGTTCAGGGTATCGAAACTCTCTTGCTCGAGGATAAGAACACTGCACGGCTCCAGAGCTGCAGCCGTAACTGGTCGCGGTTCTTTAGAGAGCAAACTCACGATGCCAATCAGCGACTCGGGACCGTACACCCCCACAACTAGCTGTTTACCTTTGAATTCGGTTTCCTTCTTGGTTTCCACCCGCCCTTTGGTGATAAATGCGATAAAGTAGGACGAATCCCCTTCGCGCCATAAATCCTCCCCTGCAGCGTAACTATTGCATTTAAAAAAAGTCTGCAGCTGCGCTATGTCTTCTTCGGTAAGAAAATGGAAGAAGCGAAAATCGCGCTTCATTTGCGAGCACTGATCTTCAATCTCTACTACCATCAGGCGCTCCTGTCTTCAACAGCATGGCGTTGTTTTAGTTCCTCAATTTTGGCCTGCATATCTTCGAGCAATCCGCTAACATTTTTCTTGCGCAGAATACTGGAATAACTACTGCGGTAATTACGTACCAAGCTGACCTCTTCAATTACCACATCGTACACCTGCCACTCGTCACCGTTCAGAAGCAATTTATACGAAATGGGGATTTCATTACCACTGTCCATAGCGATATAAGTATCAACGACGGCACGGTTCTCCCGGATCTGCTCAGCACCGAAACGGATCATCTGTCCCGCATACTCTCGGACTCGCCCGATATAGGTTTCCTCAAGTAATTGGGAAAAAAGCTCGACAAAGCTGGTACGTTCCTGCGAGGTGGCCTTGTGCCAGTTAGGTCCGAGAACCCCCTGCGACATAACTTCAAAGTTAAACTTGGAGTGCACCAGCATACTCACATTACTACGCCAAGTGGGGGCAGAACCTATCGTGAGTAGTTGCTCAGTTATCCTGTCGATGGTCTGTTTTATTTCAAATTTCGGGCCAAACATCTCAGCCTCGGCGCTATCCACTGCACCTTCTTGCT
>CAYPNO010000020.1:0-18503 GCA_964411865.1 uncultured Desulfuromonas sp. | reverse complement strand
ATCCTGCTTCTAACGCGGCAAACAGCGCCAGCGTTGTGGCTAAAACTGCAGCAACTCCATAAAATCCCGACAGCCACCCCAGTATGATCAGGGTTGCAAACCCAAATCCAATTTTGGCGGCAAATAATTTAGGCCCAGCATTAGTCCGCACGGGTGCTACTTTCCCCCAGCGCAAAACCGCTTCACTTAAGACGTTAAACAGGCTGTAAGAAGGCTTCCCAAACCCGCGCATAAAAAAATCTGCCGCGACCAACAACATAATCCATTTCGCGGCGGTAAATAGAAAAAGAGCTGCACACACAACTGTAAGCACAGCATTCATCTGAGCTACCTTAGCATTGACCTGTTTAGACGATATCGGACATACCTGAGCCATACGATTACCCCTTCCATTTAAAAATAATCTTACACACCAAATTGTACACACAAAAATCAGCTTATTGATATATATACATAACTGAATATGTATCTATTGTCTACCCCCTTTACGTGAATATGTTCTCGGCGTAACGTTTTCTCACTCCCCTCCCAATCTGCTTTTTCTCCGGTTGAATATCAAGGCACAGATGTTAGGCTTAACCTTTAAATACAAATACAAGCAGACGCCAAAAGCCGAGCGTAGTTTTAGCGGGAGACGGTAGCGGTATACACTTCAGCAGGCCATCTACTGTCTAACAGCGTCGATGCCAAGCTCAAGAGGAGGAAACTTGTTATGGCTGTGGATATGACAATAAAAATCGGGGGTGAAGCGGGGCAAGGTATCCAGACTGTGGGTGACCTGCTCTGTCAAACATGCCGCCAAGCCGGCTACTTTTTTCTAGCCATTAACGATTATGAATCACGGGTGCGCGGTGGGCATAACTTTTTCCAAATGCGCATCAGCGATGCGCCGGTGCTGGCCCCCGCTCAAGGAGTAGATCTACTGATGGACCTGGATGGTGTCACGTATACGCAGCATGCTTCTGAATTGAACAAAGATGCCATTGTTTTGTGTACGCCGGAGCAGAATCCCGCCCAACACCGCACGCTGCATATAGACTTTACCGGGCTGGCAAAAGAAGCGGGCAATAGGGCGGCGCAAAACACTGTGGCCGCAGCTGCGTGTCTGTCCCTTTTAGGTGCGGGAGAAGAGCTGTGTAACAAGGTGTTGAGTCAGCTCTTTGGAATGGAAGAGGAAAAAATCGTCACAATCAATCAAAAAGCTCTCCGGGCCGGATTTGACTGCGTTGCTCAGTCTGACTTAAAAGGCTGGGATCTCGCTTGGAAGGAACAGAAACCAGTGGGAGCATTATTCGATGGCGCCAGCGCTCTAGCACTGGGCGCAGTGGCTGCCGGCTGTCGCGTGGGTGCCTTCTACCCTATGTCGCCTGCTACCGGAATCATGACCAACCTGGTACAACTTGCTGAACATTTCCCCATAGTGGTGGAGCAGGCAGAAGATGAAATAGCTGCGATTAACATGGTAACAGGTGCTAGTTTTGCAGGCTGTAGAGCACTTACCGCCACCAGCGGCGGCGGCTTTTCTCTGATGACCGAAGGGATAGGCCTGGCCGCCATCACCGAAACCCCGCTGGTGCTCATCAATGCCCAACGCCCCGGCCCAGCTACCGGATTGCCTACCCGCACCGGCCAAGGCGACCTGCTTTTCACCCTACATGCCTCCCAGGATGAGTTCCCCCGCTTTGTTCTGGCTCCAGCCACCGTAGCCGATTGTTTCGATACTATGCAGCGTGCATTTTATCTAGCCGATACCTACCAGGTCCCAGTAATGGTGCTGGTGGATCAGCACCTAGTAAGCACCTCTATGCTGGTGGCTGAAAAACTTGAAGTAAGGCCTGATGCCGCCCCCATCCCAATGCCAAAGCCCCCAGCAAAACCTGAAACCTACGCACGCTTTGCCATTACAGAAGATGGTGTTTCTCCCCGCCTGTTCCCGTGTCAAAGTCAGGCATTGGTAAAAGCCACAGGAAATGAACACACGCCGGATGGACACTCAAGCGAAAATCGGGAAAACCGCAGCGCCATGGTGAATAAACGCCTTGCCAAGCTTCCCGCCATGAAACAGGAACAGCGTCCGCCGCTACTCCACCATGAACAGGCGGACTGGCTCCTGGTGAGCTGGGGTTCCAGCTATGGGATGGTGTATGAGGCAGTGGAAAAATTGCGTGCTCAAGGCATTGATGCTGGCCTGGCACACCTGGTGGATATCTGGCCCCTACCTCAAGAACCGCTACAAAGCCTTCTTAGCGGACGCAAGTGGATACTTGTGGAGCAAAACGGCACCGGACAGTTGGGGTGGATGCTACGCGCCGAATTGGGCGTGGAGCCGAAAGGCTCAATCCTGCAGTACGATGGCAGACCCCTTGAGGTAACCCGCATAGTGAATGAAACCACCGCAAAGAATGGAGGTTAACCCATGATCACAATAGAAGATTACACCAGTAACTATGAAAACCAGTGGTGCCCAGGGTGTGGCAATTTCGGCATTTTATCGGCTATAAAAATGGCATTAGTGGCCCAGAACCTTGCTCCGCATGAGCTGCTGGTTGTTTCAGGCATTGGCCAATCCGGGAAAACTCCCCATTTTCTGCAATGCAACTTTATGCACACCCTGCATGGGCGGGCACTGGCGGTGGCCAGCGGTGCCAAACTGGCCAACCATGATCTCAACGTGGTGGTAAATTCCGGCGACGGTGACTGCTATGGCGAAGGGGGCAATCACTTTATCCACGCCATACGGCGCAACTTGGACCTTACCCTGCTGGTACACAATAACCAGATTTATGGCCTCACCAAAGGGCAGGCATCCCCAACCACAGATAGAGACATGACTACCAACATTCAAAGCCACGGGGTCAGTAACCGCCCCTTCCGCCCGCTGGCTGTAGCCCTGAGCCTCGGCGCTGGTTTTGTGGCGCGCGGATTTGCGGGTCAAAAAGAACAACTGGCGGAGCTGATTCAAGCAGCTATGAACTATAAAGGTTTCAGCCTGATAGACATTCTACAGCCCTGCGTCACCTTCAATCACCTGAACACTTTTGCTTGGTACAAACAGCGCGTAGTGGATGTAACCACCTTAGATCACAATGCACGCGATTTCCAGAGCGCCATGCAACTGGCCATGGAGTGGGGAGAACGCATCCCCACGGGGATTTTATACCAGCAATACGAAGATGACTTTACTGCCCTGAATCCGTGGCTGCAACAAGGACCCATGCTGAAGCGCGAATACAATGCCGACTCGATCAACGCCTACATTGCCGAGTTATACCAAAACTGAGAACGCGCGAACAAAACAAGAGGGATAAATAAGACAGGTGATGTAACGTAAATATGATTCAAAACGCTCTTGGGATGTCATTTGTGCTGAATTTTGCTGTCGAGAAGCGGTGTTGCTCTGGAGGCCAGAGTTCTTACAGGGTACTCATCGATGAGAAAGCTGCGACCAAGGATATGCCAATGAAAAATGGATTTATTCAATGCAGAGAACTCTATCATCTCTCAACATACCTCCTGAAGTGCTGCTACCGCTCGGAGCTTAGCTCTTCTTCACAACAAATACAGCACTTGCTACGGTATCTGCTACTGCTAACTAGTATTATTTCAATTATGCTGGCTGGGGTGGCTATTGCCACCCCGAGTTCAGCGCAAGAAGCTGAACCCCCCTCCTCATTAGACAAGACTCTGATCGCGCAGCGAGTCGAGGTTCAGGCTACCTCAAGTGACCAGGAAATCGCTCAACGCTTATCCGGCATCCTGAAAGCGACCGGCTGGTTCCCCGATATCAGGGTGCATGTTGAAGAAGGTATAGTACTGCTCGATGGACAGTCCGAGTCTGCTGAGCACCGAGCCTGGGCCGGCGAATTAGCCAGGAATACTAGCGATGTGGTCGCAGTCGTCAATCGTATTCGGCTAGAAGAGCGTTCTCCTTGGGACTTTACCCCCGCACTAACAGAGCTACAAAATCTCTGGGCGAAAGTCCTGCAGCAGTTGCCACGGCTCGGCTTTGCGCTATTGCTTCTGGCTCTGGTCTTAATCGTAAGTAAATTGCTTGCCAGCGGAGTTCGAAGGCTGCTCAATCTGCGCCTTAATCCACTGCTGCGAGACATGGTCGTTCGCATTCTAAGCATTGCCATCCTGCTTGTAGGTTTCTACTTGGTCCTCAGGGTTGCCGGTCTTTCCGGCCTGGCTACGACTATTCTTGGTGGTACCGGCATTGCAGGACTTGTTGCCGGAATCGCATTTCGCGACATTCTGGAAAATTATCTAGCCAGCCTACTGATCAGTATCCGCAATCCGTTTCGACTCGGGGATCTGGTAGAGATTGCTGGGCACACAGGCATTGTACTGCGTGTCACTACCCGTGGTACAGTGTTGATGAATCAAGACGGCAACCACGTGCAAGTCCCAAACGCTACAGTTTACAAAAGCATTATCCGCAATTTCTCTGCCAATCCAAACCGGCGAGATTTCTTTGAGGTCGGTATTGGATTTGACAATGAGCTTTCTCATGCCCAGCAAGTCGCCTTGGACATACTCAACAACCATCCAGCGGTATTAAAAGACCCTGAATCTCTGGTTCTGGTCGATCGACTCGGTGCCGCCACTGTCAACCTCATCGTGTATTTCTGGTACGATGGATCGGCGTATAATGTTTTCAAGGTCAGATCCTCGTTGATTCGTTCGGTGAAGAAGGCTTTTGAGAGCGAGGGGATCTCAATGCCGGATGAAGCCCGAGAGGTGATTTTCCCAGACGGAATTTCCGTCAAAATGGTTGAGGCCCATAGCGAACCGACTCCGATCAGGACAGAAAAAAAACACCTTCCGGCAACTGCCCTTGCAACTGTGACAAATCAGGCCGAAGGAGATCTCACCAGTGAAGAACTGCAGCTGCGAGAGCAGGCTAAAGCCTCCAGGATTCCTGAGGAAGGATCAAGTATCCTTGAAGAAAAAATGTAACGGTTTGCTTGGAGCCTTCGGGAGTTGTTAAATCAAGGCAAGGCGCTAGGAACACAGGTGGGGATAAAAAAGAGCTCCTCTTTACCAGTCTGAGCAATGGAACTTTCCATGCAAAAAAGTATCGTCAATGGTGACCTATATCAAGGAGTCCCTGTTGACGATACTTCTACACAAGCAACAAGAATTTACCCTTACCCAAGCGCAAAGATCAATCTTCATAATTGTGGGCTAAAATAGTCTTTCAATTGTATCCATCTTCGTCGGGATCATATATGATTTGATAAACTTTATAACCACCTCCACCGAAACCGGCGCCACCAGTAAAGGTAATTCGACCTTCTTCCTTATATAGAGTTTCAATTCTAGAACTATCACCACCAAAATAAAACGGAATGAACGACTTACCTGTCATGTAGGATTTAGTGTCTGTAGGAGGACCAATCAAATCTGAAACCTGCTTCATAGACATGCCAAGAGAAATTTTGTTAAATTTACTCTCGGACGGAATCTCTCCAATTATTCGACCGGATTTTTGCGTATCAGCGGACTGCTGTGGCGACTTGCCGGCGCAACCAGTTAGAGAGAAAACTGCAAATGTGATCACTAACAAACAAAGAAACTCTTTTTTCATATCAACGCACCTTTCAAAATTAAACAACACTGAAAATTTATTGCCCAACCCTTTGCCAAGCACAATAACCCAACACCAAACAATTTGTAATCTCATATTAAGCTAGAAAATTTCGCAATATCCACCATAACCTTTTTTCAGGCTCAAGGCGAAAGTCTACAAACTAAGGAGATGATGTTACATCTTCATATATAAGTTTGATTGTTTGCACAGCTGTTCAAAAGACGATCTTATACGTAGTTATGCAAGATAAACACGCACCCTTAGCAAGGAGATACCGATGATACAGATTGCCATAATTCCCACCAACCAAGATAATTACTGTTATATCCTCCACTTGAATGGTGCGATAATTACCATTGATCCAGGCGAAGCTGAACCGGTACTCGCTTATCTGCGCCAACAGGAATGCAACTTAGATTTGATCCTCAACACCCACATGCATCAAGACCATTCAGGTGGTAATATCGCCCTGAAACAAGCCACTGGATGCAGAGTAATTGGGAGTGATGAGCGCATTCCGGGTATTGACCTAGTTCTTTCCGAAGGTCAGGAGCTACCACACCCTGGGCAGGAGTTGCAACTTCTGGCTACCCCAGGGCACACCTTGAAGGATTGCTGCTACTATCTGCCGCCTCAAGGGAAACATCCGGGTGCTCTGTTTTCTGGAGATACTCTATTTTCCGGCGGGTGCGGTCGCGTTTTTGAGGGCACGGTAGAGCAGTTATTTCAGTCTCTACAAACCCTGGCGTCTCTACCACCTGAGACCCTGATCTACTGCGGACATGAGTATACCTTGGATAATTACCGCTTTGCCGAACGCATGGAGCCAAGTTCTCTGGCGGTACGCCGCAAACGTCAACAGGTGGAAAGCTTTCGCCAACGGGGGGAACCGACCCTGCCGGTTTGCATCGGAGAAGAATTGGAAACCAACCCCTTCCTGCGCCCGCACGATCCCGCATTACGCCGCGCTCTACACATGGAGGATGCCAGCGACTTTGAGGTGTTTGCGGTTTTGCGTGAAAAGAAGAACCGGTTTTAACCTATCTCACTGGCACGCATGGCGCAGATACGCTGGTGCAGACTGGGATGGGAGTAGTGAAAAAACACATAAGCTGGATGCGGGGTCAGGTTGCTGAGGTGGTTAATTGACAGCTTCTTCAGCGCATTGATGAGATTATCCGCACCATGGTAGCGCACAGCAAAGGCGTCTGCCGCATATTCATTCCGGCGAGACCACGTATGCATGAACACCCCGCTCAGTAGCGAAACCGGACTGAACAGTAGAGCAAAAGCTACAAGCCCGACATGAAACACGGGCTGCTCCACCCCCAGGGCCTGAGAAAACACTGCATATTCCAAAAACAGTGACAGCAAATAAAAGATAACACCGGTCTGAAGAATCGAAAGAACCAGGGCTTGCAGGGTATGCTTCTTTTTAAAATGCCCAATTTCGTGTGCCAATACCGCAACAACCTCCTGCGGGGTCAAATCAGTTATCAGAGTATCAAACAACACGATCCGTTTTTTTGCCCCAAGTCCAGAAAAATAGGCATTGGCCTTGCTCGAACGTTTTGAGCCATCAAGAACATAGATATCCTTGACTGGGAAATTCACCTTGGCGGCAAACGCTCCAATGTCGTTCTTAAGCTCCCCGTCCTCCAGTCGCGTCTGCTTATTGAACAGCGGGACAATGAGGGTGGAATAAAACATGAAGAAAAACACACTGAAACCACTTACAGTCAGCCATGCATAAACCCAGAACATCTCTCTGGTCTGATAATAGAACCAAGCTATCCCCGCCAGCACCACGCCTCCAATCAGGGCACCGAGGATCCATCCCTTGATTTTATCGCTCACAAAAGTACGAATATTCATGGTGTTGAAGCCAAAACGTTGCTCTATCACAAAGGTGCGATACAGCGCAAACGGAATGCCGATAATATCCTGCACCAAAAGCAATACACCAAAAAAAATCAGTGCCTGCACAATTTCATTTGTGGAGATCTGGGCGGCTAATTGGTGCACCCAGGCAAATCCCTCAAACAGCAGAAAGCCGAGTACAAGCGCAAGACTGAATGTAGAGGTTATCCATCCAAATTGAGTGGTAGTTTTCTGGTACCTCTGCTGTCTCTGATACTCTTCTGGAGCATACAGCCCTAACAACTCCTCAGGTGGAGGATGCCCCAACCAGCGAGAATTCAGAAGCTCAAGAATCCGCTCAAGCGCATAATCCGCGAGCAAAAATACAATAACGATATTAAAGACTATAGTTTCCATAGCTCACGGTTGTAGCAGATTCTTTATGCTCGTTAACAGGGAAATATTGCTGAGTTCATGATGAAAAGCGATTGTGTTTGCGTAACACCCTGACTAAGTCCTATTTCTTTATAGCCAGTTCCAACAAAGTCGTGAGGTCTGTAGCATCCGCACCTTCATACAGATAACTATAACTCCCTGCCCCCGGACAATATTTCCGTACAATCGTAGCCCAGTCTTTTTCAGATGGCGTTATCCCCTTCGCGTGTAATGCCTGGATATCCTGTTTGATTTTATCTAACTGGATGGAGCTGGGTTCTGTTGTCCCTGTACCGAACGTAATTTTTATTCCACGGGTCAATTCCTGATCGTTATCCGTCATTATTAGTCCTTATATTGTTGATGTTTTAGAGCAGTTGACGCCTAAATAACCGGCAAAAGGCGGGGTTACACAAAATATAACAATGAAGGTTCCAACATCGTATAGGCAACAATAATATGCCATCCGTAAATTTATTTAAGTCCCTCTCGCCTTAACAGGACAGCAAATAACTACGGAAGTGCATTCTCGAAATATGCACTCCACACACTGATCAGTCTGCATGGTTCAACACCTCTGCCACTCTTGCCTGTACACGCGGGAGCAATTCCGCTTCAAACCACGAATTTCGGCGTAGCCAGATGTTATTGCGTGGGCTGGGATGCGGTAGCGGTACCACTTCTGGCCAGAAATCGCTCCAGCTCTGAACAATCTTCGTTACCGTTGTGCCCGCATTGTGAAAACCAGCGGCGGGGGAATAGTACACCTGCGCGTATTGGCCAATAACCAGAGTTAGTTCAATCTTTGTAAGCTGCTTTACAAGCTTTTCGCGCCACGCAGGTGCACACTCAGGACGTGGGGGGAGATCGCCGGATTTACCCGTACCGGGGAAGCATAATCCCATTGGCACAATAGCGATTCTGTGCGGGTCATAAAACGTCGCGGAGGACACGCCCATCCACTGGCGCAGGCGATCCCCGCTTGCGTCCGCAAAAGGGATTCCTGCCTCGTGCGCCTTCCTGCCCGGAGCTTGACTTACAACCAAAATACGAGCGTGCGGATGAACCTGGAACACCGGACGCGGCCCGAGAGGTAGATGCTCTGCACAGATGGAGCAACTCCGCACCGCTGTGAGCAATGGCGCGATCGGCACCATCAGCTGCGTGCCTTCCCCGCGCGGGATTTGGAGCGAAGCAGCCAGGAAGCAGCCAAAAACAACCCTAACCATACCACCGTACGAAAAGACATGGCCTGAAGGCTGTTTATAGCGACCGGGCCGCCACTGTAATACAGCAGGACGACGGTCACCAACACGAGGAGATTGAGCACAAAGATAATTCCTGCGGCGTATCTGCCTCGAACTGGAGTGCGCCAAAGAGCGCTGCCAACTCCCAAATACGCTACCCCCACAGCGGTGTTGTAAATGAGCAGGGGACGAAACACTACATATCCTGGGTTGAATCCCAAAAGAACTCGCCCACCTGCAAAGAGGGTTGCAATGCCGAACAAAACAGCTACAAACGCCAGAATCGCCCGGATAATCCTTGTATCGCTGGTTTGAGTCAATTCAATCTCCTCGCTTGATACCCGATGTGGGTTCTCCAGCGATGAGGGCACACTGCTGGGCTGATATATGGGTAGATTTTTAGCACGAAGTTCACTGCTTTGCGCACTTATTTCATCCCTTTAATGGCCACAAAAGCTCCCGCGCCAAAACCGGGAAGAATTGTCTGTGGTTCCTCTTCACAGATGAGGGTCTGCTTGATCTGCGCCGCTTTAAACCCCGCCTCTTCCAAGTATTTCAGCACTTCCGGTGTGGAATAAAAGCGCGCATCCCGGTAGAATTTACTCTTTTCCCGACGCTGCGCATATTGTAGCCCCAGCGGACTTTGTTTATCCACAAACCCGATCACCATACACCCGTCGGGCTTCAGCACTCTGAACGCCTCGCTGAAACTCAGAGCGACATCCTCCACAAAACAGAGCGTGGTTACCATCAGGACAAAGTCAAAACTGTCAGCGGGAAAAGGCAAATCTTCTGCGGTGCCGGAAACAACGCGGACACCCCGTTTTCTCGCCAGCGCTGCCATCTTTTCCGAAGGTTCAACGCCGATTTCAATTCCCAACGGCGCAGCGAACCTGCCAGTACCAACACCAACTTCCACCCCTTTGGCTTCTGCCTGAGGGAGAAGTTGACGGATCACTTCCAGCTCTGCTGCATATACAGCATGGTTTGTTTCAAACCACTCGTCGTAAGCTGCGCTATGCTGTTCAAATGGCTCTGTTTTGGGCATACAAATCACTGATCCTCGCATCAATTACAGCAGCTTAAACCTGTCGTGCCAATTCTGGTTCAAGGCTTCCCTTCGGGGATATCGATATCGCGCCCGAACTGGTGAAACTCCCTTAGATTACTGAATTCCCCCCAGACAAAGTACTGGCTAGGCGCGTTGACGAATTCATAGACACTTTCCAGAATATTAAAGTGCTTATGCTCCTCTTTGGCTATCCGCAGCAACAATTCACGCACATTTTCATCTTGCTCCTGCGCTGCTGCCTGCTCATAAAAACGATAACTGTCTGCCTCTATCTTCATGGCATGCCGATACCCTTCCAGATCACCGCCCTCAATCTGAGTCGGTTTGTGTTCACTGGCAATGAGCTCCTCAAAAACATTCTTGGCCTCATCCAGCACAGGGCTATCTTCCATGGGGGTAGCCCCTCTTTCCTTCTCCAAGCGAACCAGGGTGTTGTAGTGTTTTTGTTCATCATCGGCCATACGCAGGAAAAGATTTTTCAGACCGGGAATGCTGATCTTTTCCGCCTGTTGTAGATAGTATTCTTTACCATCCATTTCCATTTTTTTAGCAAATTCAAATACATCCATAATGTTACCTCCTTGTCAAATAACGGGGTGGCAGTCTCAACTGATCTGAGCCACTACCTGGAGCCAAGCCTAAATTTTAATCTTCCATCTCTGCCCTAATACCTAACCCTGTTTCGTCTCCAAAATAACACCTGTGGCATAAATCTTCGGCACCTAAAGGTCAGATTATACCAGGGTATAGCTTATGCACAAGCTGACCCACAGGTGTAATCCTGTCCAAACTTCAGATCTCTTCCCCTGCGGTTATGCACGAGTTCGCAGTACATGATATAGTTTGCAAACAGAACCAAAACAGGCACGAGAGCACCGGACGAGAAACGCGGGTCAAATGCTTTGACCTCTGCGCAACTCCTCTAAACCCTACAACAGGAGAGCGTGTGACGCAAACGCTGGAAAAACAGGCTGAAGTTCTTCAGGTGATTGATACCCTGGCCAATCACTACCTACAGGGCAAGGTCAAGG
Source organism: uncultured Desulfuromonas sp. (assembly GCA_964411865.1). Lineage (GTDB taxonomy): Bacteria > Desulfobacterota > Desulfuromonadia > Desulfuromonadales > Desulfuromonadaceae > JAIVHC01. The sequence continues at coordinate 7,265 of CAYPNO010000020.1, read as the reverse complement.
CTCTGCGCTTCGCGATGATCGCGCTGCTCGCGGACGGCCATCTGCTACTCGAAGATATCCCCGGCCTCGGCAAAACCACCCTGGCGCTGGCACTGTCCCGCGCTCTGGGGCTGTCGTTCGGGCGCGTTCAATGCACCAGCGACCTGCTCCCTTCGGACATCACCGGTCTATCTATTTTTGACCGTGAGCAGAACAACTTTCGCTTTATTGAAGGGCCGATTTTTAATCATATTCTGCTGGCTGACGAGATTAACCGCGCCATGCCAAAGACCCAAAGCGCCATGCTCGAAGCCATGGAAGAGCGCAAGGTCACCATCGAAGGGGTCAGTTATCCCCTCCCCGACCCATTTATGGTAATTGCCACCCAGAACCCGACGGAGCAGATCGGCACCTATCCGCTGCCAGAGTCGCAGTTGGATCGTTTCCTCATCACCACCGGGATCGGCTATCCCCCCGCAGCGCTGGAAAAACAGATTATCCGCAGTGGCGGTATTCGTGAAAAAATTTTCGATATTAAACCACTGCTCAGCCACGCTGAAATTCACTTGGCCAAACAGGCGGTTCAGAATATATATCTCGACGACAAGTTGGTCGACTACCTACTGGCCATCGCCGAAGCGACCCGCACTCATCCATTTATCAGTGCCGGCATTTCTACGCGCGGAGGGATCAGTATGGCCGCAGCGGCACGCGCTGCCGCCTATCTGGATGGCCGCGAGTACGTCCTCCCCGAGGATGTGAAACATATCGCCGTGCCCGTAGGTGCGCATCGTCTGATTCTACACCACGAGCATCAATCCCTGAACAAACGTGAGGTGATGGCATCGATTCTCAGCAACGTACCCGTTCCTATGGTCTAAAACTTACCAAAGCGGGAACCCTCTATATCGTTATGACCCTGCTACTCGGCTTCGGAGCGGTTAATACCGGCAACAATTTACTCTATCTGCTAGTGTCGGCCCTGCTCGGGTTTATGGCAATTTCAGGGCTTCTCGGCCACTGGAATCTGAAAAACCTCCAAGTGGCTTTAGAGCCACCGGATGAGATCTACGCCGGGCTGGAGACGTTAATGCGGGTTCGACTGTACAATGGGCACCGCTTGCTACCCGTTTTTCTTCTTGATGTATATTTTGACGCTCAATCATCGCGTATCGGGCACTTATCACTACTCAAAAAAAGACAGCGCGAACCCGTCAGTGTTCCGGTCACCTTCAGCGCTAGAGGGGAACAGCAGTGCCAGCTCCTGACCATCAGCTCCTCTTTCCCCATCAATTTTTTTGTGCGCCGCCGGATACTTGAGCTCAGCCAGAACGTCATTGTTTTCCCCCGTCCGCTGATGTGCCGCCAGCATGAAACTACCAATCGGACACAAAGCCCAGGGATGCTGGAAACTCAAGCCAAGGGTACTGATGGGGATATCAGTCGCATCGGCAATTACCAAGGTACCGAACCGCTAAAGATGATCCACTGGAAGCTGAGCGCACGCCACAACAGCCTTAAAATCAAGGAACTCTCCAACCCGCAGCACCCGCCGGTGCAGATCGATCTGCTAACCCTGCCGGGAGCCGGACTGGAACAGCAACTGCGCTGCGCCGCTTTTCTAATCAACGACCTGTCGCGACGCAACCAACCCGTCGGACTAAAGATGGGCGAGGTTACTCTGCCCTCCACTCTAGGGTTGGGGCACAAGTTGCGCCTACTCAAGGAATTGGCTATCTATGCTCAGGATTAAAACGCTACTCGACATCCTGACCTACCTTGTGGTTGCCCTCGCCGTAATCCCGCTGTTCCCCTGGCTGGACGGTGCAGTGCAGCTCAGCGTTGTCGTTGCATTTTGCGCAGGACTGCTTGCGGACAGACGCCAGCGCTACCTGCTGGGACCACGCTTTGGCACTGTTCTGACCTTCGCTTTTTTTGCCATTTATCTGGTTCAACTCAATCTTAACAACGTAGTGTCACCGGTTATCAACCTGCTGGCCTTGCTGCTCTGTATCCGTTTGGCCATGGAGAAGCAAGGACGTCACTACCTACAGATTTTCGTGCTGGCGTTGTTCTGTCTGGCCGGTTCTTCCCTGCTCAGTTTAAGTATGCTCTACCTACCGGCTCTAATTCTGATGATCTTCGGGGTCACCATCGGTCTGGTGTTGCTGACCTTTTTCCAGCGTGACCCCAGCTTGCGTCTGAACCGGGTGCAAAGTGCAAGCCTGCTCAAAACTGCGGCGATTCTCCCCATCGGCTCGCTGCTGTTGATGCTGGTACTGTTTTTCGTCCTGCCGCGGACCCAGTTTCCGCTGTGGAACTTCCTCAACCCTGACGCCTCGGCCACCACCGGCTTCAGCGAGCAGGTGCGTCCCGGAGCCTTTGCCAGCAACGCCGCCAGCAAGAACCTGGCTTTCCGGGCTGAATGTGAAAAGGTTGGTGCTGAAGACCTCTACTGGCGTGGCACTGTTCTCAACACCATCGAAGGCTCGACCTGGAAACGCACCACCCCCAAACAGGAAGCCACGCAACTGGTTGGGGGCAAAGCAGTCACCTGCACCATCACTCTGCCAGCTACCGACAAACATTTTTTATTCACCCTTGATCGACCCGTTGAGCTAAATGGTCTCCGGCATCAGCGCCACAACGATCTGGTGTTCATGTCACGCCTAGCGCTACGCAAAAGCGCCAGCTACCGGTGTGAATCACGCCTGGGTGGAGCATTGCAAGTGCTTTCTACACCAGATGCGAAGCTCTATTTGGACATACCTGCCGGAGTGTCGGCACAGGTACAACAGGTAGCAGACCAGATTCGACAACAGACTGAAACCCCACAACAACGCATCGACTTGCTTGAAGAGTTCTTTCTCCAGCAACAGTTAACTTACGCCACCACCGATCTACCGGGAGCCACCGCACCTATAGAACAATTTCTGTTTGTTAAAAAACGGGGTTACTGCGAGTTTTTTGCTTCATCATTTGCCCTACTACTCCGCCTGTGCGAAGTTCCGGCTCGTCTGGTGGGAGGCTATCATGGGGGGGAATACAACAATTTCGGTGGCTACTACCTGATCACCGAAGATTTAGCGCATGTATGGGTGGAAGCACTGGTTGACGGGCAATGGCAGCGCCTTGATCCCAGCCGTCTTGCGGCCAATGCGTCAACCACGTTGCTCGCATCACGCCAGCAAGGGTTATCTCTGGTCAAACGTACCATGGACAGCCTAGAGTATCTGTGGACTCAGATGGTCATCAGCTACGATTTCAACAAGCAGGTCAGCTTGGTACGCAACAGCGGCAGCCAACTAAAAAGTCTGGTGCCTAAAACAACCACCCTTATCCGCACCGGGCTGATAATTCTGGCCGTGCTGCTCGGCGGAACCGCAGTGCTGTGGTTGGTGGCATATAAGCGTTTAACCCCACAGCAACACCTGCTAAAACGCTACCAGCGCGCCCTGCAACAGCGCTACCAGCTTGCCAATATTCCCCCTGCCAGCGGCCTGGTTGAGTTTGCCAGAGAGCTGGATGATCCCCGCTGTCTCGCCTTCGCTCGCCGCTACAGCGCTATGCTGTACGGCATGCGCCCCTTAAGTCCGGCAGAGTATCGCGAGCTCAACACCCTTATCGCTGAAATCCGCCAGGGGCAAAGCAACAAAGACTAAAAATCATACCGAATCTGGGTCACGCAGAATGGCGGTAAACATCTGCTTATCAGCAGCATCTGAAGCCAGGATCAAAACAATTTTCACCTCTTTGGTGCGCCCATACGCATCTTTCAGATGGAACAGCCCCGCCATTTTATGATTTTGCCCTTTATTGTTGCCAATAAGGACTTCGATGTTTTGTTGCAAACTTCCTGCATCATCAAGGTAATTAAAGAAGTTCTCGCCGAGCAGTTGCTTCCTTGAAAGGCCGAGCAACTGTTCAGCCTTCTGATTGGAGATAACAATCTTTCCATCGTTCAGGAATGTGACAATAGCCGACCGCGTTGCCTCAATAAGGGCACGATAACGAACTTCGGATTCTTCACGCTGCAGGGTAGTGCGACTAAGCTCGGACATCATCTCATTGAAATCAATCAATAACCTACCAATCTCATCCCCTGATTCCGTTGTCGGTATGCGCTCATTGAGGCTGCCGGTTGTGGTAATTTTATGAATGGTAGCCGATGCCATCTTGAGGCGTCCTAAAATAAGGCGCTGTACCGCAACATAGGTCGCAATAACAAAAAGCAATAACATTCCGGCGCGGTAGCTGAGTTCCTGTTTGAAATTGCTGGCCAACTCAGCATACAGTGGCCCCATCGGTTTAGTGAACGATACCGCCCCCATGACATCTCCAACTTTATCATTATATGAGGGATGCCCCTTAGGGAAACGCTCTTGAATATATGTTGGGGCAGACTCATAAGTGCCATGACACTCCAGGCAGGATTGGTCTGCAATCTGGGCCTGCATATAGCGAAACACCTTTTTTCCATTGAGCTCTACTACGGCATAAACTTCACTTTTCCCACTGGGAATAAATTCTTCTAACTGCTTGGTTTCAAAAGCATCCGGCTCATTGGCAGGATTACGATAGGCAAGAGCAACCTGACGGATAGAATAATACTCATTTTTAGAAATTTTCTGCGCTATCTGGTTAGTAACTACTTCAGGAACAAGGGCATAATTGTTCCTTGGCTCATCGCGCACAATACTCGACATATGTTTTAATATGGTGATTAACTCACGCGAACGGCTCTGTGCCTCTGCCAAAGCTAGACGTTGCGCCGCCCCCTGCTGTTTTTGATAGGTCAGATAAGCAGTAACAACAAAAAGCCCGATCAAAAGCGCCGAAAGAATCAAAATAAATTTGGTGCTAAGCCTCAAATTATCTGTTTTAGCCATCGGTGCCGACTCCCTTCTCAGACTTCATATGGCCTCACCTGCTGGCCCCACTTTTCCTAACCACTTCTTCTAGTTATTTCTAACCTTACCGCACTGTTGTGTACTATACCACCAGATCCATTGTCTGCAAAATAGTGCCGAAGAGGAAGGATGGAACTTCTGAGGTGCCCATATGGACAAACAGCGGGGGACGTTTACCCTTGGAACCGTGCATTCTTTGAGATTACCGACCAAGTATTGCTGATACCGGTGAGAGCTTGCGATAAAATCATTGAAGTACATGGCCACTTCGCGGCTGGAGAAACCAAGGGCATGCTCTATACCCACACCAGTGCCTTCAACTCCTTTTATGCTCACAGGTGGTGTCTAAATCTTGCTGGGTGTAGCCGCAAATCGTAGCGCAATCAGGGCGCAGGCTAATATCTTCTAGATTGTTAAAGTCACTAAACACCGAGGCTTTACTGAACTTGTTTACTCCGGTGAGAAAAGCAAACTTTTACCGAAGCAACGCGGACGCGATAGGAAGTAGTATTTACCCTCCTTGACGAGGCGATGAACCAGAGGAGTCTTGTCAATGTACAAATACTTCTATTCCCTGATCTCGCTGAAGGTCTGAAGCCCAACGGGGAGTTTGGCTAATGCTGTCATTTTCGTTCTCCTTATGGATACGCAGCTGCCCTAGGCTGCCTACATCCCAGACATGCTATCCTGAAGTCGGCTAATGCGCAATTTCACTCAAATTAACGAGCTACCTTCATTGCGGACTTGATCCGCAATCTCACGATTGCATGACAAATTATCTCAGCCATCTTTTGAGGGGATCCTGAATCGAGTTCAGGATGACGGACGGTGGATTCAGGGTGCCGATCTAAACAGCCGGATTCGGCATTTCAGCCCACCTACACCACCAGATCCACCTGTTGCAAAACGCTGGCTCGACCACTTTCATGCAGTGCAAAACCACTGCTGCGCACCTGGCCTAAATCCTGATTAGACCCATCTTTCAGTAAAAATGGGGTCTCGATATGCCCCAGATACAGTGCGCCGATCCCTACCTGCCCCAGTGCCAGCAGATGATCCTGCCCCGAACTGTCTTTGGTCCATACGCGCAGGCGGTCAAACACACTGTCCGCCTCATCAATCCAGCCGTTGCGGTCTTCGTCAAATTCAGCCAGCTCCGCAAACCCATTTCCGGTAGCAGGACCAAACAGCTCGCGACCATCATTAATCTGGCCATCATCATTGCGATCCAACACCAGAAAACCACTGCCAGGGCGCACAAAGCTGATCTGATCCGTGCAGCCATCTAAATCAATATCAAAACTGAATTTACTTTCCGTCAACTCCGCGCTGCCACCTGCAAAATTAACCACTAGCGGGTCCTGCATGACACTGCCCGCTCGCAGCGAGATACTTTGGCTCTGGAAAAACTCACGACTCATATTTACCTGCAAATCAATCGAAATTTCCTTGCCATCGGCTGTTTTCACAATCCCCTGCGCGCTAAAGCTGGTGGCTTCATACTCGTAGTGGCTTTCATAGTAATCGTAGGCAAGCCCCCAACCCACCGGGTCTGCCCCGGAATCTACTTGAGGCATCGCATCCGATGAAGCCGACATCGCCACGGCCCCAACTGGTGGCTGCACATCACCGGGTGCCATCACCTCAATCTTGCGCCCGGTCAAGTTCTCAATCAGGAGCTTAAACAGATTCAAGCGCAAATCATCCAGTGGTTCTTCTATCTCACCCGCTTCAGCTCCCACCACCGCCATCTGAGGCTGGAGCCCTCTAGTCTGGCTAGAAATCTCTACCGCCACCGCCTGCTGTTTCGTGTTACGCGACTCCAGAACCAAACCACGACCGGTGCCTTTGTCTGACATGTTCATGGTCATGTCGCTTTGGGCTAACGTTGTACGCATAGATTCTCGTTGTTGCTGAATCTGCCCCCCGCGCCAGAACTGATAAGATTCCCGCTCCTGATCTTCCTGCTTTAATTGATGACTGGCCGCTAAATTTATACTAGCTTCTGCAATACGCATGATGCCCTCCTTGGCTTAAAAACTTGTAAACCTTGTTTCGACTCATCCGTGAGCGCAAAGCGCTAAAACCTTACCCATAAAGAAATTTACCCTATAAGCCCTATCTGCTTATCTCGACTTCTGGCAGAAAAGTCTTTAGATTAGGCTTACTTTAGACGAAGAGAATATGTAGCGATTCTTTGCGTTGTCGGACACTGCAACTGATTTAAAAGCTAGGAAATAAGTGCAAAATTTGCACTCACGAACACTGCAAAAAATGCACCAGCCGCAGCAACAAGGTGCCTTCAAAGAAAAAACCTGATTGTTTTCGGCGCTTTTAACTAATCTATATACAATGGCACTTAATTTGCGTATCCCT
>CAYPNO010000019.1:0-18775 GCA_964411865.1 uncultured Desulfuromonas sp. | reverse complement strand
GGGGCATCTATACCAATGCGCACAGTTCCCCCCTTTATTTCTACAACAGTAAGCTTGACATCATCCCCAATAAAGATCCCCTCACCAACCTTACGCGTCAATACAAGCATGGTTTCCTTTCACCACCAAAGGGGTGCTACATATAATCAAATATCGATAGTTGAGAGACCTTACCTGTGACCTTAAGAGCACCCTCAAAAGCAGTCTCGGTCTGCACTATTTCGGTTAACACCTCAAGCATATCAACATTTTCATAACGACCCAGAATCTGCTTAAGGTCGATGCGCACCCCCTCTAGATGAAACTTGGAACTCTCTAGGCGTGCAGCGTTATTGCCCATCAAACCGCGTTTACTACGTACCTGGTCCGCACCTTTTTCTAAATCAGAGAGCATGGTCTGCAGATCAGGCACTGCGCGCAGTTGGAGGGGAGAATCGTCTGTGTTGAGCAGAGAAACCGGAGCACCGTCAGGACTACCATTATCGTAGATAAGTACAGGCTTTCCTGCACTGTCAAATTCGGGTACATCCCCATTGGCATGCAGATACATGGGTTGCTCCAGCGCGGTGTTATCAAGCGAAGCGCTTGTATAATCTGCAGTAACTGCCTTGGAAGGAAATTCAGCATTATATTGTGCAATCGTCATGGTCTCGCCATTATCCTTCAGCACCGGCTGCAAGCTAATGGGCTTTCCGTCCGTAGTAACCAAGGCAACAGTTACACCCGTGTTGTCAACAATTGAATCGCCAGAGGTATCCAGCGCGATAGGAGTGTTGGCAGGATAGAATGTTTCTGGTGCAACAACACTCTTATGCGTCGAACCATCAGCATAGCCAATGGTTGAGGTAGGCAACACTTCATTACCATTATAGACCTGCCCGGCTTCACCGCGGATTGAACGCTCAAGATCGGTGAGCATACTGAAAATATCATGTCCGGTGGTTTGCATAACCCCGTCGCCGTCAAGATCAGTCTGCCCCATGAACAATTCATTGCCCGGGATGTTGGTTTGGACATACTCGCCGGCCGAAGACTCTAGACGTTTGATATTACTGTCGCCAGCATAGGTCGTCACTCCTCCATTATCTAGAAATGGACGCGTATTTTCCTGATAACCTGCAAAGATATACTGCCCACCAACCTGGGCATTGGCAATACCAAGCATCTCCGTCTTAATATGATTTACATCAGCGGCTAGGGTATGCAAGTCTTGGTCACTTAATGAACCATTGATAGCATTTGAAGCAACCCCCTTGGCACGCACCATCAGATTCTCCACCTGATCCATATATGAATCTTGGTTTGCCAGTCGATCTCCCGCTGTAGACAATGAGGAGATAAATCTATCCGTCGCCCTGATCTGACTGCGCGCTGAAAGCACTGGGCGGATTGCGGCAGGATCATCCGAAGGTTTTATGAGCTTTTTCCCTGTTGCAGCTTGATTGCGCAAATCTTCTAACTTGCCATTCAAGCGGCTCATTTCACTGTTGAGGCTGCGATATGTTGTAGACAGAGTCGATTTCATAGCCTTTACCTCTTAATGGAGATGATTGTTTCCATCATCTCATCCACTATCGAAAGTAACCTAGCTGATGCTTCAAAGCCACGCTGATATTTAACGAGAGATATCATCTCCTCTTCGAGCGAAACACCCGCAGCGCCATCGCGCATATTCTGCAGTTGGGTGAGGGCATCCTGCGCCCCTGCCCTCTCAAGACGATTCTGGCTTGCCTCAATACCAACCCGTGCGGTCATCTTACCGTAGTAACTAACAAAAGTATCTATACCATTAACCGCCTTCTTATCCTTAAGAGCAGTGATTTCTAAAGCCTTGGTATTATCCCCAGGGGCGCTGCTACTCCCAGCGGCTACTTTACCAGGATCTTTCAGCGCCATCGCAATGAGATCCGCCATGTTAGGCATGGAAAACGTTGGAGCTGCATAGCTTCCTTGGATATCGGACATATCTACGCTGATGCTTGAATTGCTGTTTTTAGCGCTATTGTAAGTAGGCTGGATATCCAGTACAAAGCTGCCGTCATCAAGTTCTCGAGTGGATGCTTCAGCAATTCCAGGGATACCAGTTGCAATCGGTGGGCCTAGACTTCCGCCGTTTGCAGTATTGATTGCATCTCTAACCTGATTTAAGCTAAATGGCCCAGTCGCAGGTGCAAGCTCCGTGGCAAGAACGATTGTGTAATCGACACCATCTACAGCTAGCTTCATTTCACCAGCACTAAAACCAGCAAAATCTGCAGACTGGTAGGGCTGCGATTGATGATGACCTGGGTTCTGGAAAAACGGAGTCCCTGTCACACCATCAAGGCCCGTACCCTGCTCATGGATACGATTAACTTCCTGCACCATTTGATAAGCGGTAAAATCCAGATCTTGCTTAAGGGCTGGAATCATCTCATCGCGAACTTCAACAAGACCAAAGAACTTCCCACCAAGATTTTTCCCATCAACTGCAAAAGTCGACCCTCCGATCTTAAGCTGTAGATTTAAGTCAGCGCCTTTATCCACCGCTACAAGTTCTAGCGCAGTACCAGTCTGAACCAGAGGTAACCCGCCAGGAAGCTGCACATTAACAGCTCCGCCTTTTTCTTCAAATGACTGTACCCCAAGCGCGTAGGTTAAATCTTGCAACAGCACGTCACGCGTGTCTCGGAAACTATTAGCTGACTGCCCCGTACCAGATTCGATGTTTTGGATTCGGTTGTTCAGGTCAGCAATCTGCTTGAGCTTTAGGTTAACTGAATCTATTTCGGATTTGATGGTTGAATTAATATTAGTGCTAACTGAATCCAAATCGCGCGAAATGGTATTGAACTCTGCAGCTAATACTTGACCACGCTGCAACACGATATCGCGTTCTACCTGACCACTGGGGTTAGTAGAGAGTTCCTGCCATGAATCAAAAAAGCGATCTATTTCGGTCGCGAGGTTCTCATCTCCAATACTAAAAACCCTCTCCAATTCAGCCAAAGGGGTGTTTTTTGCGTCTTCGGAACCAAGGAAGCGATTCTTGTCCAGCAACTGCTCGTTGATAAACACATCGTACTCGCGCACGATTCCGGACACTTTTACCCCTTGACCAACAAAAAGGTTGCCAAAATTTAGGGAGGGATAATCACTAAGAACAGGTTTCTGACGTGAATACCCTGGGGTATTTACGTTGGAGATATTGTTGCCCGTAATCTCCAGCCCTTTTTGATTGGTAAACATGCTGGTCTTGCCAGCATTGAGTGCCCCCGCTAAGCTCATTAGATCCTCCCGGACAACAGACGTCCGCCAGTGGTCCCGCTGATTGCCGTGCCGCTGGTGCTATAAGAATCAGGGGCAGATTTGCGCCCAAAAAATGCCATGGATTCACGAATCCAGTTCAAAGCAGACCACAGTAGATAGGCGTTGCACCGGTTTTCAAACCGGATTTTCTCCGCTAAGGCTTGTTGCTCTGTGGTTAAAGAAACTCCCTCAAAGCAATGCAGTTGCTGCAACAACGCTTCCTTGTCTCTGACAACGTCATTCAACTCTTCTAGGCACAAATCACGGGCGCATTCACGCTCGCGCACTACCAGCGCATAGAGCTGATTCAATTGGGCATTCAGGTCTGTTTTCATACATTACGCTCCTGGGCTAAAAATCGCACCAAGCTGCCAGCAACTTTCTGCAGATCCGGCTGATATGAACCATCTGCGATCTGCTGCTTTAGCTCTGCAACCCTCGCACTGCGCTGCACATCTGTACTGCCTGTCCCAGCTACTACCCCATCTGACGCCGCTACGTTCTCTAAAATCGGTGCGTACAATCCTTCAATAGGCGCTGAAACCGGAGGAGATGTCACCCCGCCAGACTTGGTTGCCTGCTGCAGAACAGAGGAGAAGCTTACCTTATCCTCACCCTGTCTACTTTGGGCAACTTCATCGCTCTTCAGGGTTCGCTTCACCTGATTCGGCTGCACCAGCCCATTATCACCTTGTATTTTCATATTCATAACGTCACCCTACATGTCATTTTAGTGGTATTTTTTATTATACCTAATTTATCTGCGTTGGTCTTACATCGACATCAGCGGGGAAAACATTTAGCTTTAAAAGCCTCATCGCGCGTCTTTCTGTGGGACACCCATGCATTTCAGATCTCCCTAACCATCAATCTGCCACATCGCTTCAGTTGGAACCGGATGGCATCAGTTGACGATATATTTGTTCCCCTATTCCAAGACTCTGCCGATGGGCAAGCTCCTGAGCTATGCGCCCATCGAGCAAATCCTGGTAAATAGACTGCGCGTTGCTACTTTCTATAACTCCTTCCGACGGCTCCTCTGAACGCATGGATTTAAACATCAACTGCAACATAATAGCTTCAAACTCTGCACAGGTGCTGCGCTTCGCCGCATCGCCAGACTCTTTGACGCTAGAGCTAAATGTTTCACTCTGATTCAAATACATACGCGGATCTACATGCAGATTCATCTTATCCCCTACTTTTTACTCTATGGTTAGTTACACAAGTGTTTAAGAAAGTATTCTATTATGTCGTTGGTTTGTGGTTTGTATATCGGCACATCCTACCCTGATCTTTAACTTCCGACTCATATATAGTCCAGTTAAAGACTCGCTACAGAAAAAAAGACACGCCGCACCAAACCTACCTCAGACGAGGAGATATGCTGCAGCGTGTCTTTTAAAAAAGCGTATAAACGTATGCTACTTTGAGCTTATTAGATGATAACCAACTCCGCGTGCAGTGCTCCAGCTGCTTTGATGGCCTGGAAAATAGCTATTAAATCCCGGGGAGTGGCCCCAATTGCGTTCAAGGCACGCGCGACATCACCGATACTTACCCCCTTAGGCATCACGACGAGATTACCTTTTTCTTCAGACGTTTCGATCTGAGTCTGGGGTGCAACGACAGTCGCGCCTTCAGAAAATGCTCCCGGTTGCGATACCGCCATCCCCTCGCTTATGACAAGATTAAGATTGGCGTGAGACACCGCCACGGTAGAGAGCCGCACATTCTCACCCATTACCACCGTTCCGCTCCGCTCGCTGACCACAATCCGCGCGCCGGTATCAGGCTGAATCTCTAAATGCTCAACTGCCGCAATAAATTCGATCAGGGGCATTGTTTCTACTGGCGGAGCCTGCACGTTAAGACTGCTACTATCCAGCGGAGCTGCCAGGGTGTCGCCAAAATAATCGTTGATTGCCTGCGCCATACGAGTGACGGTGGTGAAGTCTGCGTCACGTAGTTGATAGCGCAACATACGACTCTCCGGGAGGTTGAAGACTATCTCTCGCTCTACACTGGCTCCACCAGGTATACGCCCAACGGTTGGATGGTTTTTTTGTACCTTAGCCGCCTTCCCTCCAAAGGATATCGCCCCCACGGCTAAGGGGCCCTGCGCAACAGCGTAAACTTGACCGTCTGGACCTTTTAGTGGGGTCATGAGTAACGTTCCGCCGACCAAGCTGTCGGCATCACCTATGGAGGATGCGAGCACGTCGATTGAGGCACCAGCCTTGGCGAAAGGAGGAAGCTCTGCGGTGACCATAACCGCTGCGACGTTGTCGACCTTCACGTCTTTGCGATTCAGGCGCATCCCGAGACGCTCCATCATATTGACCAGCGACTGTACCGTAAATTCAGTTTTATTGCTGTCTCCAGTACCGTTAAGCCCTACCACAAGCCCGTAACCTACCAATTGGTTACTCCGCACCCCCGAAATATCAGCTAAATCCTTAATCCGGCTGGCATATACATCTTGCGACAATCCACTTAAAAGCAACACCAACGCCAACAACGAAATCGGTGTAGCGGGTGCAAGAAAAATCTTAGCCGGTGCAGCTATAACCCTCATGCTTATATATAATATACGCAACATGGACGATTCTCTCTAAAAGGGGCTAATGACATCGTATAAGCGTATAAGCCAGCCCGGGCGTTGCTTGTCATCTATGACCCCCTTGCCAGAATACACTATATTAGCATCCAAAATATAGCGCGAATCAATCTCGTTATCTGGGGTAATATCCTGTTGCCGCACAATCCCACTGAGGTTTATAAGTTGCTTCTCATGATTCACCATCACGCTCTTACTCCCCGAAATGCGCATATTGCCGTTAGGCAACACATCTATAACCTGAGTAGTGATGGTAGCAGTCAAGTCTTCCTCCCGTGTTGTGGAACCGGTCCCCTGAAAATCATTTTTATATCCGGCACTTATCAGGTTGGCAGGATCGATACTACTGTTTAGATTAGCCAGATTGCTCTCAAGCCCGAACAAGCTGGTTATGTCGGCACTGGCTGAGGTGCTGCGTCCAGTGCTGGTGGTTGCTTCCTTACTAGCACTAGACTTTTCACGGATAGTAACTGTAACAATGTCCCCCACTGAGGTCGCACGATTATCCACAAACAGGCTACCGCGCCCTGTTGTCCAGAGAGAGCCGGGGGTTTGTGGCTGCGGGGCTACAATCTCAGGCTGTTCCTGAATAATCTTTCTAATCTCTTCTTCAGCGTTTTGACTTTTTTTCGCGCAACCACTCAGCAAAAGCAACAGCACGATCCATACACATAGAAGTCGATTCAGATGTCGCATATCAGAACCTCACCTTAACTGTGTTCCTGTCCACCACCTCGGCTCTGATTTCCTGCAGAGATGAACTGTTTTGCACTCGAATAGTCTGCCCTAAGCGACCATCTTCCTGCGCGGTACCTGTGGCCTCAAGAAACATGGAGCCACGTTCTGCGATAATCCGTACGAAGGCACCACGTTCGATCACTACAGGGAACTCAAGATACCTTCGATCGATGGGATCGCCAGCGCGCACGCTGCGGTTAAGCTCCATCCCCACAACCTCTGCACACGCAAACACCGGCTCCGCAGTGTCGGTAATTTCAGACATTACACATTCAACATCGCTGGATTGGATCCGACTGCCGCGCCTAATCCGGTTCGAGGCAACGACAATCTTTGCTTTGGCCTCCATCTTGCCGCGCACGGTCAGAGTATTTACCACCCGGCCATCAATCCGATAAATAAGGGTTAGGCTTCTGCTGCTAAATAAGTTATCCGTCGCCGGAACCACCTCCACCTGAAGCTTACCGCGTGGAACCACAAACGCCGTCGGTTGCTGATAAGGTTCGAAGTTTATATTCACCCCAGGCAGGCTCTTCTGACGCTGGATCGTAAACTCTGCGATGGTTGCATTTATAGCAGATGCTGTAACTTTGTGGCCGTCACGTTTAATCCTTACTACCTCAGCACCGCTCCAGATGATGCTTTCTTGCGCAACTCCGCCACGCTGCAGCGCACGAGCGATAAAACTTCTGTTCAGCTCTCGTACCTCGCCAGCCGATGGTGAACGCCCTAGGCGTAACTGCAACAAAGCCTCCACTGCAGGGGATAAAAGCGCTACATCTCTCAGCAGGATCTCATCCCCCTCGATGCTGACATGCTCCACAACCTCAACCTTTAGCGTGTCCGCTTCACCTGCATATGGCAGAAGAAGTAATTGCACCATTAGGCAAGCAAATAACAATAAAGTTGAAGGTGAAAAAAAACTAGAAAGATTTGTCATGCCTAGATCAAGTTATTGGTCATCTGTAGCATTTCATCAGAGGTCTTAACCGCTTTAGAGTTAACTTCATACGCGCGCTGTCCGGCGATCATGTTGACCATCTCTTCCATCACGCTGACGTTAGAGCCCTCCAGGAACTCCTGCGCTAGCGAGCCAAAGCCATTTTCGCTAGGCATTCCAATAATCGCCGCGCCGGAGGAGTCAGTCTCTGAGTACAGATTTCGGCCCATGCTGCGCAGACCAGATTCATTAGTAAACATAGCCAATTCGATCATGCCAATCTGGTTTGGGGTTGACTCACCATCGAGAAACACATCAACAGAGCCATCCTGCCCAATGGAAATATTCGTGGTATTTTCAGGGATAACAATCTGCGGCATGAGCAGATACCCCTCTGACGTGGTTAAGCGTCCATCTCCGTCTTTCTTCAAAGTACCTGCGCGTGTATATGCTGTGGTTCCATCTGGCATATCGACCTGGAAAAAACCACGACCCTCGATGGCCAAGTCCAGTTCATTACCGGTATGCATTAGATCACCAACACTAAACACCTTCTGCACTGCGGCAGTGCGTGATCCTAGTCCGACCTGAATTCCAGTTGGAGATACGGTGTCGGCTGAAGTAGCACTGCCCGGATTTCGACTAATCTGATAGAGAAGTTCCTGAAAATCAGCACGACTTTTTTTAAAACCGCTGGTATTGACGTTAGCTAGGTTGTTAGCAATAACATCAATATTGGTCTGCTGGGTGTTCATGCCGGTAGCGCCGGTCCAAAGTGATCTAATCATAAAACTATCCTTTCAACGGATTTTATATAAATTGAAGTGTCGCTTAAAGGGTCGCTATTTCACTGCCCTTAGAGTTCAAGTCATAATAATTTTTCATAACCTTATTATATGACTCAAACGAACGCATATTGCTGATCATCAGAGCGGCTTCTTGCATCATATTTACGTTGGAGCGCTCCAGGCTGCCTTGCATAATTCGGCTATCCAGTGATGGAACAACTGCCGCTGCATCACCGTTAAAAATAAAACGCCCCCCGCTCTCATGCACAAGATCTTCAAGCGGCAGATCAAATAGCGCAAGTTGTCCGATTTCCCCCTCATCCGTTAGGATTCGGCCTTCTGAATCGATGTGAAAGGAATCCTCAGGAATAACTATGGGCTGATTATCTGCCGACATAACTGAATTACCTTCGCTATCGACCAAAGCTCCCTCGGCGGTGCGGGTGAAGGTTCCGGTGCGGGTATAAAACATCTCAGCGCCGCGCTGAACTCGAAAAAAACCGGCACCAACAATGGCGAAATCCAAATCGCGACCAGTATCAGCGATTACTCCCTGCTCGAAATCTATTTTAGCAGAGCCAACGGTGGAAAAGTTTTTCCCACGGCTCAATGTGCTTTGTACGGCATCATTAAGCACTGATGAAAAGCTCACGCGTTGTTTTTTAAATCCAGTGGAATTTATATTGCTAAGGTTGTTGCTGATCACATCTGTTGCATTCATTCGCGCTATTGCGCCACTCAAAGCTGTGTATATCCCTGAACTCATAGCTATAACTCCGTGGTTGGGTCAAAGGTAAGACTGTTCGTATTTACCTGCCCCATGTTTCGGCAGATTAAGCAGATTAGTTTAGGGAGATCGCGTTAGGATGAAACAACTTGGTCGTCAGGTTTGAGGAGATAAATATACGGAGGGAATTATTGCAGTGGCGGGTTTTAAGACGGCATTTAACAGAAATCAACGCTCAGGATTGTTCTGAGCAAGGCGAGTCAGTGACATCAGCTGTGAAGTCTCCGCCACAGAGATATGAAGGATTTCCGCTATGTGCTCGGCGGACAGCCCCTGTTGTGCAAGCGCTGCTACATGGCGATAGCGACTTGGAGCATCACCGGAACGCGGTCTGGACTGCAGACGAGAGAGCAGTTCGTCTTCAGGCACTATAGCCCGAGGCATCTCAGTCCTTTGCACTGCAGAGTGTGCAAACATCTGTTGCTCTTCGAGTTTATTTATACGCTGGAAAGCATGGTTTAGTTGCTGTTCAAGTTCCATTCGCCGATCCGCTAAGGCTTGCATCCGCCGTCTATGACCGCGCAGGATCAGCGCCATACATAGAATCATGAATGAAAGCAGCAGCGTGACTACATCTATACAGCCTAACGCTGCTATTACTTCAGCAATATTGATATTATTTGACATTAGAAATCCACATTCTGCGCCAGCTTCCCCTTCAATTTCACCAGCGCCTGACTATGCAGCTGTGATATGCGCCCTTCTGTCAGCTCAAGAACATCGGCAATCTCTTTCTGGGTCAACTCTTCATAATAGTACAGCGACACAACCAGGCGCTCTTTTTCTGTCAGGGATTCAAGATGAGCAGCTAACTGTTGCGCCAGGGAATTTTGTTCCAGACTTTCCAGCGCGCTAGGGGAGTCATCTTTGAGCAGATCCATAAAATTACGGCTCTCATCCTGCGCATCCAGGACTTCATTCAGGCTTACACAGCCTAAGTGTCCCACCTGTGAGAGCATCTGGCGGTATTCCTCCAAATCAAGTTCCAGCTCTGCTGCAACTTCATCCTCTTCTGGAGAACGACCAAAACGATGCTCAAGCAGTTCAATCGCTTTCGAGATCCTTGATTGTTTTCCCCTCAAAGAGCGAGAGAACCAATCCATCTTACGAACTTCATCGTAAATAGCCCCACGAATGCGACGTTCCGCAAAGGTCTTGAACATAACCCCACGCTCAGGGTCAAAACGTGACGCCGCATCCATGAGCCCTTCTAAGGCAGCGCTCATCATATCGTCACGCGTTACAAAACCTGGGACCTGTGTTTTCATGCGCTCCACCACTAATCGCGCCAGTGACGTGTGCTCTCGGGCGAGATTCACCGCAGGAGATGCAGTGTTAGGGTAAAAACCGTATGGTGACGACATATTAGGCATTACTCCCGAGGGATAGTAGGCGTTTCCAGAAAAATTGCAGCGAACCCTTAGGCTGTGTGTGCCCTGTTTCAGCAACAAGTTTTCGTCCCAACTGTTCAAAAGCCAAACTAACTTTGTTGCTCGGATACAGTTCGACCATCACCTTCTGACACCGCACCGATTCATACATCTTGCGCTCAAAGGGGATGCCACCCAAATAATCGATGGAGATATCTAGATAGCGGTTGGATACCATTGTCAGCTTACGGTACACATCTAGGGCTTCGTCGGTATGACGTACCGAGTTGACAATAAGGCTGAATGATTTTTCGTGGTACTGGGATGACAAAAGCTTCATAAGGGCGTATGCATCGGTAATCGCAGTAGGTTCCGGACTGGTCACTACCAGAATATCCTGCGCAGCCTGATTGAAATAGGTGACGTTCTCCGATATTCCAGCTTCAGTATCTATAAGAACAACATCATAGTCACCTGGCAGGGTTTCAAGATCTTCGAGCAGGCGCATCTTATGCCCAGAGTCTAAACGGGTAAATTGCTGTACCCCCGAACCCGCAGGAAGAATCTGGATACCGTAGGGCCCTTCTACCAGGATTTCCGCCAAACTGTGCTGGCCAGAAAAAAAATGGTTTAGATTGTACTGCGGGGCCAAGCCAAATACTACGTCGATATTGGCAAGTCCCAAATCAGCATCTATTATGAGAACCTTCTTGCCTAGTTTACCCAGCACTACTGCAAGGTTTGAAACTACGGCGGTTTTCCCCACGCCGCCCTTGCCACTGGTCACCGACAGTACCCGCGCTGCTCGGTTTGAGCCCGCGCTCATGCGTGGACTTTCGCTGATTTGTTCACTCAGTGAGCGCAGAGTTCGAGCCTGATCAGTATGTTCAGACGCTACGTTTGTCATGAATTTTGCCCTTCAGTACTTTTAAGAACCAGGTCTCCAATATATTCCGGAGTAAGTAGAACGATGTCCTCAGGAACCTTCTGGCCATTGGCTATATATGACAATGGACAGTTGTGGCGCACATGCACATTCAAAAGGACTCCAGCACTGTCACATTCATCCAGTTTGGTCACAAGTAAACTACGGGGCGAGAGGACACTGAAGCGCTTATATATTTCATTGAGATCTCGGTCACGGGTGGTCGCTGAGAGCACTAGATGGGTTTCAATGTCGGGATCCACCGCCAGAAACGCCTGTAATTCATCTAAACTCACTGAGTCACGCGGACTACGCCCTGCAGTATCAATAAGAACAAGATCTTTATTTTGATGACGTGCAAGCACCTGCTCAAGCTGCTCGGGGCGCACCACAACCTCGACTGGAAGATTCATAATCTCCCCATAGACCTTCAGCTGCTCCACTGCGGCGATTCGATAGGTATCAATAGTGATTAAGGCTACCTTTCTCCCCCCGGCGAGTAAATAAGCTGCCGCTAGTTTGGCAATGGTGGTGGTTTTCCCTACCCCTGTAGGGCCGATAAGGGCAATACGACGCTTCCCCCCTTCTTGTTCTGGAAAAATGGAGCCATGGGTTTGAACTAAATCAGCAATGGTAGAACGTAGAAAGGCGCGCAAATGTTCTTTATCTGCCAGCTGACTGGCCGACAACTGACCCGCGACAAAATGGGCAATGGTCTGCGCGGTCTCCACTTCAATCCCGTAATCTTCAAGCGTATTGACAAGATCAGTCACCGCTCCATATGACGTATCAGATCGGCGCGTTGTCGAGGCTCCTGCGGTGGGTGTCTGCGGTAAACTTATACGTGGCCGAGCTAGACGTTCAAGCTGCAAAGGCAGTTCCTCAACCAGATCACCGACCATTTTACGCAGCGAACCAAGTTCGGCGCGCAACTGATCCACATCATAGTCATCCCCGCGGTGGTTACGCACACCATGCCCAGTGGCAGCTGAATCATGCTCAAATTGGTGTCCGTACGGCGTTTTCTGCTCTGGCCCCCGTTCTGATGGCGCAGCGACATCCTCCGGCGAATTTATCACGCGCTGACGTCGCCAGATCTGTGCGTAACTCAACTCATCTTCTGCATCATCGATATGTTCCAGAAACGGTTTAGCGATGGGTGGCATGTCTGATGAACTCGATGGAGGGGAGTCACCTAGAGCGCTACGCTCGGGAGATGACCCCTTGCCGCTCTGCATTCTAGCATCATCATCAATGGCGGCGGTCACTTCAAGCATCGGCTTGCCGAACAACCCCATCCCCCCTTTACGTATGGTACGCGAAGAGAGAATCAAGGCATCAGGACCCAATTCTTCTTTAATCATACGCAAAGCAGAAGACATGTCTTCTGATTCAAAAACCTTAACTTGCATCTATCCTCACGGTTCCGATGGAACGTACCTTCAAATGTGGGGCAATCTCGTTATGGGAAATTACCGCCAGACTGGAAAGATGGCGTTCAGTCAGTTTCTTGACATGGGGTCGAATAGTTGGCGAACACAACAACACAGGGATCATCCCCCCGCTGAAATTCTGTACCTGCGCAGCAATGGCGTCAAGAATTGTCTGCGCCTGGCGTGGATCAAGCGCTAGGTAGGTGCCTCCATGGTCGGTGCGCTGCAACGCTTGATTAAACATCTCCTCAACGTGCCGTTCTAGCGTCATTACCGCAAGCATGCCGTCTTGGGCATATACAGAGCTTATCTGACGCGCCAATGCACTGCGTACCCGCTCTGTAAGTAGATCCGGGTCGTTATTCCCCGAACTGTAATCGGCCATGGTTTCTAGAATGGTACGTAAATCTCGGATAGATACCCCTTCGCGCAGCAGATTCTGCAGCACCCGCATAATCAACCCCAAGCTCAAGGGATCTGGTACCAGCTCTTCAACCAGTTTCGGGTAGAGCTTCTTCAGATTGTCTAGCAAATTCTGTGCCTCTTGGCGCCCCAACAATTCATGGGCGTGGCGCTTGATCACCTCACTGATATGGGTAGCCATCACCGTAGTGCAATCTACCACGGTATAGCCTGCGATCTGGGCACGTTCTTTCTTGTCTTCTGAGATCCATATCGCGGGGAGACCAAAGGCTGGCTCCTTGGTTTCAACTCCCTTGATAGTTTCCGTTGCCATGCCTGGATTCATCGCCATGTAGTGCCCTGGAAGCATCTCGGCCCCGGCGACTTTGACCCCTTTCAGAATAAGACTATACTCATTTGGTTTGAGCTGTAGATTATCTTTAATATGCACGGGAGGGACTATAAAGCCGGAATCAAGGGCAAATTGCTTGCGAATCGAGCGGATTCTGCCAAGGAGTTCTCCTTCCTGAGCCGCGTCCACCAACGGAATAAGGCCGTAACCTACTTCAAGCTCAAGCAGGTCGACATGCAGCATCTTATCATAGTCCTCATCCTCCTGCGCTGCGGGACGCTGCTGCGCCTGTCCGAGCGCCTCCTCCTTCTCTGCAGCCGCTTCAATTTCACTGGTCTGCTGCAACCTGAATGCAAGCAGCCCAAGAATAATTGAGAGGGTAACAAAGGGTCCAAATGGCATCCCTGGGATAATTGCAAACACAAGCAGAATAGCCGAAACAACCCACAGAGCCTCCGGATGAATACTGAACTGGGATTTAAGATCGGAACCGAAATCACCGGTTCCGGCAGTTCTAGTCACCAGAATACCTGCAGCGGTGGAAATAACCAGAGCGGGGATCTGCCCTACCAAGCCGTCACCGACGGTGAGGATGGTATAGTTCTGCGCAGCCTCAACAGCCGGCATCCCTTTTTGCATAACCCCGATAACGAAACCAGCACCAATATTTATCATAGTGATGATTATGCCGGCGATGGCGTCACCACGCACAAATTTACTCGCACCATCCATAGCGCCAAAGAAGTCTGCTTCTTTGGCAATATCGGCACGCCGCTGCTTGGCCTCCTGATCATTTATCAGCCCAGCATTGAGATCTGCATCAATGGCCATCTGTTTACCAGGCATGGCGTCAAGGGTAAAGCGCGCAGCGACCTCGGCTACACGCCCAGCGCCCTTGGTAATAACCATAAAATTAATTACTACCAGAATTACGAAAATAACTATGCCGACGACGTAGTTCCCCCCCACCACAAACTGCCCGAACGACATAATAACTGCGCCTGCAGCACTGGGGCCAGAATCACCGTACAGCAGTATCAAGCGGGTAGACGCGACATTGAGAGAAAGGCGAAACAGGGTAGTAGCTAACAGCACCGCTGGGAAAATGGCAAATTCAACTGAGCGCTTCATGTACAGGCTTAAAACAAGAATAAGCAATGATATGGTGATGTTGAGCGACAGAAAAATATCGAGCAAAATAGACGGCAACGGGATAATCATCAGCATCAGGATCGCAACAAGACCCAGCGCCGCAACCACATCGCTACGAAACAGCAGATTTATCCACTTATTTTGCGTTATTACTTCAAACATCCGTCAAACACCGCCAACTATGAACGCTTCAAACCATAGACATAAGCCAAAATCTCAGCCACCGCCTTAAACATCGCTTCAGGGACCACGTCGCCCACTTCTACACGATATAACGCCCTGGCAACCTTGATGTTTTCAACTAGAGGGACATCATGCTCTTTTGCAATCTCACGAATCTTAAAAGCAAGCTCTTCAGCCCCTTTCGCCACCACCACTGGAGCGTCCATTTTTTCGCTATCATAACGAATTGCTATCGAAAGATGGGTCGGGTTGGTAATAACCACATCCGCCTTCGGAACATCAGCCATCATACGTCCCCGGGCCATCTCCTGCTGTAGCGCCCGAACTCTGGATTTAAGATGCGGATCTCCTTCACTCTCCTTAGACTCTTCCTTCTGTTCCTGCTTGGTCATCTTCATCTTCTCTTCCATCTCCCAGCGCACAAAGAGAAAATCAAGCAGCGCCAGCAGCAACATAACCCCACAAGCTTTTAATAGCACACTTAAGGCAACATCACCCACATAGCCAAGGGTGCTGATAACTTCCATATCCACAAGCATTAGTGCTCGCTCAAACTCGCTTGCAAGCGTACTGTAGGCTACATATCCCACAAGCAAAACCTTGGCTAGAGACTTTAACATCTCTACCAAGGAACGTTTGGAAACAAAGCGTGCTGCACCTTTAATAGGATCTAGCTTGCTAAAATCCGGCATCAGCGGTTTGCCCGTAACCAGCCAACCAATCTGAACAAAGCTGGACAGAAAACCTACCACAAGAACAAGAAAAAACAGCGGTAGAATCAACCCTGCCATCTGCCAAACTACAAATAACAGCAACTGCACAATAGATTGAGGGGTGATGAAGAAAGTACCGGCATTATACAACAGGTGGTCGATAAGATTGGTAAGATTGCCCCAAAAGGTTTCGGCATAAAAATACCAGAGGAGTATGGATGCCGCCATCAGCAGCGCGGTATTAACCTCCTTACTTTGCGCTACCTGACCTTTTTTGCGAAAATCATCCCGCCGTTTCGCTGTGGCTTCTTCGTTACGTTCCTGCCCCTGATCTTCCGCCATTAGCCACGTAACCCCTCAAACAACAACCAAAAACGTTCCGGCAATGCAGCAAATTCATTTTGCAATAACGATATCACAACAGACATCGTAAGCCCGGTTATTATAAAAGAGAGACCGATATTGATAGGAAACGAGAGCAAAAAAACATTCATTTGCGGAAAAACCCGCGACATAATTCCTAAAATCAGTCCAGACAAAAGCAGTACTGCCAGCACCGGAGCGCTGAAACGTACCGCCAGAATCAGCATATACCCCATTAATTCGACGATGTAGGGCACTGCCGGTCCGGACAGATCAAGCAACCCCGGCGGAATAAGTTCGTACGAATCCACCATAGTACGTAAAAAAAGATGATGCCCGTCGATGGCGAGAAACACCAGAATGGCAAACACATTCTGGAACTGCGACATCAGAGACACCTGGCGTTGATTTTGCGGGTCGTACACATTGGCGGCGGCGAAACCCATCTGATAACCTACCACTGTCCCACCAAACTCAACCGCAGTGAAGATAAGTCTGGAGACAAATCCCAGCATCACCCCAAGGATAACCTCGTTTGCCATGAGCAGACCCATATAAACAGTGGAAAAGTTTACAATATTTATCTTGGTTTCAACCACCGGATACACCAGCACTGACAGCATCACCGCCAATGTTACCTTGACTCGTCCGGGAACCATATTGGTGCCAAAAACTGGCATACTAGCCAGAATAGCTGCAATTCTAGACAGGCAGATAAGCATATGCTGCACTGCGGTGACTGATATCAGGGAAAGTTCCACCTATCAGCCCCCTACTGTGGAAATAGCCTGAAATACATTCTGCGTAAACGAGATCATTACCTGGATTATCCAAGGAGCCGCAATGATTAGAGCAAGCAACACCGCAACTATCTTGGGGACAAATGTCATGGTCTGCTCGTTTATCTGGGTGGCGGCCTGAAAAATACTCACCATCAACCCGATTATTAGCCCTGACACCAGCATAGGAGCAGAGATGAGAAGGACTGTGCGTACCGCATTCTGACCTAGATCTACTACAAATTCAGGTGTCAATATCCGCCTCCTTCTCTGCTAAGCGAGTGCGTTTTGCTTAAAGAAATCAGGCAAAACTGCGCACAAGTGAGCCAACCACGAGCCCCCAACCATCAACCAACACAAATAACAATAGTTTGAACGGGAGTGAAATCATCGGAGGGGGTAACATCATCATCCCCATCGACATCAATACCGAGGCTACCACCATATCAATAACTAGAAACGGCACATAGATCATAAAACCGATCTGAAAAGCGCGATTGAGCTCGGAGAGCATAAACGCAGGGATAAGGGTTACAGTCGAGACCTCGGTGTGATCGTCTGGTTGCTCAGCACCTGCGATATCTATAAGTAGGGCTAGATCTTTCTCCCTAGTTTGGGAGAACATAAATTCACGCATAGGGGAAATCGCTTTATCCAGAGCAAATTCCAACGCCAGGTCTCCGTTCAGATAGGGCTGGATTGCGTTCTTATTCATAGCACTGAACACTGGGCTCATAATAAAAAAGGTCAGAAACAGCGATAGGCCAATAATTATCTGGTTTGGCGGCATCTGCTGGGTTGCCATGGCCTGTCGCACAAAGGAGAGTACCACTACAATTCGGATAAAAGCCGTGGTCATGAGCAGAATAGCCGGCGCAACCGACATAATGGTCAAAACCAGCAGGACCTGAATAGCAGTCGATACTTCGGCGGGAGTATTAGCGTCAGTTACCCCAAAGGAGATGGTGGGGATCTCCAACGCGGCAACCGTCTGAGGCACTAGCAGCACAGCTCCAAAAACAAGTAGAATCAGTGGCATAAGCAAGAAAGGCTGAATCTTATCACCCAGAACAGGGATAGGTTTATGGCTTCCGGACACGCTCACACCCCTTTCCCTTGCACGAAAGATCCATCGTCAACTACTGCATCAGCATCCGACATGTGCTGTTGCATTAGTGTATCAAAATCCGATGATGTATTAATTTGCATATTCGGCTCGAGTCCAGAACTGGCTTCAGTAGCCGACTTGATTCCGGAACCATCGACACTCCAACCAGACAACAGTCGCACCTGCTCTCCGGCGGCGGAAAGGAAAAACCGCCTACCGTCCACATCGACAAGGTAAAGGGCTTTTTTAGGACCTAAGTGACGTACTGCTCGCACCTCAATATGCTGCCCGGCCGTTTTTCCGGGAAGCCAACCCCGCGATTTACGCACCAGTGCATATAAAAGGAGAAACAACCCTAGTACCAGCACCAGCGCAGTCAGCATCTGCAAAGTCATGGAAAAAAGAGAAGGCTCACTCTTGCCTACAGCCGCTTTAAGTGCGGGGGGAGAAACCAGCATGGTGAAAACAAAAATAAGCGCTATGGGTACAACAGCTCTGAACATATATTTTTAAGCTAGGTTTTCAATACGTTCAGCCGGACTTACTACATCCGTCAAACGCAGGCCCAGCTTTTCATCTATAAGAACCACCTCGCCACGGGCAATAAGGCGCGAATTGACATACACGTCCAGAGGCTCATTAGCTTGCTTTCCCAATTCCACCACATACCCTTCATCCATCTGAAGCAGGTCACGCACCAACATGCGTGAACGGCCCACCTCAACAGACACATCTAGGGGAATATCAAGGAGCAAGTCCAAGTTCTTTATGTTTTCTGCGCTGGTCGCAGCCCCCTTACCCAAGCCTTTACCATGTTCATTAGTTGGTTGTTAC
>CAYPNO010000018.1:0-19307 GCA_964411865.1 uncultured Desulfuromonas sp. | reverse complement strand
TGCAGCGCCCCACCAGATCGCGATAGCGGCGCGACAGCGCCTGTGCCGGAACAATGCCCATCCCCAATTCGTTGGAGACGAAGATCACAGTGCGTTCAGTGCTGCGGGCGGCTTTGATAACATCGAGGGCGGTACGCTCCATCCAGCTTTCGTCAAGTTTCTCCTCAGTGTCCGCATACAGCAGGTTGTTGATCCACAGCGTCACGCAGTCAACCAGCACCACGGCACTGCTGCGGGTTGCGTTCAGCGCCCCGCACAGATCCACAGGCTCTTCGATGGTGTACCATTCATGTGCGGTGCGCTGCTGCCGATGGATGGCGATGCGCGCCTCCATCTCGACATCGAGGATGGGACAGGTTGCGATGTAGCTGCGCGGGCCGGGGAGCGCCAGGGCACGCTGCTCGGCATAGCTGCTTTTGCCGCTACGCGCGCCGCCGCTGACATACAGAAGGTAGGGAAGACGGGGAAGATGGGGGAGATGCTTCAGGGGATCAGGTGTCATGAATTATACAATCCGGTCAACACAGCATGGGTATCTTCCAGCTGCAAGGTGGCGTAACCGCCCCGTTCGAGGGAGAACTTCAGGTGATCCTCCAAAGGATACTGCAGTAGAGCACAGAGGAGGCTTTGGAGCACCCCGCCATGACTGACAATGGCTAGGTGGTTGCAGGTCTCAGCGTGGATCGCTGCCGCGACAGCTTTTATACGCGCATGGAACCGGGGCAGCGCTTCTCCGCCGGGAAAGTCGAAGGTGCCGGGATGCGCGGCCCACTGATCAACCAGGTGTGGGGCTTTGCGCTGGATCTGCGCAAACGTCAACCCTTCCCACTGACCGAAATCAATTTCGTGCAGACGTACATCAAAGACTGGAGCGCACGCCAGGTGCGGGATCAGGGGTTGGGCGCTCTGGCGGGCGCGCTGTGCCGGGCTGCACCATAGGCATTCTATGGGCGGGAAGCCGGGCGTAGTCAGGCGCTGAGCCAGTTGCTGTGCCTGTTCAATGCCGAGGTCACTGAGGGGAACATCTTCGCGCCCGATGTAGCGTCCGTTCCATTCCGCCCCAATGGCTGCGTGTCTGATCAGGGTAATTTTTTTTGGCATAAAAGCAGCTCTCAGATGCTGACCGGGTAAAAAATAAAAAATCCCCGCAACCACATAAAGGGTTACGGGGATTGCGTTTTTAATCCTCGTTAGAGTTCTGCCGTCTCGTTCCGCGAAGACGGGGGGGAACAAATGAATCGGGCATGTATCTGACTAACGCCGCCGCTAAGGCGACGAACACAGTGGCGGGTCCGCGACGGATTTTAACCGTCTTCCATGCTGCCGATTATTTAATATTAGTGCGTCACAGACAGTAACAAAAAAGTATCAGGGTGTCACCTGAATAGCTGCGGGAGCCAGAGCTTGTTTGGTGCGTTAGACATTGCTGAAGCTAGTGTTTTTTACCATTACTGCTGGTCCCGATCAACAGGCCGACGAGACCACCCAGGAAAGCCCCTGACCAAGGGCTGGACGTTGCACCTCAGGTGTTGCCGGCACATTGACCCATGTAGCCGATTCCACCACCGATGAGAACTCCAAGAAGAGTTATCAGGGCCATTTTAGTGT
The DNA here is from genome assembly GCA_964411865.1 of uncultured Desulfuromonas sp. Classification (GTDB taxonomy): domain Bacteria; phylum Desulfobacterota; class Desulfuromonadia; order Desulfuromonadales; family Desulfuromonadaceae; genus JAIVHC01. The sequence continues at coordinate 17,699 of CAYPNO010000018.1, read as the reverse complement.
ATTTTTTATCCATTTATCAAATCCTTTACGTAGACGCTACCTATGGTCGCCTATGTTGTATATGAATTTACATATGGTTTGCATAGTACCTGATTTACCTGTGCGGGTAAAGGGAGGGTACGCAGCAAAGATAAATATTACAAAATTAGTAATAAATTGATTTGGGTCATGTTTACCCGCTGTGAAAGGGGCTATTGTTACCTCAACAATAAGCACTGCAGGCGCGAACCAACGCTAACGTCAATGGTGGAATCGGCACAGGTACGCACCGGAACTGGAACTAAGGAGGACGGCATGAATTTGAAACAGAATTTAGGTGAACAGGCGATTCAGGATGTGTTGACCACCCATCCGCAGATTGGAGAAATTCTACAGCAGTTTGATATTGGCTGCCTCAGCTGCGGAGTGGGAATCTGCCAGTTGCAGGATGTGGTGAGCATCCATGGCCTTGGTACTGAAGCTGAGCAGCTGATTGAAACGCAGATCAACGCTTACCTGGACAATAGCAGCACAGTGACTCAATAGATTAAAAAATAATTTTCTATATAAAACAAGGAGTTAGATATGAGTAAATTAGCATGTGGATGTCCCGGAACCATGGTACGCACCTTGAAAATGGCGGATAACGCAGAAATAGACAACAATACAGCGACGGCCAAACTTGAATCTCAGCTGCGTCAGTGGCCGACCCAGTTACATCTGGTTCCACCGCACGCGCCGTATCTGAAGGACGCGCACCTGCTTTTGGCCGCAGATTGTACCCCGTTTGCGTATGCAGATTTTCACCGCGATTTCATCAAGGGGCGGGTGGTTGTCAATGCGTGTCCAAAGCTCGATGATACCAGCACATATCTGGAAAAACTGACCCAGATCATCCAACAGAATGACATTAAAAGTATAACGGTCACCATAATGGAAGTGCCATGCTGTCGAGGGATGGGAATGTTTGCTAAAAAGGCGATTGAGCAGGCAGGCAAGGATATCCCGCTGGAGATTGTAACCATCGGCATCAACGGCGAAAGGAAGAGCGCATGAAAACCGCCACCAAAATCGACATAACCAAGGTTCTGATGGAAGAACACCAGCTTATTCTGCGCATGATTACGCTGCTTGAAGCCAACGCCCGGCGTGCAGAGCGCGCAGAATTTCACGATTGGACTTTTTTTGCCACGGCGGTAGACTTTATTTGCAACTTTGCCGATCGATTCCATCACGCCAAAGAAGAGCATGTATTGTTCACCGCGCTGATACAGAACGGCATGCCGGAAAAGCGCTCCCCCATTGAGGCAATGCACATTGAGCATGAACAGGGGCGCGCCCATGTGCGGGGGATGGAAACAGCACTCGCGCACATTCAGGCGGGAAAAACCGAACAGATTCCCATCCTGGTGAATCATGCAATGGGCTATGCCGAGTTGCTGCGTCAGCATATTGCCAAGGAAGATACCATCCTCTATCCGCTGGCGGAACGTGTCCTGCCAGAAGGTGCGCGCCCTGATATTATCAAAGGTTATGCACAGGCCGAAGCTGAAACACCGCAGGTGGAACAGAAATACCGCAGCCTGGTGGAGGATTTTGAGCGTAGATATGGGAGTGCGGCTTGATTGACCAGGGTGGGTTTGAACGAAGGTCTTGGTTTTTATCTTGATTTTGACTTAGACTTAGGCTTTGGTCTTATAGGATGCCGCAAGCAAGCCCTAAGATAACTAACAACCATTTTTTTACAGGAGACTGCATATGAGCGAAATAGAAAGCAAGTTAACCGTAGATGGTGCAAAAGCCTACAATCTTGCACAGATGACTGAATATCAGGAAGGGGCGGTGGTGAGCCGCACGTTGCTGAAGAATGCCAGCGGCACCCTGACCGTATTCAGCTTTGACGCAGGACAATCCTTATCTGAACACACGGTACCGTTCAATGCATTTATTCAAGTGTTGGATGGGGAAGGGGAGATCACGGTTGATGGGAAGAAGAGTGTGGTAAAATCCGGTGAAATCATTCTTATGCCCGGCGGCCTGCCCCACAGTGTGCATGCAGCGCAGCGTTTCAAGATGTTACTGACCATGTTCCGCACCAAGGTTACGCAGGGGTAAAGTTTTTGAGGATGTAGTTTATCCGCGCTTGCGCGCTCTCGTGTCTGCGTTTTAATCCCTCGATATTATGCAGACGCGGGAGCAGTCCGTGCCCGTTGGCGCTCTGGATGGCAAGGCCGGGGCGCGCGTTAAGTTCGAGCAGCAGTGGATTGCCGGCGCCATCCAGCACAATGTCAGCGCCTATGTACCCTAGTCCAGTCATGTCGTAGCAGCGTGCCGCCAGCATGAGGATCTCATCCCAGCGCGGAATGCTGATATGTTCCAGGGTGCTGCCGGTATCTGGATGGACAAACATCGGTACAGAGAACTGCACGGCTTTTAATGACGTGCCACTGCATATATCCAGCCCTACCCCGACTGCGCCTTGGTGCAGATTGGCCTTGCCATTGGAAGCACGGGTGGCCAGACGCAACATCGCCATAACTGGATAGCCCTGAAACACTACAACGCGGATATCTGGCACCCCTTGATAGGAATAGTTGCGGAACAGGTTGGAAAACTCAATCAGTTCTTCAATTATAGCCACATCTGGTGTTCCTGCCAGGGAGTACAGCCCAGCTAGAATATTAGAGATATGCCGCTTGATATGGTCGATTCCAAGGGAGGCACCTGAGGTGGTGATAAACTTTCCATCCTCCCGCGCAACGATAACCAGAATCCCTTTACCGCCGGAACCTTTGGCCGGCTTGATGGCAAACCCGCTCAGATTGTGCAGGCGCTGTTCAATAGTGCGCAAGCGATGTTGCTCTCTGATAACAAAGTGGAGTTTTGGCGCTGGAATGCCGTAGTTCTGTGCGAGTTTTTTGGTTTTTAGTTTGTCGTCTACTAAGGGGTAGAGCTTGCGTTGGTTATAGCGCGCAATATAGTTGATATTGCGGGCGTTCATGCCCAAAATACCCAGTTCGCGCAACCTGCGTATGCTGGTGCACCACATCAGAGCCCCAGTTTCAGACGCAGCGCCCGAAAGCGCCGCAGTTCTGTGAGTTTGTAGCCGGTGTAGCTCCCCATCCCCATGATCAGCGCGAGGGTGATGAGATTGATTTCGGGAAAGTTAAAGCTCAAGTGGGCTGCCAGAGGCCAACTCATCAGCATGAAGGCGCAGATGGCGACAAAGAGGCTGCCGCCCCCCTGAAGCAATACTTCTCGCGGCCCCTCGTCTTCCCACAAAATCGACATCCGCTCAATGGTCCAAGCGATAATGATGATCGGGAAGAAGGTTACGCTCATGCGGGTGTTAACCCCGATCTGATAGCCGAACAGACTCGATATTACGATAATCATAAGCACCAGCACCACTATAGTGGAAATACGTGCCACCAGCAGAAGATTGAAGTGTGACAGATAACTGCGCAACAGTAGTCCGAAGGCTACAATGGCAACAAAACTGATTAATCCTGGTAATAACGAAGTCTGTAGAAATGAAAGGGCAATCAGGATCGGCATAAAAGTACCTGAGGTGCGGATCCCGATAATGATACTCATAAACACCACGGCCAGAGCGCCCAGCGGGAGCAGCAGCATCACTTTGAGCATATTCTGCTCTTCGACTGGCAGTTTATGCATATCGAAGAAGGCGAAGTGATCGGGTGGGGCGGTAGTTAGAGCCAGTTGCTTAGCGGAGATGGTTTGGGCGCTGATGCCAAAGCTGACCCTGGAATTGCGTCCCCCAGTTACATCTAAAATTGAAGTGCCACCTTGGCCCCACAAAAAGAAATTATCTGGACGCCCGTGCTGTCCTGTGCTTGGGTCGAGCATGATCCAGCGTTCGGTCGTGTATATCTCCAGCATCGGTTCGAGTTCAAGGTTATGCCGGTTTTCTTCTAGATATAGTCCATCAACAATGCGGGTTGGGATGCCGGCGTAGTTGAGAAGTTTTTCCAGCAGTAGCACTGGCGGGGCATGTGATAGCAGCAGGGCAACATTTTGTGATTTCTCTTTGGCGCTGACTTGCTTAATCAGTTCGCGGCACATGCTCAGGCGAGAGTCAGACTGGGCGTGGGCCTGAGCCAGTACTTGACGCGCGGCTATTCCTTGCGATTCTTCCCAGAATATTTCAACCACGGGATGGGGTGTGCCTAGATTCTCTCCACTAGCATCCTGATCCGCCCTCACTAATACTTTATAGTACAGGGTCTGTGGCCCGCTGGCGCTGCGTATCGACCATACGGCCCGTCGGTTGCCCTCAATATCCAGCACAGAAAAACCATATCCGGGCGAGGCGGTCTGTTCGTTGAAGGTTTTGTATCCTGGAACGGTATCGGGGATATCCAAACTGACTTCAACTGGGTTGTCACTGGCGTTGAAGGCTACTCTGGCTTCGACTAGCCATACCGTCACCTGCTTGCCTGGCAGCAAGGGGATATCGGTATGGGTATGGCGCAGCCAAGTCAGACCGAGGCCGGTAGTGAACATGACAAATATCAGGGTATAGAACAGAGCACGGGGCATCTTGATAGCCTGGGTGGGTGTAAGTATTTTAGGGTAGCGGTGGAATTGGGGTCGAAATATATTTTTTGCTTATATCAACCGTCATGGAGTCCATGAGGATATTACGCCCGATAAGCACGGGAAATTCCATGTGGGAACGATCTGCCAGGGTGAATTCGGCGGTGAGCACTGTGGTGCCCAAGGTTACAAGCAGTTCCACTACCTGGCGGAGAGTTTTATCTTCTTTTACCGCCTGAACGATCCGCACGTTTCGTACCACCTTGCATTCGATCTCAATTTTTTCTCCGTTTTCTTGGTTAAGGATTAAAAATCGCACCCATGGATCCCCGTTGCGCTCGAAGGTTTCTATTTTGCGCGCGTCGATGGATGACGTCGCAGCACCGGTATCAATACGTGCCGGGAGGATTATTCCAGGGGGTGAGATAAATACTGTTTGTACCGCACCTACCACTTGCTTTCCTGCCTGCCTGGTTGATGTATCACTGGCTTCGGAAGCTTTGAGTTCTGAAACCACCACCCGGCTGCGCGCATCATTAAACTGTAGCTGGGCATCTTTGCTCAGACGCAGTTCGTCGAGGGCGCGCTGCAGCGTACGCAGCTCCTCTCCTTGGGCTTCTACCCGTTGTTGCAGATTAAGCACTTGAGCGTTCTGCCCTTCGAGCATGGTGCTGTGTATAGCCCCGATCTGACTGGTGAGTTGTTGCAACTGGCTTAATTGGCGCTCCTCACGCTCCATCAGGGTGTCGAAGCGCTCAGTGTCAGCCTGTGTAGCCACTACAAAGTGAGATCTGCACCCAGAGATAAGCAATACTAGAGTTATGCCTACTGCGACACCCAGAAATTGCATCAATCTCTTCATTCTATTCTTCTCCCTGCCACCCGCCACCAATTGCACTGTAAACTCTTGTAAGATTTGTGCCTACTTCTCCCTTGCTCTGGTTTAGTTCATCTTCAATTTGGAACAGAGCACGCTGGGCATCCAGTACGATATAAAAGTCCACTAAGCCGGCATTGTAGCGGTCGCGGGCAAGCCATTCAGTACGCTGCGCAGCGGCTACCGCCTTGACTAGATGTTCTTGGCGTATTTGTTCTTTGGCGTAGGATGTGAGGGCGTTTTCAATCTCCTGTTGTGCCTTTAATACGCTTAAATTGTACTGTGTCAATGCCTCAGTATAGCGTTCTTCCTGCATCTCAATATTTAAGCGCAGTGCCTTGCCCTGAAAGATGTTCCAGGTGATGCCAGGGCCTATCTGCCAGAATTGGCTGGATGAGTCAAAAAAGTCGCTGCCAGAGTTTAACGCTTCAAGGCCAATGGTGCCGAGTAGACGCAATTTAGGGAAAAGCTCGGCAGTGGCAACACCGACGCGTGCGCTCTGCGCCGCAAGGGTACGTTCTGCTCGGCGGATATCGGGGCGGCGGCGCATGGCCTCAGCAGGGATGCCGATGGCTATCCGGAGAGGTGCTACGGGGATCTCACCAATGGAGGAAAATTCTTCCCGCAATGTGCCCGGGGTTTGCCCCAGCAGCACAGCTAAATTGTTTTCCGCCATGCGAATCGCTGCTTGCAATCGAGATATTTGGGCTCTGCTCTGCTCTAGATTACGCAGAGACTGCTGCAACGCCAACTCGTCGATTAAACCGGCTTTGAAGCGCGAAGCATTGAGGGCATAGGTTTTTTTCTGCGTCTCTATATTATTCAGCGCTACCTGTACGCGCTGCTGGTAGGTTCGGAGCTCAATGTAGTTTAGCGCTACTTCTGCGGTAAGGCTAGTGAGCACCCCGTGCATCTCTGCGGTGCTCACCTCTAGCTCAGCCTGTGCTGCTTCTATCGAGCGCCGGATACCGCCAAACAGATCAAGTTCCCAGGATGTGTTTAGCCCTGACATGTACCAGTCTTGTTCCTGGCCACCGTTGGGATAGCCGAGATTCTCACTGCCGCGTTGTCGCTGTATGTTTCCTTCGGCACTCAAGCTGGGGAAGTAATCTGCCCGACTCAACCCGCGCCTGATTCGTGCTTGCTGCAGACGTGAGTATGCCGTCTTCAGCTCAAGGTTTTCTCGGATGGCGCGCTGCTGCAACGAGCTGAGCAGGGGATCTTCGAAGACATTCCACCAGGTGGCGAGTTGATTCTCATGCAGAGTAGTTGCCTCAAGCCCTCTTTCCATCTCGGCATACCATTCCTCCTGTGCTGCGGGTTCTACCTTGGAATAGTTAGGTCCTACGGCACATCCACTCATTAGTATAGCCGCAATGGCAAGGCTACACCAGTGTGATACACCCTTAAGTGGTTGATTCAGAAGTAATCTCTTATTTATCTGCATAGTATTGAGTACCTTTTAGTCAGGAAGTTCTTCATTGTTTAGGTGTTCGCGGCGGCGCTGTTTCCATGCCGTAGATTTATCTCGCATGCTTTGGAACAGATAGAACAGTACCGGAATAATCAATAACGCCACGGTAGAAGCAGCAATCATGCCCGAGAATACTACGATGCCGATATGGCGCCGACTGGCTGCTCCAGCTCCAATAGCCCATACTAGCGGTGCAACCCCGAGGATAAAGGTGAAGGCGGTCATAAGTACTGCGCGAAAACGCACCTTCGCACCATCAATGGCAGCATCTCTGGTCAGCGCGCCCTCTGCCTTACGGTCGCGGGAGAACTCAACAATCAGAATGGCATTTTTTGCAGCCAGACCGACAAGTAGCACCATGCCTATCTGCGCATAGATGGACATGGGGATACCGGTTATCCACAGCCCCACTAAGGCACCCAGGGCTGCAATGGTGACTGAAAGGACAATGGTCAGGGGTAGGTTCCAGCTTTCATACTGTGCCACCAGGAACAGATACGCGAATATCAGCGCTAGGGCGAAAAGGTAGCCCACCGTACCGCTGGCTTTTTGTTCCTGTAGTGACATGGTAGACCACTCAAAGGTGTAACCGGGGGGTAAATGTTCCGCCGCCAGTTCCTCCATGATTTCCATCGCCTGCCCCGAAGAGTACCCCGGCGAAGCCTGACCGTTGATGGTGAGGCTGGTGTACTGATTGTAGCGATTAACTACCCTTGCACCGAGGAAAGTAGAGATGTTTAGTAAGTTTTCCACCGGAATCTCTTTGCCAGAGCTGCTGGTGACATACAGATCGCGGATATCCTCCGGGTTTTTGCGGAAATTCTCTTTGGCGCGCACTTTTACCTGATAGGTGCGCCCGTAGAGGTTGAAGTCGTTGACGTATTGCGAGCCCAGATGTTGATTGAGGGTGGCAAATAGGTTGCCTGCAGATACCCCAAGCTCCTGCATCCGAGTGCGCTCAAGGTCTAACCATAGTTGAGGCGTGTTTGCACTGTAGGTGGTGTACACCATGCTCAGTGCCGGATGCTGATTTGCCGCGATCACCAGCCCCATGCCGACCGCCGCTATTTCACTTGGCGCTTGGTCTTCCAGTGCTTGCAGACGGAAATCAAAGCCGCCGGTAACTCCAAGCCCCTGGATGGGTGGGGGGATAAAAGCGCGGATGCTGGCAGTGGAAATTCCGTTCAGCTCTTGCGTAACTTTTTGTACTAGTGCGTCTATATGCAGATTTGGATCCTTGCGATCATCCCAAGGGGTAAGATCAGTGATAATAAACCCGACGTTTTCTGCATTTCCACTCAAGAGGCTGAAGCCGTCAATGGCGATAACCCTCTCTACCCCCTCTATTTGCAGGATTCTCGTAGTTGCTTCCGCGTTGACCTCGCTGAGGCGCTGCAAGGTAGCTCCTTCAGGGAGTTGAACGTCAATCAGGAAGGCACCTTTATCCTCCTGTGGAAGGAAGCTGGTCGGAATACGTCCGGATAAAAACCAGGCGCCGGCAGTTATTAGCAGGAAAAGGATAACTCCGATAATTACCTTACGAATGAGCCAGCCCACAACCCCAGTGTAGGTATCGCGGGAAAAATTCATAAACTTATTAAACCAGGCCAACGGGCCTCGTCTGTGCGGCCGAGCCTTTTTAAGGATAACGCCACACATGGCTGGACTCAACGTAAGGGCACACAGCGAAGAGATCAGAACCGATGCGCATAGCGTAACGCCAAACTGTTTATACAGTAGTCCAGTAATGCCGGGCATAAACGCAATGGGGACAAAAATAGCCAGTAATACTAGGGTGGTGGCAATAATAGGGCCGGTAACCTGCGACATCGCCTTAATGGTGGCTTCTTTGGGCTCTAAATCTTCCTCTTCCATGATGCGGTAGACGTTTTCCACCACTACGATGGCGTCGTCAACCACCAACCCGATGGCGAGAATCATGGCAAACAGGGTAATGGTATTGATGTTGAAGCCCAGAACCAGCAGCACCGCAAATGTCCCGATAATTGAGACCGGGATTGCGGCTGCAGGTATCAGGGTTGCACGGATGTTTTGCAGAAACACGAAAATTACCAGCACTACCAGCAAAAAGGTCAGCCCCAGAGTAAAGCTGATCTCCTTGATGGCCTCTTTAACATAGCTGGTGGTGTCATACGGAATGACGTACGCTACGTCGTCAGGCATGGTTTTTTTTTGCTCATTGAGGACTTCGCGAACCCGATCCATGGTTGCGACAGCATTAGCGCTTGAAGAACGGTACAGCGCCATACTGATCGCTTCACTATTGTCGAGGTTGCCCCCAGTGCTATAGCTTTTACTGCCCAGTTCTACGTCTGCCACATCTTTTAACTGCACCAATCCGCCTCTATCGTTGGAGCGGATAATGATGTCGTTGAACTCTTCTACCGAGTCCAGGCGTCCTTTGGCATTGAGGGTGTATTGTATCTGCTGACCGACAACGCTGGGGGTTGTACCCACTGAACCAAGGGTCGCCTGAATGTTCTGTTGACGGATGGCAGAGATAACCTCATTGGTGCTCATGCCGAGCGCCGAAAGTTTATCGGGATCCATCCAGATTCGCATGCTGTATTCGAACTCACCGAACACAAACACGTCACTGACCCCGTCAATACGCTGTAAGGTATCCTTAATAGTGCGGCTGATGTAGTTACTCAAAAACAAGCGATCGTGAGTTTGACCCGGTGACGTGAAGCTGATCACCCCGAGCATGTCGGAGGAACGCCGCCGCACCGATATCCCTTGATTGACTACTTCAGGTGGCAGTTGGGATTCTGCTAATTGAAGCCGGTTCTGTACGTTGACTTGGTCGATGTCAGGGTCGGAGTCCACATCGAAGGTGATCTCAAGAGAGTAGGTGCCGTTGTTAGTGCAATCCGAGTTCATGTACAGCATGTCCTCGACCCCGTTCATCTCTTGTTCAATGGGGGCGGCGATAGTATCTTTGATAACCTGGGCGCTAGCTCCGGGGTAGACGGCGCTGATGCGCACCACCGGCGGAGTGATGGACGGATATTCCGCGACAGGTAATGCGGTCAGGGCAATCGCGCCGGCGAGAATGATGACAACGGCGATCACCACTGCCAAGCGAGGCCGCTCAATAAATATCTTAGAAAACATGCTAGTTATCCTTATCTTCCTTGAGCTGAATAGTTACCTCTGCACCAGGGATAACTTTCTGGATTCCTTCGTAAACAACCAGTTCCCCTTCAGTTAGGCCGGAAGTGACAAAGAGGTTGCGACCGCTGGCTTTTCCCACTTCTATTTTGCGTTTTTCAATCTTCGAATTGTTATCTACCACTAGCACAAAGGCACCATCTTTATCGCGCTGCATCGCAGCTTGTGGAATGGAGATTTGCATCAAGGGGGCGGCAGGGGTGAGGGAGACATTGACGTATGCGCCAGGGAACAGATGCCCCTGTGGGTTAGCAAATATCGACCAGATAGCGATGGTGCCAGTGCTTGAATCCATTTTGTTGTCGATAAATTCAACCCGACCGGTTTGGGGATATTCTTCACCATCGGTGGAACTGACCCGAATTTTAAGATTAGGTTCCGCTGCGGGGGTGCTCGCATCGGTAGCGGCTTTGCGGATAGTCTCGGTTTGACGCTCGCTGACGGAAAAGAGCACGCGTATTGGATCGATGCTCACAACTTCAGCCATGGAGCCGGAAGTGGAGGTGATGAGATCGCCTTTTTTATAAAAACTTTTGCCAATGCGCCCATCCAGCGGAGCTTTAATAGTGGTATAGCCAAGATTGATCTCTGCCAGTTGCTGATTGGCCTGTGCTTCGAGCAAACGGGCCTGGGCCAGATCGTAAGCGGCTTTGGCATCGTCCATGTCGGTCTGGGGGATACTCCCGGCTCCGGCAGAGCGCAGACGATTGAGTTTGGTCTGGGTCTTAAACAGATCCGCTTCGGCCTGGGCCACACTGGCTTTGGCGGCGGCGACCCTGGCTTTGTACGGCGCTTGTTCAATTACATACAGCACCTGCCCTTTTTTGACGACGGAACCCTCAGCAAAATTCACCTGCTCTAGATAACCATCTGCCCTAGCCTTCAAGTCAATGGATTCAAGCGCCTCTACGTGGCCGATATACTTTTTCGGAAGGTTCGCGTCCTGCATGGTTGCAGCGGTAACCCCTACTACCGGCTTGGGTCCCTGTCCTTGCTGGGGGGCGGCGACTGCAAGCAGCGGCAATAACACGAGGGTGGTGCAGAAAGCTAAAAAAGTGGGCAGTGTTCTGGTAATGGCTCTCATTGCTGTGGATCCTCCTTCTGCACCTTGAATGCACCAGGGCAGGCATGGGTATAAAATGATTAAAAGATGAACTGCTCAGTAAATTTAATAGTTTAAGGTGTGTAGTAAAATGCTTGGTTAGTGCGATTTTAGCGCCTCTATCTTAAACATTGTATCAGCATTTCAGCGCGTCCCAGCATGCTTCTATGGTGCTCTCAAAAGTGCGCTCATCAATTAGCGTGCCCCGATTGGCATGTTCCTTGGCCAACGCTACAATGGGGCCAAAAGCAATCGCTTCCAGACTCAGACAAGGAACATCCTTGATTATGTGCTGTGTGCGTGCGCGCAACATTAGCTCGCGCAGGTAGCCTTTTTCAGTATGGAGTTCACGATTAAGGGTGTTGAACGAAGAAAAATGGAACTGTTCCATAAACCGAAACTGGTCTGGATGTTTGAGGAAATAGCGCAGCAGATTACGTAGCAGGAGGGTCATTTGCTCCTGAATCGTCATGTTGGGTTCCACTCCATCCATCATCGCGGTATTTATATCAGCATAAACCAGTTCGAACAGGGCGTGGATCAGAGCTCCCTTGTTGTTGAAGTGAAAAAAAAGCGTGCCACTGGCTACCCCTGCGCGTTTCGCTATTTGGGCAGTCGACGCTCTGGTTAGGCCATGTTCGGCAAACAACTCCAGAGCCGCTTCCAGCAGTGACTGACGTTTTGATGGTTTGTTGGTGCTGGGCAGTGGCATGTATTTCTCCAAGGTTTGCTTAACTGCGGTATGTTCTATTTATTTTCGTAGATCGAATCTTGTCGCTACTCGACTGAGCGGTCAGTCAGCGGTTGGTAAGTCTAATGGGATCAGCGCCCAACGTCAAGGGATAAATAAAAGCCCCAGCGTGTTTTTAGCCTATGTCCACAGTTGCTAAGCAGCGGTGTTTTAAGCTAAAACTAAACTAAGTTAGCTGCATAGGGCAGGTGCAGCGTAGGGTGGTGTTTATGCGCTAACCCTTGTATCATGCGTTGGTCTTTTATTGTGTGGAGTGGGTTGTGGAAGCCGTTGCCGGTAATCATGGACGGGCAGGTGAAAGCACAAAGTATTTGTGTAAACGACCATTGGAGAACGACTGTTGGGTAAAATACGGGTGCCTGATTTTAAGTCACCTGTTTACGGAGTTACTATGAAGGGTATCGCAAGTCAACTGGCCTTTTTTGTGCGCGGGCGAGCGCGCCAGAACCTAAAGGTGCTGCTGTTATATTTTGTATTTCTGTTGGTAATGATGTTGGCTTATGCCACTATTTTCCGCTACCTCATGTGGCATACCGAAGAGAGAGAGTTTTCTTTTATAGCCGGCCTTTACTGGACCATAACGGTGATGAGCACCTTGGGGTTTGGAGATATCACCTTTCATAATGATATCGGCTATGTTTTCGCAGGAATCGTAACGATCTCTGGAGTTGTTTTTTTACTGATAATCCTCCCCTTTGGTATAGCAAGTATGTTTTTGGCACCGTGGATAGAGCAGCGTTTGCGCAACACCCCTACCTTGGAGTTGCCGGCGCATACGCAAGGGCACATAGTGGTGTTCGGACTGGACTCTATAACCCGCCTGTTTGTGAGAAAACTTCGGGATCGAAAAATGAACTTCGTAATAGTTACGCAGGATTACGACAGAGCCTTGAAGTTGGAAGAACAGGAGGGCCTTAAGGTGGTGTATGGCTCGCCAACAGATGCCGGAGTGATGCGGCGCCTGCGAGTGGAATCAGCTATGTATGTGGTGGCAAATCTGTCTGATCCTGAAAATGCTAACATTTGCCTTACCCTGCGTTCGCTGTGTGAAACGCCGGTGGTGGCATTGGTGCGCGATCCCGAGCATCAGGCTCTACTACATCAGGCTGGCGCCAACCATGTGATTGCCATGCCGCATATTCTGGGACGTTTTCTGGCCACACGGGCTACCACCAAGGGGGCGATGGCCCACGTGCTGGACACCTTTGGCGCACTCCAGATAGCGGAAATACCGGTACAAGGGACCCCCTTTGCGGGGATGACCCTGGCGCAAGCGCAGATTCGGCAGAAAACCGGTCTATCAGTGATCGGTCTGTGGAAGCGTGGCCAACTCACTATCCCTACGCGCGACACGATTTTAGACGATGAGAGTCTGGCTCTCTTGGCCGGTAGCAGCGATCAACTCAAGGGGCTCGAAGAGCTGATCGGCAATCCGGATGAGGATGATTTGATCTTTATTCTGGGGCATGGACTCATTGGCTGTGCCGCCGCTAAATTCTTGGAGCGCAAGCCCGTCCCTTTTATCCTTATTGATCGAACTAAAAGCAGCTCCTGCACCAGACATGTGCCAGTGCTTGGAGATGCCACATCGCGCCAAGTTCTCACAGATGCAGGAATAGAAGGTGCGACTGGGGTGATTGTGACCACCAATGACGATAGCACTAATGTATTTTTAACCCTGGCAAGTCGGCATATGCACCCCAATATTCGGATCGTGGCCCGGGCCAATTCAGATGAAAATGTGGATCAGCTCTACGCTGCCGGAGCAGATTTCGTGGTGGCCAACGCCTCCGTGGGGACCAGTATCTTGATGAATCTCATTGATCGCAAGGCCTCGGTGTTTTTGAGTGAGGGGATGCATATATTCAAACGTGGAGTTCCGGCGGCTCTAGTGGGTAAGGATCTTATCAACTCCGAGCTACGCTCCACCATTGGCTGCTCCATTGTGGCACTGAAGTATCCCGAAGGAAATATGGATACCTCCCCTGAACCTACTGCGGTGCTTGAACAGGGTATAAGTATGCTGTTGATCGGCAGCGCTGAACAGGAAAAAGCCTTTGATATGCGCTACCCGCAGCCGCCAAAGAAGAAAACAACAGAGTAAGCACGCGATTGTTCTTCCATCCCTCTTGGAGTAGAGAGTGACATTGAGGACAGAACAGGTAATAAAACCAAGCTGCAAACTGATTATCAACGCTGACGACTTCGGTCTGGCACCTGGGCGCGACCGTGGTATTTTGCGCACACTCGATGCCGGTATCGTTACCAGCGTTTCTATGCTGGCGACTGGCACCACCGGCGCGTCCGCTGCTGCCGCAGCGAAAATGCGCAGGGGCGGAGTTGGGGTGCATCTGAATCTGTCGGAAGGGAGAGCCATCAGAGGCCCAATCAGCGGCCTGACCGATACGCAGGGTAATTTCCATGGTAAATACAGGGCGCGTTCCGTGTTTGCCCATGCCGCCTTTGATCAGGGTGCGGCCCTGCGCGAACTCCAGGCTCAGATCGAGACTGTTATCGGATACGGGATTATTCCCGATCATGTGGATTATCATCAGCATATGGGGCTGTTCCCCGCAACGCTAGCGCTGGTGCTGCAGGTGTGTCGCCAGTTTGATATAACAGCAGCGCGGTTATGTGCTCCCGCTGAACCCGCAGAAAACGATCCCGACACGGTTTTGGGGGAAGAGCTTGGCCTGTACCGCCGCCTTGCTACGCAAATGCGCCTGACTTTGCAACAGGCCGGTGTGCTGCACCCCGAAGGTATCTGGGGTATGCCGTTACTCAATCAATTGCACAAGGGGAATCTATGCACTTTGCTGGAACAAATTCCCCCCGGTCATTGGGAATTGATGGTGCATCCCGGTGATGAAGACCCCGGTTTGCCGTTCTGCACTGCGGAACGCAGGCACGAGCAGGAAGCCCTTATGTCATCCTCGGTGCGTGAGACTATCGAACGCCGAGGAATAATCCTGACTACCTTTGGAGATCTGTGTGCGCATTCTGATCTGCTCCCCTGAATATAACCCCGCCACCGGTAACTGGATTACTGCCACGCGCTATCAGCGCGGGCTGCAGTCCTGCGGGCATGATGTACATCTATGTCATCTCGATTCAGCAGCGACCTCGCTTGAGCGGGTCACCGCTGAGTATAAACCGGATCTATTACTGCTGATACACGCCTTTCGTGCCGGACGTCAGTGGCTCAACAGTCCGCTGGCGTGTACCACTCAGCCACATTTGCCAGTAATTGTGCTGCTCAGCGGTACCGATATCAACGAAGGATTATATGACCCTCTACAGGCACCGATAATTGAACGTGTTTTAACCCAGGCTGATGCGTTGCTTATTCAGAATCATCTTGAAGCGGAATTTCTGCGGCAGCACTATCCCCACTGGGCTGCGCGTCTGCACGAAATTTCCCCCGGTATCGAGATGGGGATGGAGCCCTATCTGTTACGCCAGAGTCATCCCCTGAATCCTGAGGCGCTGCTGTTTTTGTGTCCTGCAAGTATCCGCCCGGTAAAAGGGGTTCTCGAACTGCTGGAACTGTTTGATTCCGTGGCGGGAGAGTTGCCTGCATGGGAAGTGCTTTTTTGTGGCCCAGAGCTCGATGGCAGATATGGTTACAGCTTTCTCGCCGCAATAGATACGCGCACATGGGCTCACTATCTGGGGGTGTTGCCACCCACTTCTATGGGAGCGATTCTGCAACAGGTCGACGTGGTGGTGAATAACTCGGTGTCTGAAGGGATCTCCAACGCCCTGATCGAGGCCGCCGTCATCGGATGTCCGATTCTAGCCCACGATATTCCGGGGAATCGGCCGGTGGTGGAGCACGGCGTCAACGGCTTGCTCTTCCAGAACAGGGCGAGCTTCGTTGCGGCGGTCAAGCGTTTGCTGCGCGAACCAGAACTGCGTCGCACGCTGTCGCGCCCAGCCCCCGAACGCTACTGTGCCCAGCGTGAAGCGCAAGCCCTGCACGAGCTGTGCTGCAGCCTGAATCCTGTTGCTGTACGTTATTGAATGGGGGGTAGCCATCGCGTACTTGGTTTGGGCTCCAGGCTTGAGCCTGTCGCACTCCTGATATTATGCGAAGAGTTGAGGGGTAACATTTAAACCCAATGCAAAACTTGTTTACGCACGCAGTTTAAAACGGTACTTTATTCAGTATTGGTGCGGGTATATAGACGCTTAATTAGCAAGGGAATACACACTAGGAAGATATAGCCGAAGGAGAAGAGCATGAAATTAGTCAGAAGATTGAAGAACCAGTCAGGTCAGGGGATGACCGAGTATATTATTATTGTGGCGCTTATCGCCATCGCTGCAATAGCTGTGTTTACCTATTTTGGCTCGACCGTGCAGGAGCAGACTGCCGCCATGACCAAAGAACTTGCGGGGGAGTCCGGGGCTGACCAGACCAAAGCTGCTGGCGAGGCTGCACAGAAAGCTGCGGATAATGCCGCCAAGGCGAAAGGGCTTAAAAACTATGTCGGCGGAGCAGACGCCGCTGGAGAATAGTCGCCAGACAGGTGCATGGCATGTTTGAGCATGGTAGAAAGGCCATACGCAGCAATCAGCGGGGGCAGGCAGCAGTATTTGTTCTGGCTCTGCTCGGGGTGGTGCTCCTGTGTACGGTGTTTCTATACAAGTCAGGGCGCATAACCAGCGAAAAGATGCAGTTACAAAATGCTGCGGATGCTGCTGCCTACAGCGCCATAGTTCTGGAGGCACGCTCACTCAATTTCGCTGCTTATACCAACCGCGCCATGGTGGGAAACGAAGTTGGGGTGGGGCAGATGGTGGGCTTGCTCTCGTGGGCAGATCAATTGTCTCAGGCCCAGGAATACGCAAACATCTATGTTCCGGTAATTGAATCTATTGGTGCTGCGCTAGCGATAGCATTAATTCCGACCATAGGCGGCCCCTTAATTGTAGAAGCAGCAACTTCAATTATTGTCGCCACCCTTGAAACAATAGCCGGGGTTCTTACCACCGTGGGCGAAGCCATGGGGGCGTTCTTGGGTAAGGTTGCCGGCCCGGTAATTAAGGGATTGTCGCTGGTAAACAAGGTCTACAGCACCAGCCAGGTTGTGTACCACGGTGCAACCTACGGGGCGGTAGTTAAAAGCCTATATCAGAATCTTGAGGATAATACAGAAGGAACACATTTTAAGCGCAACGATATCCTGGGGAAAAATCTGGGCGGAGCCCGCCCCTCGGATTTGGGAATTATTGCCCTAGTAGGGCATGTCCCATCGTTCTGGAAAGGTTTTACCCAAACATATTCCAGCCCGACCTCAGCTGCAAAGATCAAAAAGCAGAAGGAAAAAGATAAAACGCAAAAAGCCGGGATGGGACGCTTTGCTGCCACCGTACGTGATGCACGTGATCCGTTCAGCAGTGGGGATAGAGATCAAAGTACCAATCGCAACTGGAACTTGGGGCTTGGTTTGAAGCTCAGCGTCACTGTCCCGATTATCAATGTAGAAATCGGGGGGGAATATTTTCTGGGGGGGGAAAGTTACGGTGCCTCAGAATTGCGCGAAACGGATGGATATGTCTGGTCCTCAATAGACACCACGGTGTTGGGTTCAAAACTCAAAATATTCGGAAAATGGTTCCCCTTTCCAGCAGTGTTTCCTTTTGGATCTGGGGCATATCAGGCCACGCAGGCAAAAAAGAGCGCCCTGTCGAGCGGGGATGTGCTTCCGTCGGTGCCGGAGAAGCTTACTTATGGGCATCGCAGCCAAGAGGCATA
>CAYPNO010000017.1:8761-19340 GCA_964411865.1 uncultured Desulfuromonas sp. | reverse complement strand
AACAGCAGCGCGCTGATCTAATCGGTGCCCCAGGCATGGAGGTGATCGTCTCAACTGCAGAGTACAAAAAAGGCGAAGCAATCGACCTCCATATTCACCACGGTATCGAAGCTGCGTATGTGATTCAGGGTGCTTTAGTACAATCTCCCGGCAAAGACTCTATAGCTCTTCCCACAGGAGCATCCGTACTGAATCTGCGCGATGTTACGCACGGAGGATTCAAGGTCGTCAGTGCAACACCGCTGAAACTCTTCACGGTGCATATTGTTGACAAAGGCAAGCCCCTGTATGACTACGCAAAATAGGGAAGGCTGGCACAAGCGCAGCGATACCTACCCCCTATCTCAAGCGGAACGCCGACAGCAAGCCTCTTCAGCCCACTTAGCTCGAGCGTTCGCTAGATGGCTTCTGCTAGAGAAAATATTCAACGTCGTTTATTATATTTGGCCGTATTCTATATGTCGGTGATTCAGCGTTTATCGCTTCATTTGCGCCAGAAGGAAGGGAGAAACAACACCAGCACCGTGAACAGCTCGAGGCGCCCCAGCAGCATGCACATAATCAGCACAGCTTTAGCAAAGGCAGGCACGTGGGCATAATTATCCACCGGGCCCACGCTGCCAAGGCCGGGGCCGATATTGCCCAGGGTGGCAATAGCCGCCGCTCCGGCAGAGATCAGATCCATCCCACTGGCGGCAAGTAAAAATGAGGCCGCAACGAACACCCCCATAAACAGGGCGAAAAACCCCAGGATCGACTGCATCACTTCGGGATCAACCGCCTGGTGCCCGAGCTTGACGAGGCGCACCGTACGCGGGTGAATAAGACGAAACAACTGCGCCAGCCCATGTTTGAGCAGCAGCAGAATACGCGCCACCTTTATCCCCCCGCCGGTCGAACCCGCACAACCACCAATAAACATCGTAAACATCAATAGATACTGCGCCAGCGCCGTCCACTGTTCGTAGTCAGCGGTGGCAAAACCGGTCGTGGTCAGAATCGAAGTGCTCTGAAACGCGCTGTAACGTAGATTTTCGAGGAGCGAACCATACACCCTGCCCTGATTTTGCCACATCAGCACCGCGGTAACGCCGAGAGAGATGAACAGGTAAAAGCGAAACTCCTCATTGCGGAAATAAGTGCCAACCCGCCCACGCAGTGCGTAGTAGTGCAGAGAAAAATTCACCCCGGCTATAAACATGAAAAAGGTGATCACCGTATCAATGTATGCGCTATCGTATGCAGCCACCGACGCGTTACGGGTTGAGAATCCTCCCGTGGCCATGGTGGCAAAGGCGTGGCAGATAGCATCGAAAAAACTCATCCCACCCCCCATGAGAAGCAGTGCCTCCACCGCCGTGAGGATCACGTACACCCCCCACAGCAGCTTGGCCGTGTCCTGAATCCTGGGCTTGAGCCTGTCCGCCATCGGCCCCGGCACTTCCGCCCGAAACAGCTGCATTCCGCCGACACCAAGCATAGGGAGAACAGCAAGCGACAATACAATGATTCCCATGCCGCCAAGCCAATGGGTAAGTGCGCGCCAGAATAGCAGGCTCTGGGGCATATGTTCTATTTCGGTAAGGATGGTGGCCCCGGTAGTGGTGAAACCACTCATGGTCTCAAATACGGCATCAAGCGGAGATGGAATAGCCCCAGACAATACAAACGGCAGCGCCCCGAACAGAGCAAACAGGAGCCAGGAAAAAGAGACTACGGCAAAGCCTTCGCGCACATGCAGGTCCCTGTGTCCGCGACACAACTTAAACATTAGTATTCCAGCCACCAGGGTTAAGCCGGCGCTGTAGCCAAACACCGCCGCCGTACCATCGTGGTAATAGAGCGCGAAGGGCACCGGCAGCAGCAGTGCAACCGCCAAAAAGAGCAACAGGGAGCCCAGAATATATACAACACTACGGATATCCATTTATGCAAAAAACCTGTCTACCTTGGTCAGCGCTTCGGGTAGGGCAAACACCACCACCCGATCCCCGGCCTTGATGGTTGATTCCCCGGTAGCTATCTGGTAATCCTCCCCGCGCACAACCGCCGCCACCAGCGCCCCCTTGGGAAAATTCATCGATTTCAGTGGTACATCAATGTGGGAATTCCCCGCCATAACCTCCATCTCCAGCACCTCGGCATTGCTTCCCTCGACGGTGGAGATGGACACCACACTGCCGTAGCGTACATATTTGAGCATCGCCCCAGCAGCCGCCATACGCGGAGACACACATGCGTCGATCCCCAACCCCGGCGCAAGGTTCAGCAGCTCCGGTCGATTTATCAACGCCAAAGCACGCCCCTGCGCCTGCTGCTTGTACAACAGGGAGCACAAAATGTTGGTTTCATCCGAACCCGTGACGGCAATAAACAGCTCCGCCTGCGCCAGCCCCTCTTCCAACAACGCCTGCATATCATTACCATCGGCCTGAATAACCGTGGTTTTTTCCAATTTCGCCGCCACCTGCCGACTCCGGCGCAGTTCTCTTTCCACCAGACGCACATCAAAATGAAGCTGTTCCAACTGTGCCGCTATCCGAACTCCAACCTGGCTGCCGCCCAGGATAAACACCCGTGGTGCGCCGCGTTTCTTCTCCCTTTTTTTCTCGAACATATACTGAATGGCGGGCAGGTCTTGGACGCGGGCGATGATGTAGATACGGTCACCCTCTTCAATGCTATCGCCGCCACGGGGGATGATGGTTTTATCCCCACGCGTAATGGCGACTACCACAAAGTCGTAGATGCCACGTAATTCCCCTAGTTCCTGCAAGGTCAGGCCACACAGAGGGCTATTGGCATCGATACGATAGCCGAGGAACTGAATCCGCCCTTCCACAAATTCTGCGACATCGAAAGCACCACTGCGACAGGCAATCTTGACCATTTCGTCCGCCACTTCATCCGCCGGGTTGATCAGCAGGTCAATGCCGAGTTTCTCCTTGGACAACACCGCATCCTGGCTGCTGTATTCGATACTTTTAACCCGCGCCAACCGCTTGCCAACCTTGTATTCGCGCGCGAGCAGACACGCCAGAATATTGACTTCGTCCATGTCGGTGACCGCAATAAAGATTTCGCAGTCTTTGATGTTAGCCTTTTCAAGCACCTCAGCGCTGGCCCCGTTACCCCCAACGGTCATAACGTTGAGATCTTCCTGTACCCGATTAAGATGGGGCTGATCCTTATCGACCAGCACCACCTCGTGCCCTTCGTTACACAAGCGTTGGGCCAAAAAGCACCCCACTTGACCTGCACCGACTATCAAAACCTTCATATCAGTTCCTGTTCCACTCTGGGGAGCCTGTGATTGCAAACTATGGGCAACTACTAAAGTAGCGCCACAGAAAAATCCAGCATAAATTTACGCTGGGATATCGATATCCTTGTAATCTGCCCTCTGGCTGTGCCATCATCTGCGCCATGCATATTTCTACTGATATTTCCGAAGAGCACCTGCGCAAAGAACGTGAAATCGCGCGCAAGTTACGCAAAAGCCAATGGTGGCAGAACCGCATCGCCAAAGGTGTTTGCTACTACTGCAATGGCGCGGTGCCACCTAAAGAGCTCACCTTAGATCACATCGTCCCGCTGGTGCGTGGTGGTCGCAGTGCTAAAGGTAATTGTGTCCCCTGTTGCAAGGAATGCAACTCTAAAAAGCGCGACCTGCTCCCCACCGAGTGGGATGCCTATCTGGAGAAACTTCAAACGGAAGCTCCGGAGGGGACCCCGAGCGCAATTGCAGAAGAACCCCCTGCACAAACTGTTTAAGCCCCTGAAAATTATTTCTGCCCTTCTATCAGAACCCCCCGCCCTATGAACAAACCATACCGAGAATACTCCAAGTATTTAAAACAGCAATTTGGCCATCGGGTGCATAAAATCTCTGTCGATGCCGGGTTTAGCTGCCCGAATCGGGGGCAAGAACGCAAAAAACGGGGCTGCATCTTTTGCGACTCCGACGGCTCAGGTGCCACTGGTATTGCCAGGCCCCTCACACTCACCGGGCAACTCGAACACGGCAAAGAGATCATGCGGCGCAAGTACAAGGCCAAAGAGTTCATTGCCTATTTTCAGCCTTTTTCCAACACCTATGCCCCTGTCGAAACCCTGCGTACCCTGTATGATGAAGCCCTCGCGGTTCCGGATATGGTCGGCCTGGCTATTGGCACCCGCCCCGACTGCGTTGCTGAAGAGATACTCGACTTGCTTGGCGTGTATAAACAACAGACCGATCTGTGGTTGGAACTGGGGCTGCAAAGTTGCCATGATACCACCCTTGATTTTCTACGCCGTGGACATAGTTACGCTACCTTTTTAGACGCTGCCACCAGAGTACAGCAGCGCAACCTGCGCCTGTGTGTGCATGTAATTCTGGGGTTGCCGGGCGAAACCCGCGCGCAGATGCTCCAAACCGCAGATGAAATGGCACGCCTGAAGGTAGAGGGGATTAAGATCCATCTGCTCCACATTCTACGCGGCACGGCCTTAGGCGATATGTACACTGATGGTGAAATTGAGGTGCTCAACCAAGATGAGTATGTCAATCTGGCGGTGGATTTTCTTGAACGGCTGCACCCGGACACCTTGATTCATCGTCTTACCGGCGACGGTCCGCGTGCGACTCTACTGGCACCATTGTGGTCGCTGAACAAGTGGGAAGTGCTCAACGCTATCGAGGAAACATTCTCAGCGCGCGCCAGCAGGCAAGGGAGTAAATGCCGCTATCTTTAAAGACTATTTCTCAAGGAACAGGCGGAGGGAGATCACCAAAACAGGGGGGAAATACGGGATGGGCAAAATACTAAAATAGTGATGCGACAAAAGGGATCAGTAAGTGCTTTAAAACAAAGGACAATTCAGGAGCTAGACTTCAGTGGTGCCCTCTCGGCAGCAGTTGCTGTACCTATGTTGGCCTGAGGTTCATCCCAAGAAACAAAGACCAGCGAGGCCCACAAAATGCTAACTAGTAGAATAATAATTCGAAACATGGCGCATAAGCTACATGAACCATGGCCAAAAAAGCAAGTCCTTGTTTCACCCTGCGCTATTTTAGGTGCAAATCTAATGCCCCACCTTGCTTTACTTAAAAACACTCTCTAGAAGAGACCGCCAAACAAGCCAAAAACCAGAATAAGGATCTCGATGTTACACTTAAATCCTCCGCAACAACAGGCAGTTGAACACACAAAAGGGGCTCTGCTGGTGCTGGCCGGAGCCGGCTCGGGTAAAACCAGGGTTATCACCAGTCGCATTGCCAGACTACTCCACACCACCGAAGCCGAAGCGATCGTAGCGCTGACCTTTACCAACAAGGCGGCGCGCGAAATGCGCGAGCGGGTAATAGAAGAAGTGGGGCGCAAACGCGCCAAAGGGATAATCATCTCCACCTTTCATTCCCTTGGGGTGCGGATTCTGCGTCAGCATATAGAACGCCTGGGGTTTAAAAAGAATTTTTCTATCTACGCCAGTGCAGATCAGATCCGCCTGGTACGCGACTTACTCCCCCAACGCACCACCAGTGATGGCAAAAATATCGATGCCGAAGTTGTTCTGCACCGGATCAGTGCGGCCAAAAACCAGCTCCTTACCCCCGAGCAATTGCAGGCCTCGGGGCAGGATGAATACGCCAATTTTGCTGCCTTGACCTACCCACGCTACCAACACGCCCTCAAGGCCTGCAATGCCATCGATTTTGACGATATTCTGTGTCTGTGTATCGAACTCTTCCACGCCCACCCTGCAGTGCTGCAACAATACCGCGAGCGCTTTCAATACATCATGGTAGATGAATACCAAGACACCAACCACGTCCAATACCGCCTGCTGCGCGAACTCAGCGGCAAGTACGGCAATCTCTGCGTCGTTGGCGATGATGACCAGTCCATCTACGGCTGGCGCGGTGCGCAGGCGGGGAATATCCTCGATTTTGAGCACGACTTTGCCGCAGCACAAGTGATAAAACTAGAACAGAACTACCGTTCCAGCGCCAATATCCTCACGGCGGCCAACACCCTGATTCGGCATAACTCCACCCGCCACGAAAAACAGCTCTGGACCAATGACCCCCCCGGCGAACCGGTGCGCTATCTGTGCTGCGATGATGGCGAAGATGAGGCCACCACCATTATCGATGAGATCCACACCCTGCGCTCACGCTTCAAATATACCCACCGTGACTTCGCCATTTTGTACCGCACCAATGGGCAATCGCGCATCTTTGAAGAGCAGCTGCGTTACGCCAACATCCCGTATGTTCTTATTGGGGGGCAGCAATTTTTCGACCGCCGCGAGGTCCGCGATACTTTGGCCTATCTAAAGGTTTTGGCCAATCCGGACGATGAAGTTAATCTGCTGCGGATTCTCAACTACCCGCGCCGTGGCATTGGTGAAACCACCGCCCAGCGTCTTATCAGCCTCTCCCTCGAGCAGGAACAACCTCTGTGGGAGATCATGCAGCAACCGGAGCTACCCGGGCAGGTCGGGGAAAAAGCAGCGGAACGGGTACAGGCATTTATCCAGCTGATGCTGCGCTATAAACGTCTATTCAATTATCCCGACCAGCTCTTGGCTACGGCGCAAAATTTGTTTCAAGAAATTGGCCTCGAAGAAGAACTATACCGCCAGGCTGACGACCCCAAGCAGGCACGCCGGCGGGTGGAGAATATGCACGAGGTGATCAATGCCCTGGCCTCCTATATTGAGCGCGAAGGGATCGCAACCTTGGGGGGATTTCTGGAAAAGGTTTCCCTCCTTGACCGCGATGAGCCTGACCGCAACACCAAGGATGAAAAACTGAAGCAGGATGCCGTCGTCCTGATGAGTCTGCACTCGAGCAAGGGGCTTGAATTCCCGTGCGTTTTTCTAGTGGGGATGGAGGAAGGCACCCTGCCCCATTCCAGGGTTCTGGAAGAAGGTGGTGACATCACTGAAGAGCGCCGCCTGTGCTACGTCGGCATTACGCGCGCGCGTGAACACCTGCTCCTTACCGGCGCAGCCCAGCGCAAACGCTATGGGCGCATGCATCCGCAGCAACCGAGCCGCTTTCTGCAGGAACTCCCCGAGGAGATCGTCAACGCCGAGGAGCCCGAAGTAGATCCGCAAGAACAGGAGCAGCGCGCCACAGATTTCTTTAGCCAGATGCGGTCCATGCTTAAGTCAGATTGAGCAAACAAGTACCCGTCGCGCTCACTTAACACATTGATTAAACAATAAATTTCTGCTTTAATGCGAGGCGTGGTATTGATAAATAAACTACGCCTGACCCAAATACTTCTCCCTATAAAACGGACATTCGTTACTGCAGATGAAAAATATTCTGAGCCTGTTTTCCCGCAAGAAAAAAAAGAGCACCTCAAGCGTCGGGGTTGCCTTATGCAGCGATGGACTGGCAGTCGCTCTCGCCTCGGTAGGGAATAGACCGCAAGAACCGGCGCAAATAGAACAGGTTAAATATGTATCCTGCGGGGTAAACGAGCGCCATAGCACCTTGAAGCAACTGCTGGCTGAGATGAATATCGGCACTACTCCATGCATAGCAGTCATGCCGCGAGGCAGCTATAACCTTATACAGACCGAGCTCCCCACGGTTCCTGCGGAGGAATTACGCGACGCAGTCCGCTGGCAGCTTCGCGACCTGCTTGATTTTCCGGTTGAAGAAGCTGTTATAGAAACCATCAGCTTCAGTGTTACCACCAAAGGCTCTCCGCTGGCTTTTGCCATCGCTACGCAACGCGCGGAAGTTCAAGCGATCGTAAATTGTATCGGTGAGCAGCCCAACCTTGTTCTGCACGCCATCGATATACCGGAGCTTAGCTTGCGCTCTATACTGAACCATGTAGAGGGCAACGAACAGGGTCTAGCGCTGCTAAACCTATGGGGCACTACGGGCATGGTGGCGATAATTCGCAAAGATGAGCTGTGCATGGCACGGCAGGTGAGCATTGGTCTTAACGGCCTGCTGGAGGCAGCAGACCCAGACCCTCAAGCGGAAGTGGATATTTCAGCAGCGCAGCAGGAACTCCTTGATGAAGCTATTCTGGACATCCAGCGTTCCCTCGATTTTTACGAAAGCAATGTTGCTCGAAGCCCAGTGTGCAAGGTATTAATTGCGCCACTGAGGACGCCTTTACCTGGATTGGTTGAATATCTGGATACCTACCTGAACCCTGAGGTGAGTTTTCTTGACCTGAACCACCTGCTGAGCCAAAAACAGCGGACAGATCAGCTTAATCCGTGCATGCTTCCAGCAATCGGGGCGGCCCTGCGCGGGATTGAGACTCTGCCATGAAACACATAGACCTCTATCACAAAGAATTTCAGCCATATCGCACCCCCCTCTATGTGCGGATTATTCAAATAACGTGTATCTGCATAGTGTTTTGCGTTATCGGTGTTTACACCTGGTATGCCAAGCACACCACCGAGATAGACACACAACTGCTGAAGCTTCGAAACACAGAGGCGCGCCTGAACATTGAACTGGCAGAGTTGGAGCAGCGCTTACAAGTCAGGCGCGCTGACCAATATCTGCAGCGTAAAATTGACAAAGTGCAGCACAAACTCACTCTTCAGGGCCCAGTGTCTGATTACCTAAAGCGGATAAACGAACACCAGGGAAATAGCACTGCAATTTTAACCACTTTGGCACAAAACCGCCTGCCACAGGTCTGGTTTACTGGAATTTTTATTGACAACAAACTCCCCTACCTGCAACTGGAAGGGGTTGGGACCACGGCAGAAAGCATTTCCACTGCGCTAGAGGCCCTTATGCGCCAACAAGTCTTTGCGGGTCAGGACTTTGAGCATCTAGAAATCAAACGGGAGAAAGACGGCGCTTATCAATTTATCCTTGGCAGCCATGTCAATCCGCAAGGGAAACGCCAATGAAGAAGGTGAAGCAGATGCTGGAACCGCTGCAAGCTTGGTTTATTTCCTTAAATAAACGTGAGCGAATCATGGTGGGTGCCGCAGCTATCCTTGTTCCAGTATATCTACTGATGGCGCTGGTGGTAATGCCTGCAACAGCCAAATATCGCCAGTTGCAGATACGTCTGCAGGTTCAGCAAAAAAACAACTCCGCGCTGGAACTACAATTAGTTGAGCTCAACAGCGCTTTGGCACAGGGGCAAGACACGGTAAAACAACAAGAGTTGGAGCGCTTACAGCAAAAGTTCGACGCACTCAACACCGATATTAGTACGCATCTTGATGCGTTGATCTCTCCAGAGCAGATGCCTGCCCTGCTGCGCCGTCTGTTGAGTCAGCACCCGGGGCTAGTGTTGCACAGCATTAAAAATGCCCCCCCTGAGTTAATCAACCCTGCGCCTAAAACCCCCGAGCCAACGCCGGACACAACCACTCAAGGTGCCGCCAATATTGAAACAACGCGGCTTTATCGCCATCCTCTTGTGTTGCAGATCGCAGGTCCATATTTAGATGCGCTCTCCTATCTTGAAAAGATCGGTGCCTGGCCAGAGCACATGCTTATTGATTCAGTGGAAATACTTGTGCAAGAGTACCCCCTCAACATGATTACCCTGCAGCTCTCAAGCATCAGTACCGCACCTGAATTGTTGCGCGGCTGCAGCAACACAGATGGGGAGTGTATATGATACAGCTTAGGCTTTGGCGTCGACATCTCCTCACCCTGCTGGTATCGGGTGTGGGCTGTGCGGCTATTGTGGCTATTTCCGCACCAGCCAGCGCGCACCTCCACGACCCCATGCAGCCACAGAGCTATCTTACGCAAACGGTCTCTGCAGATTCACACAGCGCTGCTTCTGAAACCGCCCCCCTGAACAGCATCATCATTACAACTACCTCCAAAGCTGCTATTTTTGGCACTAAGCGCGTCCACGAGGGGGAAAGCCACGGCAAATACCGTGTCAAAAGAATTTTTCCAGATCATGTCGAAATGAGCGACGGCGATGCCACCATTAAGCATCATCTGTTCCCAACGTTTACCGTATCAAGAGGCGGCAAATGACTATAATGAAACACGAAAATAACTGTAGGCAGGAGATAGTGCGCCAAGCCATGCCGACAATTTTCAGTACCAAACGCCTAAGCCTTAAGGTTTTAACTAGCGTGGGCGCGTGGTGCCTTCTGGTGGCTCTTAGCGCCTGCAGCAGCGTAGTCCCAGCGACAACTTCAGCCAAAGGTGCCAGCGCCTCCATAGCCACAGCCCTTGAGCCCAACGCTCTTTCTGCAATCGAAATAAATAAAAACGTAGACGTACCAGCGACGATTGACAGGGCCTTGCTCCCCTCTTTAAGCCCAGACCTGGAGGTTGAGTTAGAACGCTTCGACGTAGTTACCGATGGCATTGACGCGCGTTCGTTCTTTGCCGGGCTCGCTGCTGAGACCCGCACCAACGTGGTAGTCCATCCTGACATAAATGGCAGCATAAGTTTGAACCTGCGCGACGTTTCCCTCGAAGAGACCCTCGCTATCATTCAGGATATATACGGTTTCTACTACACCCCTATCCGCGGGGGCTTTCAAATTCTACCCAACAGCCTCCAAACCAGAATTTTTGAGATCGACTACCTGACCCTCAAGCGGGAAGGGAGAT
>CAYPNO010000017.1:1851-8661 GCA_964411865.1 uncultured Desulfuromonas sp. | reverse complement strand
CTCCAAACCAGAATTTTTGAGATCGACTACCTGACCCTCAAGCGGGAAGGGAGATCCTCTACCCGGGTAAGTTCAGGCCAGGTTTCTACCGGAGAAAGGTCTAACCGCTATACGGAAAACACCGACCGGGACTCAAGCAGAAACTCGAGCATCTCGGGCAGCAGCATAAACACCGAATCGGATACAGACTTTTGGACCAATTTTAAAGAGAGTCTTACCGCGCTTATCGGCACAGAAAGCGGACGCAATGTAATTTTGCAGCCCCACGCCGGTCTGGTCGTGGTGCGCGCCATGCCCGATGAACTTAATTTGGTTGCCCAATACCTCCACCGTACCCAGGGAAGTTTACAGCGTCAGGTTATTCTGGAAGCAAAAATTATCGAAATTGAACTCGGTGATGGATTTCAGAGCGGTATTAACTGGGGAGCGCTGGTTCAAAATGGCAACGACAGCGCTAAATTCGGCCAAATAGGTGGTGGATCTATATTTGCCGACAATGTCAGCAGCATTTCGGGCAACAGCGCCAACCTCGACCCGAACAACTCCACAGCCATGGAAGGGCTGATAACCAGCGCCTTTGGCGGAGTGTTCAGTGCGGCGCTTGAGTTTAAGAACTTTCAGGCGTTTATCGAAGCCGCTCAAACCCAAGGCGATGTACACGTCCTCTCCAGTCCGCGCGTTTCCACGATCAACAACCAAAAGGCCGTCATCAAGGTGGGAAATGATGAGTTCTTTGTCACCGATATCTCCAGCGATACCGTTACCGGCACCACCACTACCACCACCCCGGATATCACCCTGACGCCGTTTTTCTCCGGTATCGCGCTGGATGTCACCCCCCAGATCAGCGCCGACAACCAGATTATCCTCCATATCCACCCGACGGTCAGCGAAGTAACCGATCAGACCAAGATCATAACCGTCAGCGGACAGGAACAGTCCCTACCGCTGGCATACAGCAGCGTACGCGAATCGGATACCATTGTGCGTGCGCGCAGTGGCCAAGTGGTAGTGATCGGCGGATTGATGAAGGAATCATCGCGCAATATCAAGGCCGGAATTCCTGTGCTCAGCCAAATCCCGGGATTAGGGATGCTCTTTCGCCAGCAAAAAGATACCAGCAGGAAAAGTGAGCTGGTTATCCTGCTGCGTCCTCAGGTCGTTGAAGACTCTGAAGATTGGAATAAAGAGCTGAGCTTAACTCGCGACCGCATTAAGCACATGAAGCAGAATTGACCGCCATGGCCGCCGCGCACGATCTGACATATCTGCACCATTTCGGCCTGCGCGAGCTCCCCTTCAGCCTGACTCCGGATACTGCTTTTTTCTATCCCACCACCAGTGCTCAAGAAGCTCGCAATGTTCTCCTTGTTGCCATGGTCAATAATGAGGGGATTGTAAAAATTACCGGCGAAGTTGGCACGGGCAAGACCATGCTGTGCCGCAAGCTCCTCAACGACTTGCCCGCCGATGTAGTTACCGCGTTTATCCCCAATCCGGTGTTAGAGCCGCAACAACTTTACCGCGTAATCGCTACAGAGTTAGGCTTGAGCCCCGAGCCGCAGACACCCTTTACAACCCTTGGAGAAGAACTGCAACAGCACCTGATTTCGCTGCGCGCGCAGGGAAAACGCACCCTCGTGTGCGTGGACGAAGCTCAGGCTATGCCGGATGAAAGCCTTGAGACCCTGCGGTTGCTCACCAATCTTGAAACCGAGAAGCACAAGCTGCTCCATATAGTATTATTTGCCCAGCCGGAGCTGAATGAGCGCCTGCAGCACAAACACCTGCGTCAGTTGCACCAACGCATCAGCTTCAGCTACGAACTTAGTCACTTAGATGCACAGACCACAGCGGCGTATCTAACTTTTCGCCTCGGACAAGCCGGTTATCGTGGCGCCCCCCTGTTCGAACCTCCCGCCCTGCGTCTGCTCTACAAGGCGTCTGGAGGGATCCCGCGCTTACTGAACATCCTGACACATAAAGCCATGCTGGCTGCCTACGGCGAGGGAGCGTGGGAGATAAAACCGGCGCATGTGCGAGCCTCCATCAAAGATACCCCGGGAGTAGCATTGCCCTCTTCGCTAGTTACACGCATCCTCATCGGCGCAACGCTGACAATGATCCTGGCGCTGTGTTTCACCCTCGGCAAATACTGGGGTGCGACCCTATGAGCCTTATCAATAAAATGCTGCGCGACCTGGAAGCACGCCAGCCTGAAAGTCCCCCTGATGCGACCTATATGGTGCCCCCTTTGAGCAAAGCGTCTGCGTCCAGAACAGCTCGCCGCCTGGGATATATTGCTGTTGCCATCGCTTTAGTTAGCGGCGGTGCAATAGCAGGACGATATCTAGCCACAACCAACGTCAACACGCTGACTCTCAGCACTGCTACGACAGACACTGACAGGATAGCTGCCCCAAAAATGTTGGACGCTGCTGTTCCAAGCGCAGACAAGGAGCACCTGGGCACTGCAGAACTTACACAAAAGTTGCCCCAGCCAACCATCGACAGGGATGACGACCTAAGCACCCTCACTGGCAGCTCGAATTTTGCCACGGTTTCTGCCTCTGAAGCAACAAACTACGTGGCTGAACGCTCCGCAGCTAAGGAGATTCCTCCCGCTCCACCCACTGCTGCCGTCCGCAAAAACGCAGCGCAGGGGATAATAACCAGCCTAAATGATCCATCTGATCTGCACCGACATGTGCTAGAGCAAGCCCGTCAGCGTTACCGTGAAAAAAATTACCACGGTGTTATCGCCCTGCTGCAACCACACCTTAACATGCAGCATGAAACGCTTTCAGCAACCGCTGGAGCCAAAAGTACTTCCAACCTCCAGCTCAGTTCCAGCCTTTACCAGCAATTGGCGCTGGCGCAGTTGCACCTGCAGCGCAACACAGCTGCGGCCGTCACCTTGAAGCAGGGCTCTCTTGCCACCCCTGCAGATGTGGAACTGCATATGCTCTATGCGCGGGTGCTGCTGGAGCAAGGTGAAATCGAAGCGGCGTATACGCTGCTGCGCGACATCCCGCAGCCGCAGCTAAGCTCCAAACCTGATTTTTACGCCCTGCGCGCCGCCCTTGCGCGTCAGCATGGCATCTACACCGAAGCTACCGAACTCTATGCTCTGTTATGTCAACTCTCCCCCGCACGCGGCGATTGGCGTCTAGGCCTGGCTATCAGTCAGCATCAGTCGGGGAAATTGGAGCAGGCACTCTTTAACTACCAACAAGCTGCAGCAAACCCGCAACTGCATGAAGACTTGCGCACTTACGCTGCACGCCAAGCGCAGTTATTACTACCGTAAGATGCACAAACCAGGAGTTACTCCACCATGGCTGTAATTAAAAAAATCCGCATCGGTGATTTGCTGGTCTCAGAAGGGATAATTTCCGAAGCACAACTCCAAGATGCCCTGCAGGCCCAGAAAGGCAGCGGACGCAAACTCGGACGTATGCTCATCGATATGGGCGCTGTCAGCGAGGATGCGTTTCTTGCGTTTCTCTCCACCCAGCTCGGCATTCCGTTGGTGGATCTGCGTCACTTTAGATTCGACCCAGAGCTGATCAAGCTGATCCCGGAAGCTCTGGCGCGGCGTTTTCGTGCCTTGGTACTTACGCGTAACATTGACGGGCTCCTCGTGGGAATGGCAGATCCCACCGATCTGTTCGCCCTCGACAAAATCGCCGAACGTACCAGCGAACATATAACCCCGGCGGTAGTACGCGAATCAGACCTGCTCCGCTCTCTGGACAACGTGTACCGCCGCACCGACGAAATTGAAAATATCGCCGAAGAACTTGACGAAGAGTTGGCCCAGACCGACTTCAATATCGCCGATCTTCTCCCCGACAGCCAACTCGAAGATGCCCCGGTAGTGCGCCTGCTTCAGACCCTGTTTGAAGACGCGGTCCAAGTTGGAGCCTCGGATATCCACATCGAACCGGATGAGAATGTGCTTCGCATCCGCCAACGTATCGACGGCGTACTACAGGAACAAGTGATGAAGGAGAAACGTATCGGCGGGGCGCTGGTTTCACGCCTGAAGCTGATGAGCGGGCTCGACATCTCCGAACGGCGCCTGCCCCAGGATGGGCGTTTCAACATCCGCGTTAAAAACAAAAGTATCGATATCCGCCTCTCCACCATGCCCCTGCAGTATGGCGAAGCGGTGGTAATGCGCCTGCTCGATCAGTCTGGTGGTCTCCTCGGCCTGGATAAAATCGGCATGCCCACAGCTATCCTGGAGAAGTTTCGACATTACATCCACCATCCGCACGGATTGGTGCTGGTGACCGGCCCCACCGGTAGTGGTAAAACCACCACCCTGTATGGGGCTTTGAACGAAATTAACACCCCAGAAAAAAAGATTATTACTGTAGAAGACCCGGTCGAATATCGTCTGCCCCGCATCAACCAGGTGCAGGTCAACACCAAGGTTGGGCTAACCTTCGCCAAGGTACTACGCACCGCTCTGCGTCAGGACCCGGATATTGTCATGGTAGGGGAGATGCGCGATCAGGAAACCGCCCAGATCGGCCTGCGCGCCGCCATGACCGGACACCTCGTGCTCTCGACCCTGCACACCAACGACTCCATCAGCACTGCTATGCGCCTTATTGACATGGGCGCGGAAGGATATGTCGTCGCCAGTTCTCTGCGCGCGGTTCTGGCCCAGCGCCTGGTGCGGCGCATCTGCACTAGCTGCAGCGCCCCCGCACAACTCAACCCTCAGCAAATTAACTGGCTCAAAAGCACTCTGGGAGAGAACTTCAGCCCCAAAGACTATAAAGCTGGCAACGGCTGTACCCAGTGCAACAACACCGGCTATCATGGCCGCATCGGTATCTTTGAGCTCCTGGAAATGACCCCCGACCTCACCGACGCTCTGCGCCGTAACGACAGCAGCGCCTTTGCCAAGGCCGCCATGGACCAAGAGAGTTTTGTAGCGCTGGCCGACTGCGCCCTGGCCAATGCCCGGAACGGCCTCACCACAGTTGAAGAAGTGATACGCGTTGCCGGGCAGTTAGATTGAGGCGAAAATTAATTTATGTCACACCACTGTTCACTACGGGTGGTGGATGCGCGAACGTGGGCGATTCGTGAATTGCCCCTACTGATTTTGTTGAATTACACCGCAGAGACACAAAACGGCGCATCAAAATTTCAATAACCAACTGCAACCCATGACTGGATATCAGCATCTATGCCCCATTTTTCCTACACAGCGCGCCAGAAAGATGGCTCAAAAATAAGCGGGAACCTAGAACTCGCCTCCGCTGCTGCAGTGGCTGCGCATCTGGCCGACAGTGGATTGATTCCCGTCTCCATTGTCGAGTTGGATCACGCTGCGGGGCAAAAGCAGAAAACCACGCCACAACGCCACCTGTGGCAGCCCAAGGTACGCCCCGATGATCTGATCCTGTTCTGTCGCCAGATGTATTCCCTGACCCGCTCCGGTGTTCCCATGATGCGCTCCCTCAACGGTCTGATTGAATCATCGCAGAATGAACGCTTCAAACAAGTACTCGCAGGCGTGATCGATGGGCTGGAATCCGGGCGCGAGCTCTCATCCGCCATGACTCAATATCCCGATGTATTCCCCAACCTCGTCACCCGCATGGTGCAAGTGGGTGAAAACAGCGGGAAACTTGAGGAATCATTTGAGCAACTAGCGACATACTTGGAATTTGAAAAACGCACCCGCGAACAGGTAAAAGCGGCGCTGCGTTATCCAAGCTTTGTAATCGTCGCCATCGGAATCGCCATCGCTATTCTGAGCCTGTTCGTGATCCCTGCGTTTGAAAAAGTATTCGCCAGCTTTGGGGCTGAACTCCCCATGGCGACCCGCATCATTCTTGCGGTATCCAACTTCGCGGTCGCATACTGGATCTACATAGGGATAGGGATGTTGCTAACCGTTATCGGCTTTAAACGCTGGATCAAAACCAGCTCCGGTGGCTATCACTGGGATAAATTCAAGCTGCGTATCCCCATTATCGGCTCTATCCTGTTGCGTTCCACCCTGGCGCGCTTCGCGCGTG
Source organism: uncultured Desulfuromonas sp. (assembly GCA_964411865.1). GTDB lineage: Bacteria > Desulfobacterota > Desulfuromonadia > Desulfuromonadales > Desulfuromonadaceae > JAIVHC01. The sequence continues at coordinate 2,614 of CAYPNO010000017.1, read as the reverse complement.
CGTTCTCTATGGGATACAGCAACGGCGTGCCGCTGGTGCAAGCCCTGGCGTATACGGCCCGCGCCATTGAAAACAACTATATCGGCACCAAACTCGACGATATGCGCAACCATCTCGAACGCGGCGAAACCCTGACCCGCAGCGCCGCCAGCCTCCAAATCTTCACCCCGCTGGTGCTACAGATGCTCTCCGTCGGCGAGGAGACCGGCTCAGTGGATAACATGCTGCTAGAGGTAGCCGATTTTTACGAACGCGAGGTGGAATACGAACTCAAAAACCTCACCAGCGCCATCGAACCAATCCTCATTATCATCATCGGCGGCATGGTGCTGGTGCTGGCGCTGGGGGTGTTCCTCCCCATGTGGAACTTGAGCAGCACCATCTCATAATGGAACGGAGGGGAGAATACACACTAAAAACTTATAGTTTTGCTGTAATGTCGAACTGTTGCATAACCCGACCAATACGGTTAATCTTAATGCTATGCCAACATAAAGCCGATACATACTACATAGGGGTGTATGGCAATACACCCACAGCAACCGGGGCGTATAATAAAAGGCCCAAAGGTTTAATGTAATACCCAACCTGAACACAAGGAGACACACATGCATAATCAGAAAGGTTTTACCCTCATAGAGCTGGTGGTGGTTATTGTAATCCTGGGCATCCTCTCCGCAGTAGCGGTACCAAAATTTGTAAATATGCAAGATGACGCCAAAAAAGCTACTGTTGAAGGTGCTCGTGGTTCGGTTAAGTCCGC
>CAYPNO010000017.1:0-1751 GCA_964411865.1 uncultured Desulfuromonas sp. | reverse complement strand
CAACAACAACCAGCGCGGCTTCACCCTTATCGAACTGGTGGTGGTGCTGGTGGTGCTCTCCCTGCTGGCCGCAGTGGCGGTACCGAAATTTATTGAGGTGACCAAACAGGCCGAGGCTGCGGCGGTGCGTGGGGTGCTGGGTAACATCCGCAGTGCCCTCTCGCTGCGGATGGCGCAGGGGCTTATCAACGGTGAAGAGCTCTCCAAGTGGGCATATAATGGCGATAACGCTAGTGAGCGCCTGTATCCCATGAAAGATCTCCTCATTGAGCGCCCGGAGCAATACCTCGGGATTATCAGCGACAGTGACAACCGGGGCGCCTGGTTTGACGACACTGAGACCCATGAATTGGTATACGTCCTTAAAAACGATGACATCGTTGACAATACCAGCGGTGGTTCACCCAAAAAACTCCGCTACCGTATCGCCCGCGTTAATGCCGATGGTGAAATCAGCACCGCCGGAGAAACCGGAGGATTGATTCTGGCACCGCAAGGCGATTACACTTGGAATTATTGAATTGGTTACAACCGTCGGGGCGAAAAATTTTTCGCCCCGACATCCATCCCCCTTTCCCATCAACCTAAAAAAGGGTCAGAACCATGTTCAGAGCGTCCAACAATAACGGATTTACCATTGTTGAACTGGTCGTTGTGATCATCGTCCTCGGCATCATCGCCGCCATCGCCGCCCCCAAATTTTTCGACCTCAAAGGTTACGAAGAACTCGCCTTCAAAGATGAACTGGTCAGTGCACTGCGCTTTGCGCAGAAGCGGGCTGTGGCTAGTGGGGAATCGGTGGGGGTTGACATTACCGCCACTGGGTTTTCTCTTCTATACGAGGATGGAAACCCAGTAAAGGACCCAGCTGGAGGAAATTTCATCAACACTGAAACCTCTCCATTTAACATGACACCGCAAATCATCACTTTCGATGCCCTTGGACGAGCTCAGAGTACCATTGCTCCAGGAAGTTTTCGCGATGACCCGATACCAAATGTTGGATACAGTAATTCAGGTATCAAAATCTGGCGCGAAACCGGGTGTGTGGAGGTAAATTGATATGCGCAAACCCATCAAACCTTCATCAAATACACGCGGCGTCACCCTGGTGGAATTGATCATCTCCATGCTTATCATCAGCATCTCCTTGGCCGGGATACTCTCGGTGATGAACTTCACCACCGGTCGCAGCGCCGACCCCATGATCCAGCATCAGGCTATTGCCATCGCCGAGGCGTATATGGAGGAGATTTTGTTGCAGGGGTATAAAAATCCCGATGGTGGTTATACCGGTTCTGATCGAAGCCGGTTTGATGATGTGGATGATTATAAATCCCTACCGGATACTGTGGTGCGTGATCAAGGGGGTCTTGATATCCCAGGCTACGAGGTAACGGTTACAGTGCAAGGACCGCCTACCATTACGCTCAACGAAATAGAAGCTAAAAAAATCACCGTTACCGTTACGCATTCCGCCATAGGAGATATTTCTCTGGTGGGATATCGCACGGAATATTAACTGCCGCTGGTGTTCCAAAACTGGGCGTATTGCCATACGCCCCTACGGGTGTAATGTTGTGAATACCCATGGTGGTACGGGTTGATTGTAGGGGCGTATGGCAATACGCCCTGGTGGTTTATATGGCAATACGCCCATAAACCGGTAATACCCATAGTGGTATGGGTAGATTTGTAGGGGTGTAGGGCAATGCGCGTGGGTAGTTGAAAACGCAATAGGCTTATAGACA
>CAYPNO010000016.1:0-19705 GCA_964411865.1 uncultured Desulfuromonas sp. | reverse complement strand
ATGATCATAAATTTTTACCGCATTACTTTTTGCCCTCGTTGTAAAAAGGCAGAACATATCCTCCAGCAGCTTATGCCGGAATTTCCTCAACTGGAGTTGAATACTATTGAGCTCGTTACCCATCCGCTGAAAACCTTCCAAGCAGGGATCCGCATGATCCCTGCACTCGAATGTAGCGCGGATATTCTCAGTGGAGTGCTGTTAAAAGAGGAACAGATCCATAAATTCTTAGAATGTCAAAATAACAAATTGCAAAAACCTGCTTAAGCGGATTAAAACATCCGGGCTCACCTGCCATTTGCAACAGGTGAGCCCGGATGTCGTTAAGACCGCTCTCTATAAGCAACTCATCAGCTAATGTGCCTGTACTTAAAAGCGGCCGAATTCGTCATCATCCAAGGCGATAAAATCTGTTGAGGATGAGCCACCTTGAGACGCCCCCCAACTACCGTCGTCTGCCTGAGCCACGCGCTTCTGAACTGATTTTTTCTGCACAGGTTGTGTCGAAGACTTTACCGTACCCTTAAGCTCCTTACTGCGCGGTGCAGCTTCGCTCCGACCAGCGCGGCTCCCATGCCCAGCACCTTCACTGGAAAGCAGAACAAAGTGAGACAGCATCTCGCGCAGCTCATGCGCTTGCGCTGCGAGCTCTTCAGATGTTGCAGCACACTGCACTGCATTGGCAGTATTCTGTTGTGTTACCTCGTCGATTTGTTCAAGGCCGATACTGATCTGCGAAATACCCTGAGTCTGCTCATCCGATGCAATAGCAATCTCGCCAACAAGATCAGATACTTTAGTTATGCCGCTTACAATTCCATCCAGCGCATCTGCAGTACCTTCCGCAATTTGAGTCCCATTTTCCGCTTTCTGGATAGCACTCTCTATCATTGCGGTGGTCTCATTCGCAGCCTTTGCACTGCGAACCGCCAGGTTGCGCACCTCCTCAGCCACTACCGCAAATCCCTTGCCATGCTGTCCAGCGCGAGCGGCTTCTACGGCAGCATTCAGGGCGAGAAGATTGGTCTGAAAGGCAATCTCATCAATAACTTTGATGATGCGGGAGATATTCTGCGCTGACTCGTTAATTTCAGCCATGGCCCCAACCATCTCCTGCATCTGCTTATTTCCATGTCCGGCAGCTTTGCACGCCTCGGCAGAGAGACTGTTGGCCTGGATGGCATTTTCAGCATTCTGTTTTGTACGTGAAGCCATTTCGTTCATAGAACTGTTGATCTCTTCGAGAGAGCTGGCTTGCTGTGTCGCAGCTTGCGAAAGTGATTGGCTCGTATCAGAGACTTGATCCGAGCCGCTGGCGATCTGATCTGCCGACAGGCGCACATGTCCCATGCTATCATTAAGAGCATGATTAGCCTTTGCGAGGGGAGCACGGATAAGTCCTTTTGCTTCAAAGGTAAAGTTACCCGCTGCCAGTTTTTCAAATGCAGTAAGAATTTCAAACTGCAGGTTATCGGCAAAGGCATTCATTGCTGCAGCCAAGCGCCCTGATTCATCATTGCTTTTGTACTGAATGCGCTTGCCTAAGTCACCCTGCGCCAATGCTTCAATCATGGCCACACTTTCTTCAAGCGGACGGGTGACGCGCTTCAGCATAAAAGCTGCAATGAGAGCACCACAAATAATTAGACCTGTTATCACTGCTGCTGAACTCTTCCATAAAATAGCAGTCAATTCCGCATCGGCTTTATCCAGCGACTGAATAACTTCAAAGGCGCCGTGCAATTCTCCAACGCGCCAGTTTTCCATCTTTACCCCTGTTGGATCGAGGCCTTTGCTATTGCCCCACAAGCGTTCGGATGTGCGCGGATCTCCATGGCAATACATGCAGGTTTCAGTTAAAATAACAGGGCGAAAATATCTAACTGCGTTCAGGTTTTCGTCAATTTCGTAGTATTCTTTCAGCCCCTCACTCTTCATGGTTTTAAGCGCACGCGCCTCTACCACATCTGGCGTATTGCTTGCCTTTCGAGGCTCAAACTTTGGCACCCGAAACTCGTAATTACCCTCTTTTGCCTTACGCATTGCCGAGTGCCAGGCTGAAACCACCGGCACCGACATAACCACCTGCTCTATCTGTCCAGCATCTGCAAAACTTCTGAGCATGGCCGGGCTGAGGACACCCATTTCATACAGTTCTTCTAACCCTTGACGAGTTGATTCAACCGTGAGGGTTATAGAGCGTGCTTTCTCTACAAACGTGTCCACGGTCTTGTTTTTGGTCTGGATAACGTAGGCCGCAAACAGCACCCCCAACAAAACGGTAGGCAATAACACTCCTACAGCTATCACTTTAACCTTCAAAGACAGATTCTTCATGCATCAAATCTCCCGCCATGTTGGGTGATTGCCAGATTTCAAAGCAGCACTGAGTAGTCTAAGCCAGACTAAAATGCAATAAGTAACAATTTGGATTTATTGCACAGACAAGCACCATTCACAATTAATACCAATGACTTAATGATACTAGCACCAGCTATAGAGCTGCTCAAGTCAAAAGATGCCCATCCTCCACTAGCAATTTCGATTCAGCAAAAACACATAATCTGCGCAAGAGCTATCCTGTGTAGCTTTACCCGTTTAAGTCTAGATTGACTCGACCCACATCTATGCCACGCTGGAAGCCAAATTTAACTCAACCTGTTTTGGATTACTTAATAGAGCTGCTTGCAGCCCCTGCGCCATCTCATCTGGGAACAATTCGTCTTCTCCCTCACTCAAGCCAGTTATAATGGCACGCGCTAAATCTTGTGGCGAGGTCTTAGGTGAAGCATCACCGGCAGTCATACGGGTGTCAACCGGACCAGGATACACTCCGATGACCTTAATATTTTGGCTGACTAGTTGCGCGCGCAATCCTTGGGTAAGGGAATGCAGTGCTGCTTTGGAGGCACTGTAGGTACCAATAGCAGGTAAATTGACCTTTCCAAGGATGGATGCGATATTAACCAAAAGTGCTTTATCGCTTCCGGAGTTGCAGGCCAATACCGGTGCAAATGCTCGGCACATAGCGAGGGTACCAAAGTAATTAACTTCCATCTCTATCTGTGCATTATTAAGTGCTTCTGGTGCCAAAAAGTCAGTGCGCAGGTTAACCCCCGCATTGTTAATAAGCACATTAATGTCCGCGCACTCCTGCGCTGCGGCCGCCACGCTGTTAGCACAGGTGATATCTAATTGCACTACCTGCACGCATCCAGAACCGCGCTGCTCAGCATAACGCTGACATAGGCGTTGTCCCTCTTTACTGTCGCGTACAGCCGCATACACTTTAGCCGCTCCCTGTACTAGCAGTTCATCTATCAATGCAGTACCGATACCGCCGTTAGCACCACTAACCAATATTGTTGCATTCTTGATTTCCATGCCACCAGTCTCCTTTGTTATAAATTTCTCAAAAATTAACGTTCAGTACATGATATATAAAATGCAACCATCGCACAATATCGGTCGCGCTTAACGATTAATTTCCCGCTGGCGACTTTCAGATAAAGGGCAATTTGATCACCTGAATTTAGACCACTGAGCACCTGTGCCGTCAACCCGTTGCTTTGTCCAATCTCAACGAGCCGGAGAGTCGTGAGGTGGTAAGAAAAGAGTGGACACTTTTCTAAGCCTGGGTAGTACCCGGGCAGGGAGGTCAGCCATGGCGGCCGTCGCTGCAGCGTGGATGACGATCAGCACGGTGGCAGCGAGAGTCTCATTGATCTCCTTAAGGACTTTCAACACGGCACGCCCGGTATTACTATCGAGAGCCCCGGTTGGCTCATCACAGAATAACACGGTCGGTTGTTTGGCGACGGCTCGGGCGATGGCCACGCGTTGCTGTTCGCCGCCTGACAATTATGACGGGAAGTGGTTGGTGCGCTCATGGCACTGAGCTCCTGATCCTGAAAATACACCGTTCCAGTAGTCTCGCGATCCAGTTCACCAATTATATTTAGCAGGGTTGATTTTCCGCTACCGGATGCACCAAGCAGCACGACCATCTCCCCAGCTGGTATTTCTAGGTGTACACCTCGCAGCGCATGCACTGCAGCTGCCCCCTCGCCATGGCTTTTGGTTAGAGCGCGAGTCACAAAGATATTTTTAGTTTGTTGTGGTTTGTCCTGACGAAGCATCAGCCTTCTCCCCTCATGCGTGGGATTAGTTTGAGCCACTTTGCTGTACTAGCAGCTTGGCACCTACGCCATCATTGTCAAGATCGCAGAGCACACACACTGGTTTCGCTGCGAGTCAAAATCAACTTTGCCCACTTGACACAGCTAAAACCTTTCCATAAACTGACTGACAGGTCAATCAGTTTATCTATATAAGGAGTCCACATGTCCAGAAAAGAGATCATCCTGCAAACCGCAATCGAGCTGTTTGCCGAAAAAGGTTATAACGGCACCTCCACTACAGAAATTGTCGAAAAGGCAGGGGTTGCTCAAGGCACCCTCTTCTATCATTATAAAAATAAGGAGGGGATACTCCTCACTATTCTGGATAATCTTTTAAACGAATATCTGGTCGATATTGAAGAGATTGCTCAGGATAATCTTGACGGACTGGCAGCAATAGAAGCGATACTGCGAAATAGTATATTTTTCCGCCAGACCAGGGATTTAGAGTTGCTGGTATTGATGCGGGATTTTCCGGCAGATCTTATCCAGCCCGAGTCGTCGTTAATGGATTTTGTTGCCCGGTTTTTTAATCGAACGCACGAACTGTTAAAAAACTGCCTAGAACGAGGGCAGCAGGATGGCACAATAAGAAAGTTGTCTGCCGATAAGTACGCCCATATTTTGTTGGGATTTCTTTCGGGAATGGATCGACATGTTCTGCTTGCGCCGCTGTTATCCCCAAGTTTGTCCGAAGAGATGGTAGAGTTTTGTTGTCGAGCTTTAGCTCCTAGCGCAAAAAATACCTTAGATAAAGGGAGTATCGAGTGATGACAAGACAATTTAAGCCACTACCACCTGCATTGGCGATGGCCTGGGTAGTCTCGTTGTGCTTATCTGTACCGCTTCTTGCCGAAGAGTACGTAGAAGATTTGACCCACTGGCCAGTACTAACTCTGCAACGTGCTCTGGAACGTGGGCTGAGTAGCAACCTAGACTTGCGTATTGAATCAATAAGTATGCAAATCAGTGAAGAAAATCAGATCGCCGAGGATGCTAATTTCGATCCAACTATTGACGCTTCAGTCTCTGCACAGACGCAAAAAACGCCAACTTCTTCGGCTTTTTCCGAGGATGCTTTCAGTTTGCAGCGCACTTACGCTGGTGAAGCTGGGTTAAGTAAAATGTTCCGCTTTGGGCTTGACTCCCGACTGGCATGGCGCTCCTCTAGAGTGTCTGATAATTCCACTATTGAAGGCCTTGCTCCCCAATATCGTAGTTTTCTGGTGCTCGACCTAACCCAACCATTGCTGCGGGATTTCGGTGTCAAGACCAATACTACCAATCTACGTATTGCCGAAACTCGCGTGCGTCAAGCTACTATTAGCACCATAGACCGCGCTCAAAGTTTGGCTGCTCAAATTGAAAATGCATATTACGTGATGGCCCAAGCTATTCAGGTGTACGGTTACCGAATAGAATCTCGGGAATTGGCACACCAGCTACTCGATGGCAACAGCGAAAAATTTGCCAGTGGACTGATCCCGATCACCGAGGTCCAGGAAGCCGAAACGGCAGTCGCATCACGCGATGAACAGGTTTTAACGGCACGTCAGGATGTGGAAATGGCCGGAAATCGAATCAAGAGCTTGCTTGAAATCAACAATGCAGGATCAATTACACGAGACTTCTTTAGAACCGACCCCCTTGCTGGAATCGACCAGCCTTTTCCCTCGCTTGACGAAGCTCTGGCACTAGCGTTACACAATCGCTGCAACCTGGAGCAGCAACGGCTTGAGATTATCGCGCGCGATATCCGTCTTGAGTTTGACACCAACCAGACGTTACCGCGCCTCGACTTAGATGCGACTTTTGGGGTTAACGGTCTGTCTGGAGAGGGGCGTAGCATCGAATTCGTCGGATATCCATCCAGTGACAGTCCACAGACTGGCAGCTATGCCGACTCTCTGGAGCGCTTGGCACAAGGGGACGGGTATGAGTGGTTCGCGGGGGTGAATTTTTCCTATCCGCTGGGAAATCGCGAGGCTAAGGCCCGCCAAAGGCGCAGCGATTTAGAAAAAAAACAGGCTATATATGGGCTGAAACGGCTGGAGACAACGGTAGAGACAGAGGTTATTGATGGGCTTATTGCCGTTAATCGCAGCTTGGAACGTGTGAAGGTGGCTAGTCGCTTTGAAGTGTTGGCCCAGACCACTCTCCACCAGGAGATGGAGCGCTTGCGTGAAGGGCTTTCTGATACCTTTCGTATCCTCGACTTCCAGGATAAGGTCATTGACGCTAGGTTGCGTAAGGTGACCGCTCTAGGTGATTTCAACAGAGGGTTAGCGAACTTACATCGGGCAATGGGCACCAATCTAGAGCGCTTGAACATTGTTTATAAAACGCAAAATCGGGAGTTTGCTAATGAAGCATACTAAAAACTGCGTACAATTTACCCTACTCCCGCTGTTGGTGCTGTTAGCGTTTTCAGCTTGTAGCAAAGACAATGGATTAGATAACCAGAGTGCATCAGTACCTGCCCCACGGGAGAAAGTCACCAATGTTGTCCTAGCCACGGTCACTCGGCAGAACCTACAGGAAACATTTACCCTTCCAGGTATTTTGGAAGCTTGGGAAGATCTGACACTCGCCGCAGAGATGGCTGGTCCCGTTCGCTCAATCGCTCTCAAAGAGGGTGATCCGGTCAAGAAAGGTGAGGCAATTTTGCGGATTGATCCTGAACAGCGCGAAGCAGAATTAGCCCGAGACCAAGTCGAATACGAGTTACAGCAAAAACGGATGGAACGTCGTCGGGCTCTCGTCGAGCGCAACCTAGTCAGTCAACAGGAATTTGAAGATTCGCGCCAAGCTTTTGAACAGGCCCAAGCTCAGTTACGCTTGTCGAAAGTTGCCTTAGAGAAAAGTACATTGCGCAGCCCTATCACAGGTGTTCTTGATCTCCTTTTGGTTGATCGAGGGGAATATGTATCAGAAGGTACTGCGGTAGCGTTAGTCATGCAAGTCAATCGGCTACGCGCGCTGGTAGATATTCCGGAAAAAGACATCCTTGCCATAGCGGTAGGTGGCACTGCACAGGTTAGCGTATCACCAGTTCGTGGGCAAAGCGGGCCGAGCATCCCTGGTGATATTGTCCACCTGTCCTACCAAGCGGATCCCGCCACCCGCAGCTATCGTGCCAAAATCGCGGTGGATAACAACGCACAGAAATTGCGCCCAGGGATGATCATTCAGGTCAGTTTTACCCGGAGCGAGCTGGCACAGGTTATCGCCGTTCCGCTGTATGCATTGGTCGATCACGATGGGGGCAAAGTGGTTTTTGTCGTACAAGATGGCAAGGCAATGCTGCGCCAAGTTCAGGTTGGCCCTATAGTCGGCAATCTGGCGGTGATTGAAAAAGGTCTCAACGCTGATGAGCGGCTTATTATCAAAGGGCAGCAATTAGTGACCAATGGTGTCTCCGTAATTGTGGAGGAGTTCTAGCATGTTAATTTCGAATGCGGCAATTGGTCATCGCAGCACCGTTTTCGTTTTGATGCTGATGATTATCGTCGTTGGAACCTATAGTTATATTACCCTTCCGCGCGAATCGTCGCCGGATATCACTATCCCTAATGTGTTGGTAGTGACCACTTATGAAGGGGTAGCACCTTCCGATATTGAAACTTTGATCACTTTACCCATCGAACGCAAACTCAAAGGGCTCAAAGATTTGGAGGAGATCCGTTCGGTGAGTGCCGAGGGGTCGTCGATGATCACCATCGAATTTGCGCCTAAGGTAGATATCGACAATGCCTTGCAATGGGTGCGCGACAAGGTTGACCAATCTAAGGGCGATCTGCCCGATGATTTGGAGAACGATCCGTCGGTACTGGAGATCAATCTTTCGGAATTTCCCATTTTGATGCTGGCAGTTTCCGGTGATGTTGATGAGGCAGTACTTAAAGGGGTGGCTGAAGAATTAGAAGACCGGATTGAAGCAATTTCTGGCGTGTTGGAGGTTGATCTTACCGGTGGCCGCGAGCGAGAGATAAGGGTCGAGTTCAATCCCGACCGGATGGCCGCTTATCGTCTCTCCTTTGCCGAAATTCTACAGTCTGTTCAGAGTGAGAACGTCAATATTCCTGGAGGTAGTCTCGATATTGGCCAGGGAAAATATCTGTTGCGTATCCCTGGAGAGTTCACCGACCCAGCACAGGTTGACACTCTGATGGTGGCAACTCGTGACGGTAGGCCGATCTATCTTACCGACGTAGCCAGTGTCAGCGATACCTTTGAGGATCGTACCAGCTATGCTCGGCTTAATGGCGCAAGTAGCGTTACTTTGGCGGTGAAGAAGCGCACCGGAGAGAATATTATCGCCGTAGCCGATCATGTCTTTGCCTTGCTCGAAATCGCTCAACAACAGGTGCCAGATGGGGTTGAGCTCTCTGTCACCATGAACCAGTCCAAGGACATCCGGCGCATGGTGTCGGAGTTGGAGAACAACATACTTACCGGTCTGATTTTGGTGGTAACAGTCCTGTTCTTCTTTCTCGGGCTGAACAATGCCATGTTTGTCGCTTCGGCTATCCCCTTCTCTATGCTCTTATCATTTGCCGTGCTTCAGGTAATGGGAATCACTCTCAACATGGTGGTTCTATTCAGCTTAATTCTGGCGCTGGGGATGTTGGTGGATAATGCCATCGTCATAGTTGAAAGCATCTACCGCCATATGCAGGAGGGTAAAGATCGTATCTGCGCTGCTCGTCAAGCTGCTGGGGAAGTCGGTTGGCCCATTATCACCTCGACCTTAACCACGTTGTGCGCCTTCGGCCCGATGATGTTCTGGCCTGGGCTTATGGGCGAGTTTATGAAGTATCTGCCGTTAACCTTGATTATTGTTTTGAGCTCTTCACTGTTGGTAGCGCTAGTTATCAATCCCGTGCTCTGTGCCTCCTTTATGCGCATAGGAAACAATCGCATGACCGACGGTGGCGATAAAACCCGCGTTATGCGTGGCTATCGCTGGTTGCTGGAACAGTCTCTTGACCACCGCTGGAAGGTGCTCGGCGCAGCGTTGGCATTAATGGTTTTGATTGTTGTCGGCTATGGCATGCTCGGTCATGGTGTTGAGCTTTTCCCCGACTCAGAACCGAATACAGCCTTTGTCGAAATTAAAGCACCAGAAGGAGCCAGCCTAGAGACATCAAATCAATTAGCGATCAAAGTGGAGAAACTCGCCCAGCAAGAAAGGGACCTTAAATTTGTTATCGGCGAGGTTGGCGTTGCTGTCAGTGGCGAAGCTGGAGGGGGAGCTGCAGGGCAATCACACCAGAGCAAGGTCTCTTTTGATTTCGTCGATCGACAAGAACGCCATGAAGATTCCAATATTGTGTTGGGGCGTATCCGTGCGGCTCTTGCCTTTATGGCTGGGGCAGAAATTAAGGTTGAAAAACAGGAGAACGGGCCCCCTACCGGCCCTCCGGTCAATATCGAAATTAGCGGCGAAAAAATTGAGATATTGGGTGCCTTGGTTGCGCAGTCTAAGTCTCTGATCAAAGATGTCCCTGGTTTGGTTGATCTCAAAGATGATTTTTCCAAAGCCAAACCGGAGATTCGTATAATGGTTGATCGTTATAAGGCGACCCTTTTAGGACTTTCCACTGCGGCAATATCCACGACAGTTAAAACTGCTATCAGCGGCAGCAAACTCGGAGTTTACCGTGAAGGAAAAGAGGAGTATGACATCGTGGCCAGACTCCCCGAACCACGCCGCCAGAATCTTGCCGATATCGGCGGGTTACTTATTCCGACCGCGAACGGAGCCCCGGTTCCGCTTTCCACCGTGGCACAGATTGAGCTAGGTGCAGGTTTTGGTGCCATCCGCCACATTGATGAAAAACGGGTAGTGACCATCTCGGCTAATACCTTCGGGCGCAACAGCAATGAAGTGCTAAAAGATGTGCAAAATCTATTGGCTGAGCTTGATCTTCCCGGGGGCTACCAGATCAATTTCTCCGGAGAACAAGAGGAGCAGCAGGATGCGACAGCGTTCCTGGGTAAGGCGTTTATTGCTGCAGTTTTCCTTATTGCCCTTGTCCTGCTTACCCAATTTAATTCGGTACGCCAGATGCTAATTGTTATGACATCAGTGATTCTTTCTCTGACAGGAGTCTTTCTCGGCCTGATCGTGACCGCGACCCCGTTCGGCATCATAATGACCGGTATTGGAGTTATTTCACTGGCTGGAGTGGTGGTAAATAACGCCATTGTTTTGATAGACTATATCAACCAGCTACGCCGTGATGGACTAGAACTACGCGATGCATTGATTCGCGCTGGAATAGTACGCTTTCGCCCTGTCATGCTTACGGCGGTTACGACCATTCTCGGACTACTACCTATGGCTATTGGAGTGAGCTTCGACTTTAGCAACTTTGCTTGGGAAATTGGTGGCGAATCAGCACAGTGGTGGGGACCTATGGCCGTAGCGGTTATCTTTGGGCTGGCTGTAGCCACCCTGCTAACACTGGTAGTAGTTCCGGTACTGTATTCATTGTCGCAGACCATTGCCTTTACCAGTATCTTCCACTGGAAAGGATCTGGCGAGTGATTGGAACAGCCTTGTGTGCTGTAAGAGCTAATAGAACGTGGAAGGTGTGTCCATCCTTTTATTCGCCCCTTAGAACTCCAACCCATCTCCATTCAACTTCAGCCACTACAATCATCAAAGCTGGTTTCTATAATGGTACGTTTTATCTTCTTCTGTACCTTCTTGATTTCATCCTGCTTATCGAAGAAATCGACAATCTCAGTTGCCTCATCGAGCATCTCCACTAAGGGTGTCAGCCTTGCTGCAGATGATGCTTCTTCATAAGATCATAAAATGTTGGACGGCTGACGCCAAGATGCTCTGAGGCTTTAGCTACATTGCCTTCATGGCTCTTCAAGGAAGCAACCAGCATTTCACGTTCTAGGCGATCGCGCGCTTGTTTCAGGGTCATTTCGTCGGTTGGGAAAGTAACTGCGGCATGTTCGTTGGGTTCAAAACCTAAATCTACAGGCTCGAGAAATAAGCCATCAGCCATCAAAATTGCACGCTTTATCTTATTCTCCAATTCGCGCACATTCCCCGGCCAAGCATACGCACGTAACGCGTGCTCCGCTGCAGAACTGAACCCTCTGATTTTTTTCCCAAACTCAGTGATGTAACGATTAAGAAAAAAGTTACCCAACAGACAGATATCTTCTCCCCGTTCGCGCAAAGGAGGTAATTCCAAAGTAATAACTCCGATGCGGTAGTAGAGATCTTCGCGAAAAACCGCTGCCTTGATAGCTGCGTCGATATCTACGTTGGTAGCAGCAACGATACGAGCATCAACCTCGATCATTTCACGTCCACCGACACGCTGCATGGTCTTGTCCTGCAAAAAACGCAACATTTTCACCTGTAAGGGTTGGGGCATTTCTCCAATTTCATCAAGAAACAAGGTGCCGCCATCGGCATACTCCACCTTCCCGCGTACCTGCCCCACCGCTCCGGTAAACGCACCTTTTTCGTGCCCAAAGAGCTCTGCCTCCAGCAGGTTTTCTGGAATAGCTCCGCAATTTATAGGAATCATGGGGCCGTCCTTGCGCAAACTTTGGGCATGAATAGCTCGCGCTACAAGTTCTTTACCGGTGCCATTTTCGCCTAAAATCAGAACGGGAATATCCGCAGAGGCTATCTTGCGAATTGTGCTAAACACCTCTTCCATCTGCGGGCACTGCCCCAGAATGCCATGCATCCCCCCTTCATGTCCCTTTGACAGCGCCTGAAGCTGACGATTGTCTGCCTCCAACTGGGCCAAATGAAAGGCACGTTCGAGAATAACTTTAAGTTCAGATAATTCAATAGGCTTGCGGTAGAAGTCGTAAGCTCCTAGTTCCACCGCTTTCAGGGCGTTTCCATGATCCTCGTTGCCAGAGAGGACGACGACTTTGGTGGCTGGATACTGCTGTAAAATCTGTTCCAGGCAGCGCAGACCTTCCGTTGCGCCATCGGCATCGGGAGGCAGGCCGAGGTCTAAGGTTATAACTCTCGGTGTGTGCTTTGCAAACATTAGCTCCACTAGTACTTCAGGCTACCACACCCCAGCCAATCCACAAGTGAGCCCCTGAGCTTTTTCCCTCCAAGTTCTGTGGACATTGTTGCAGCAATAATTCATCATGTGATAGGAGCAGATAACATCAAGCTAACACCAGGTGCCGTATACCTATGAAATCACATAACCGGTGCAACTCCGCCCTTGTCTGGCTGACTTTCGGATATCTTCTTCTGTTGGTTTACGCCAGCCTGATGCCGTATGACTTCAGTTCCAAAATTGATGCATATTGGGTATTGAAGCGAGCCCTGCGTGCTTGGCCCGTCAATCCTCATGCGCGCATCAGCGGTTCCGATGTTCTAAGTAACTTGCTCCTGTATATCCCTTTGGGTGTTCTGCTGACGACAACCGCGCGCAACAGAGGACTGGGTAAGCTAAGAGCCTTCTTGATGGCTTTTGTGCTGTGCTTCTGCACCAGCGTCTCGGTTGAAACCCTGCAAATATTTTCCATGTCACGCACATCCAGCATCACCGATCTACTCATGAACACCATTAGCGGTGCCTTGGGCGCTGGATTTGGAGTTTTATGGGGCAATTCCTTGTGGCAGCGCGCCAACCTTGAATTGCGCTCGCGCTGCCAACGCAGCCCACTTGATCTGCTGACTCTCGTCTTTGCAGGGCTGCTTGCAGCAGATGCCATGGCTCCATTCATGCCCACCTTATTGCTGTCACAAGTATGGCACAGCTTAAAAGCTTCTGAATTCAACGTGCTTGCGGGTTTTTCTCACCATCCATGGCACTGGTGGCTGGTAACCCATATCCTCGTATATATGGTATTTACCATTTTAACCGCTCAATGGCAGAGGCAAGATACAACTAGACTTGGAGTATACAAGGCTGCCATTATATGCAGCCTGTTTACCCTCGTACTTGAGACGGGCAAAATTTTTATAGCTTCCAGAGTAATGAGTTTAAGCAACCTGAGCGCAAACTTAAGCGGAATTTTATTGGCGACTCTGATGCTGCGTAGCACAATTCCAGCGCTTACCCGCAAGAGCAAGCTCAACCTGGGGATATTCGGCACTGTCATTTATATTTTGTATTTAGGTTGGGTCCCGTTTGATTTTCACTTCGATATCAAGCTAATAACGCAGAAAATCCCTCGGGGAATTGAACTTCTACCCCTCTATCACTATGCCATGGGTGCCAGCCTTAACCATGTGCGCCTGTTCGTGCAAACCATTCTGCTCTCAGTAACCCTTGCATATTTTGTGCGACTGCGTTTTGGTATATGGGATCGATCTATCTCCAACGTAGTACTTGCGGTTATTCTTACAGGTTTACTCGGTGTGCTTCAGGAGGGAGGGCAGCTGTTACTCGTATCCCGAACCACGTCTATGACAGATATCTATTCCTATATGCTTGGTGGCGCCTTATCCATGTGGATTCCGCTGTTTAATGGCCACAATGCAGAATTGTGCCCCAAAGGGAACTGACTATTTAAGGCTATGGAAAAAAAAGACACCTTGCGCATCGCCGCCATTGGAGACCTCCTGCTAACCACGCCCCGCTCCTCCCAAACTCCGGGTCGGGGACTGGAAGCCTTGTCTCCAGAAATATGCAACCTCTTCGCTACCTGCGATGTGGTGTTGGCTAACCTCGAATGCACCCTGCCTGCGGAGCCATATATCTCCACTGAGCCCAGAGTCTTTACCACAGAGCAACAATTAGAATCGCTACAGCACGCACATATAAGCCTGGTGACCCTGGCAAACAACCACGCGTTTGATGCTTTTGACCCAGGTTTTGAGAAGATCGAAACAAAACTCAACCAGCTAGGGATAAAGTTTTTCGGGGCTGGATTCGATGCGGCTCAGGCGTGTGCCCCAATCACCCTCACCGTCAACGATATCCGTATCGCTTTTTTTGCGGCAGTATCCCCCTCCACTGGGGTAGAACGCTTTGCTTTGGCAGCGCAAAGTGGAGTTCCACCTTTTGATGAAAAGGCTATCTGCGTAACTATAAAGGAGCTAAAACAAACACACGATCATGTAATCTTTGCACCCCACTGGGGATATGAACGCTTTCGTTTTCCAGCCCCTGAACAGATTAGCCAAGCCCACAAATTTATTGATTCAGGTGCTACCGCCGTTTTAGGACATCATCCACATGTCCTCCAGGGAACAGAACATTATAAGCATGGTTTTATCGCCTACTCGCTGGGGAATTTTCTTGCCAACAAGGTCTACTGGGAGGATGGAGACACTCTAAACTGGAGCCGATTTGAGCGCACCAGTTCAATCATCATCCTTGAGATCGACGCAAGACAGCTCAGGCACGTGAAAACAGTCCCTGTGTTAGATACTGGGCACAACATCGTTATGGACCACAGTCGTAGGGGGAAGAGCTATCGTATCCGCGCCAACAAGTTGCTCCGCAATGGGATAACCGCGACCAAATACCGCAGGGAAGCCTACCGCGTAAGGGCGCTGCTTCCCATTATCAAAAAGGTTGCGTGGGCAAACATGCGGAACGTTCGCCCTTCCCACTTAAAAAAAATGACCAAGCTCCTGTTAAATAAAAACCCATAAATGCTAAAAAACAAAACAGACCAAAGACACCCGGTGGAAATGGATCCTTGGATACAATTATGACTAACTCTCAATATGATAATCTCAGGCTGGAAACTCTGCCGACGATCCCGCATACGCTGCTCGAGCTGATTCAACTTTCTACGCAACCGCTGGTGGAAATTGAGGATCTGGCCCATATCATCCGCCAGGACCCGATTGTTTGCGCCAGAGTGTTCAGTCTTGCCAATTCTGTTTATTTCCGTCAGTGGAACAAGATAACTAATATTGAGCAATTACTTGTAGTTATCGGCATGGAACCTGTCTTCCAGATCGCTCTTTTATGTGCTACAGAGCAAATATTTACCCACCAGGACAAGCTGCTAGAAGTTCCGGTTACCACCTTGTGGTACCGCTCCGTTCTCTGTGCCAATATTGCTGAAGAGATGGCGACGTTGACTGGGTATACGTCCAGACACGAAGTTTATTTAGCGGGCCTGCTACACCGGATCGGGCAGTGGACTCTGTTGAGCAATTTCCCTGAGCGTTACCTGGATAAAATAGATATAACCCTTGAATTAGGCAGGGCAGAAAGGATCGAACAGGGTCTTTTCAAAGCAACTTCAAGCGAAATTGGTGCGCGGGTGATTCAGGATTGGCAGGTAACTCCACAGGTGTGCTCTTTTATAGCTGATGCGATAAAAATCCAAACATATCCACCCGACAATCTACTTGAGAGCTCCCCATTGGCACGAATTCTGGCCTTCAGTTCCATTGTATGTGATACACAGGAAGTTCAATCTGCAGAGGTGATCTACGCAGCATCGAGACTTTTCGGGCTAAACAACGCCATTATCCGGAAAGTTGCTGAACGCGCACGCGAACAAACAGATTCAGCTATCTCAAGTTTTTCCCCCCCGAAAAATCCCGAGTTATCTGTATCAGGCCCAGAATTATTGCAGAGGAGCCAAAAGCAACAGCAACGCAATCTGCGGCGGCAGGTGAAAAATCATGCGCTGGTAAATGCAGGCAAAATATCCCTAGCTGATTCTGTGAACTTACTGAAAAGATGCCAACAGCTGCGCTTGAATTTCAATCTCCTATTCGGGATACAGGACCTATGTTTTCTGTTCCTTGAAAATGCATCAGACTCCATTTGGGGATACGATGACCTCGGAACACGTCCAGAACTGCACCAGATCTCAATCAACCTTCGGGGTGAATCAAACCTTATTCTCAAAGCACTGCAGGATGATAAAACATATTACACCTCAGCTGAACACGAGAGCGTGTTTTCAGTACCGGTACGCCGCCTAGAAAACCTGCTTGGCAGTAAATCTTTATGCTTTATCCCCTTAAGATCAGGAGCGCAGAAGAAAGGAATCATTGTTGCTCCCCTCTCGCCACACCAATGGCAACGATTTTCCGCAGCGCCATCCTTGCTGCACCTTGCGGGACAAATTGCTGGCTCAACACTTAGTGGTGCAATAGAGCAGCGCCAACAGCTGGAACAAAAACATGCTGAACTTAGGTCAACCCTGCGTGCAACTACCCATGAAATCAATAACCCTCTGTCCATCATAAATAATTACCTATTTTTATTACTCCAGCAGCTAGACACAGAAAAAGCCAAGGAGCAAATAAAAATCATCCAGGAAGAGATCGGCAGGGTTGGCATTCTAGTATCTGGCTTAGAGGATCTACATACAACTGAGAAAGAGCAAAAAAGAGGACATATTCAAATAAACGAATTGATTAACACGCTGCATGGGTTACTCTATATTACGCTGTTTAAGCCAAGAGAACTAAAACTACACTTAGACCTTGATGCCGAACTCAAACCCATTGCAAGTGTGGGCAGCAATGTGAAGCAAATTTTAATTAATCTGCTAAAAAACGCTGCGGAAGCCCTGCCTGCTAAGGGAGAAGTGCGGATTACAACCAAGGACAGGGTATATAAAAACCAACGCCAATACGTTGAAATCGAGATAAGAGACAATGGACCAGGGATGGACAACGAGATGTTGGCTAATATTTTTCAGCCCGTGCACAGCACAAAGCAAGGCCATTCAGGGCTGGGACTGAGTATTGTAAAACACCTGCTAGATGAGATAGACGGTGAAATACATTGCTCCAGTTCGGGGGATGGAACCTGTTTTCAGGTTTTCCTCCCTCGGATTCTGGCATGAGCGCTTTAACCAAGCAACAATCGCAGAAATGGATACCTCCAGACCTGTGAAGCCTAAGGATATTTGCTTCATGACAAAGACACCTTCCGCGCCTCAAAATCCTGGCTCCGGATCTGATAATATATCGGGGAACGCAGCTCTTCCTGGCGCAATACATTATACTTTACTTGCTCATTGCATATGTCGTACAAGCTAGTTTGGAGGTTACTTAATATGGATGCCCATTTCATAGATACCTCCGGAAACAAGAAGGGAACGCTAAGGCTGTGCCAATCAGAGTGTCTTTCTTTGACGAAACTGCTAGCAGAGCTGAACTGCCGACTCGCCTAGACGCCCTGCCGCTAACGTAATACTTGAGCTGCAACCTGGCATCGCTTGCAGGTTTTGACACAAACAGCTATAACGCCATCCTCTTAGTGACGTTCTACCTGGCTCCATTGAAAGAAGTCTAAATGAACCCGCGCACCTGCTGCACTTCCAGTTATTGCTGACAAGCTGGGGTAACAACTTTCGTATCAATGTCACAGTTCTCCTAAACACTTACGGGGGAAAACCCGTACTGCCATCATTAAATATGCTACGATAAATGGCAGTGGCTCAGCCATCACCATCGTTTTCCAGCCCAAGGACAACAGCCGGTACCAGCCCCCCAATTCTGGCACATTTTTAAAAGACCAGGAGAGCAGCTAGAGAAAGATGAACATGGTTGGGCTGTAGCAGACAACCGAGCTTTATCGCACAAGAGCAAAATGATTTATTATGGATGATGAATGAACTTTTCTACTTATCGAATGGATAACCAACAGGAGCATTGAATTGAAAATCGAAGTTTCTAAAAGTTGGGCTGCATTTACAGCCGCTACACTGGCAATGTTCACAGTATTAACTCTATCCGGATGCGGATCTGGCGACTCTGGATCATCATCAGCGGGTCCCGATAACATATTCACCGAAAAGGTCTCATATATCGGGGTCAGCAACGGCACCCTTGCAGATAAGATCGAGGCGACATTCGTCAATAGCGCCCCCTACGACGGATCATCCACCGATGCGCCGATATTCATAGCGGAGTCGTACGTCGAATCGCTAAGCCCGACCCAGCAAGAAGGAGTTCGGGGAACCTACAATAATTCGAATCCAGTTGTATTGATCCATGGCGATGCCGACCAAATAAACGCACTGCTTGGCATACTTGAGCTTGAGCAGAACTATACTCTGCCCGAAGGTCTACCTGAAAATAAGAATTACGCCGAACTGTTTGCTGTTGACTGTGAAGCTGATGGGTCGGTTTTTATCTGGTCAATGTATCCACCCGGCGACGGAGTAATGCAACCTCGCGTCGCTACGCCGCCTGCAGAATCAGCCACTGAGCCACTGCCAGATCCAATCACTGACAGCGACTCTGAGCAATTTCGCAGAACTGAGATGTTGTGCAATTGGCTTGATAATAACGGCAAGCGCTTAACATCAAAGATCGAAGCATATACACAGGAAGCAAACCGGGCTTTTGCTGGTGCGGTTGCAGCAGCTAACACCACAGGGGAACTGACCCAGATTGCACCTGCCTTTGTATATGAAAATAACTACTCCAATGGTGGGAATAATTATGCACTCTATTATTACATCTATGCATGTCACTCCTTCAACGAAGCTGATGCTAAGGATTACGACTGGTTCTATGTGCGCCAGGAAGGGATGTTTAATGCTTCAGGAGCGTATAATGGGCCTCAGAAAAATAAGAAAACCACTTGGACCGATCAGGAAGTCCATTACTATGTCGGAGAATACGCAATGGATAACTGGATGGAAGGTTTAGACTACCATGGAAGCGGGGTGTCGCTCATGACCGCACAGCCGGAAAACGCTAACAATGAGGAAACGGTCACCAGTGGTGTCAATTGGAATATCGGTGGTTCTGTGGGTTTTTTTGGTCCTAGTGCCACTGGTACCGTGGACGCAGGAGTCAGCATCACCAACTCGTCAACTTTCTCCGTGAACGATTGCACGCTAACAAACAGCTCCGCAGACAACATCAATAACGCCCGCTGGAGCTATGAATTCAAGAAAACCAAACACACGGTTTCTGTTGGTAAAACGGAAATCGACTCCCCCACGCTATTGTCACGGTCTAATTTTCAGCCGGTAAATCAGTGGATATGGAAATTCTCTCCTGACATTCGTAAGAAAAAAGTAAGCTCGTTTGTTTCAACATTCAAAGTGGATCTGCTTCAAAGTGTGAGCGGACACCTAATATTTCCCTGGGTAGCTCTTGATGCACAGCACTATATTTTTGATGGGGGATCATGGACATTCAATGTGCCCTTACCCTTCCCGCCGCTGCTGGTGGCCCCCCACAATCTTGATTTCAGCGCAGAGGGGCAGTATAAAACGCTGAACATAGCTGTAGCGCGCGATTGGACAGCTTCAAGCGATCAGGACTGGTGTAGGGTTGAACCAGGCCGCGACTCCCTTGTCTATATCACTGTTGAACCAAATACCACCGGGAAGAGCCGGGAAGCCATAATTACCTATGCAACGGCTGACGGCAATGGCTCAGACTCTACCAAGGTTCGCCAATCGGAATACTAGCTGAGTACCTACAAAGCCCCAATCCCAACACTTTCTTCGAAAGAGTTGGGATTGGGGATTAAGCTTGAACCGGCAAACGGGGAGCATAGGTTGATAAGAGAAATGTCCTTTAGCTCTTTTATGTGGAAAAAACATTCATTGCACTCTGTGAT
>CAYPNO010000015.1:0-19928 GCA_964411865.1 uncultured Desulfuromonas sp. | reverse complement strand
CGATCCCGTGACGGGGTTGCGGATCCCGAAGTGGTTGCTATCGGTGCCGCGATTCAGGGCGGGGTTCTCAAGGGTGATGTTAAAGACGTACTTCTGCTCGACGTTACCCCTCTCTCGCTTGGGATTGAAACACTCGGCGGAGTCATGACCAAGCTGATTGAAAAAAATACTACAGTGCCGTGCAAGAAGAGCCAGATCTTCTCCACCGCAGCAGACAACCAGCCGGCTGTTTCACTCCACGTTTTACAGGGTGAGCGCGAAATGGCTACCGACAATAAAACTATCGGGCGCTTCGACCTGTCGGATATCCCCCCGGCGCCTCGAGGTGTTCCGCAGATCGAGGTTACCTTCGATATTGACGCTAACGGTATCCTGAATGTATCTGCGAAGGATATGGGCACTGGTAAAGAGCAATCAATCCGCATCACTGCATCTTCTGGTCTCACAGACGAGGAGATCGATAAAATGGTCAAGGATGCCGAGCTGCACGAAGGGGAAGACAAAAAGCGGCGCGAACTCATTGAGGCCAAAAACCAGGCTGACAGCTTGGTGTATAGCACCGAAAAATCGCTCAAAGATAACGCAGATAAGATAGACGCTGAAACCAAGGGCAACATCGAAACCGCTCTCGCAGAAGTGAAAAAGACGTTGGAAGGCGATGATGTAGAAGCGATCAACAAGGCGGTCGAGGCTTTGTCTCAGGCTTCACATAAGTTGGCCGAAGCCATGTATGCCCAGGCGCAACAAGCTGGTGAAGCTGGTGAGGCTGCTGAAGGAACAGAGCAGGCTCAAGGGGAAGGAGATGAAGACATCGTAGACGCTGAGTTTGAGGATGTTGAGGAAGATAAAAAGTAATAAGAGGCATGTGGCTTTCTCCGCATTTAATTAAATAAATACTCCGGCAGTGGTTCCGTGTTTTCCCACTGCCGGATGTTCTTTGTCTGCCTGCTGCATGTAGACGTGAGGTTTTTGTTTTGGCCAAAGAAGATTACTACGAGATTCTCGAGGTACAGAAAAACGCCAGCGAAGCGGAAATTAAAAAGGGGTACCGGCGTCTTGCGGTAAAGTACCACCCAGATAAAAATCCCGGAGATAAAGAAGCTGAAGCCCGCTTCAAAGAGCTCACCGAGGCGTATAGCGTTCTAGCTGATCCGCAAAAACGCGCGGCATACGATCAGTTCGGGCACGCTGGGGTAGATGGAAATGGAGGTGGCTTCTCCTCCGGTGGTTTTCGTGGCACTCCATTTGAAGATATTTTCGGGGATATTTTCGGGGATATTTTTAATTCAGGGGGGGGCGGCCGGCGTGGTAGTCGCGGGCATCGCGGCGACGACTTACGTTACAATCTCACTGTTTCCTTTGAGGAAGCCGCCTTTGGTGTTGAAAAGAAAGTCAATATCCCGCGTCACAGTGCATGTGAAAACTGTGATGGTAGTGGCGCAAAACCTGGTACCCATCCAACAACATGTACTACCTGTGGTGGCGCTGGACAGGTACGGATGCAGCAGGGATTTTTTCAGCTCACCCGCCCTTGCCCCGATTGTAATGGTGCGGGGCGCAAGATAGAAGACCCTTGTCCAGAGTGTCACGGCAGCGGTCGGATCAAGATTAAACATGAAATGACCCTGAAGGTGCCGGCCGGAGTTGAAGACGGTACAGCGCTGAAACTCAACGGTGCAGGTGAGAGCGGGCTTAACGGTGGTCCCCCGGGAGATCTCTACGTAGTTATCAAAGTAGAAGTCCACTCCATCTTCCGGCGCGAAGGGCGTAGCGTCATCTGTGAGATACCCATCTCCTTCACCCAGGCGGCGCTTGGTGGTGAAATCGAAGTGCCGACCCTAGATGGGCGGGTGAAGATGAAGGTTTTGCCGGGAACCCAGTCTGGCAAAGTTTTGAAGCTCAGTGGTAAGGGGATTCCAGATGTGCATGGTCGTCGTCGTGGCGATCAACTGGTAGTAGTGCGGGTTGAAACTCCCACCAAACTCACTGCACGCCAGAAAGAATTGCTGGAAGAGTTTGCGCGTGAATCAGGTGATGATGTTCACCCCATGAGCAAAGGATTCTTCGATAAGGTCAAGGAGCTATTTGACTAAACCTACCGAGATATATTGTATAAAGAAGCGGCATGCTTTTGTGCTGCGTGTTCTCGCCAGTGGGGTATCAGTATGCTATTATGCGGCCGCATCCTTCAACATAAAGGGTGCGGCTGTTTTATTTATTAAGCGGAGACAAGGGCGCCATGCTGATACAAAAAAAACTTAGGGTAGTAACATTCCTACTTTGGTGCATCTTCTGGAGTGGAATGGCGGTTGCCGAGACATCCGCCGTCGCACCGCGGATTTTACACCAGGCGGCAGCATTTGAGCAGGCTGGCGAGACAGAGCGTGCTCTATCTCTTCTGCGTCAATATGTCCTTGAAAATCCTGATGCAGCACACGCTCCAGCGGCCTATGCGAGCATCAGTCGCATTTTGCAACAACTTGGGCGCTCTGAGCAAGCGCGTCTGTACGCGGAGCGCATCCCACCATCTGAGCGACCGGGTGACCTAGTGCTGTTGCTGGCGCGTGAAAGTCTGCGTAGAGGTGACGGTACAGTGGCAGCGGGTATGCTTGAGGAGGTGGATGAGAAAAGGCTCGACGCCGCGCAACTCCAAGAGTATCTGCAAGTGCGGGCGGAGCTTGCATGGCAGCGCAGGGAGTTAATGCAGACTCTGGTTTTTTGCTCCCGACTTTTAGAGTCCGAGGATGACGCTAGCGACATGGCGGCTTTTGCTGGAAATATGGGGATGCGAGCTGTAGAGCGCATGCCGCCGCCTCAGCTTGAGGAGGCAGCGTTCATGTTTGCAGAAACACCTATAGCCTCTCTGCTGCTTCTGCACGAACTGCGCACCAGCACAGGCATGGAAGCTAAACGCGGCTCCGCTACTTTCCATAAAGGCGAGCAGCTAGTACGTAGTTGCAACCATGCGTGGGTTCGCACCCAAGCGCTTGCGTGGCTTGATCAAGTTGAAGGGGGTTCCTGGCAGCAGCGTGCGGTGGGTGTTGTGCTTCCGCTGAGTGGTCGCTATGCTCCGTTTGGGCAAATGGTAAAGCAGGGAATCGAGCTCGCCGCGCAACTACACGGAGCAGCCGCACCAGAGTTGATCGTGCGTGATAGTCGCGCAGATGTGATGCATACAGAAATGGTTATGCGCGAGTTGATTCAAACCCAGCGGGTTATGGCCGTGCTTGGCCCCATGATGGGAGAGCCTGCCGAGCGTGCTGCTAGCGTGGCGCAGCAAGGAAAGGTTCCTATCATTCTCCTCTCCCACTGGGAGGGCTTGCCGCAGCTAGGACCATATGTATTTCGTCATTCCCTCACCGCAAAACAACAGGCCTATACTTTGGCCGACTTAGCCTTCAACACGCTTCAGCTGCAAACCTTTGCCCTGTTGCAGCCGGAGAACAAGCTGGGAGATGATTTTACCCGCCATTTCAGCCAAGCCCTGCAACTCCTCGGTGGAGAAGTGTTGTACCATAGACATTATCCCCACGGGAGTACTGACTTCCGTGCTGCGCTGGCCCCGATGGTCCCGGAAGAGGTTGGAGGGCCCCAGGATGCGGAAAAAGTTGAAGATGAACTCAACGTCGAAATTCCATTAATTCCAGCTGAACCTATAGTGAAATTTGCAGCACTGTTTATCCCGGATTTTGCCGACACCATCACACTGCTTGCTCCGCAGTTGGCTTTTTCTAACATTGAAAATGTACAGTTGCTGGGGATAAATGGCTGGAATTCTCCAGATCTTCTGAGTCAGTCAGGACGTTATGTGCGTGACGCCATTTTTAGTGACGGTTTTGATCCAGAGTCAAGCGATATCTTTGTGCAGAGATTTGTCACCCAGTATCGGAAGCGTTACGAGGAGGTGCCCACGATTCTCGAAGCGCAGGGGTATGATGCGGCAAACGTGCTGTTCGATTTGTTAGATGACGTGCGCGTGGTGAGCCCACGTCAGATGCAGAAATTCCTACACCAGGTTGATTATACCACCGGAGTCAGCGGCTTACGTGGATTTGATGAAGAGGGTGAAGCCTTGCGCGATATTGTATTGTTTAAATTCGGCCGGAAAAAGATAGAACGCTTTATTCCTGCTCCTCCACAGGTCTCTGATGTACAGACAGAAGAGGAAAATGGAGAACAAAACGAAGATCAGACAGAGGATAGTTCGAGAGCCCCTTTGTTGTATGGTTACTGATGCATAAATGCGCATTTTTTAAAGACACAGGTTTTTATGGCCAGATTTGTTCTACACAGTAGCTATGTTCCGGCCGGAGATCAGCCCATAGCGATCGCAGAATTGACAGCTGGCTTGGTGGACGGGGTCTCTGACCAGGTATTGCTCGGGGTAACGGGGAGTGGCAAAACCTTCACGATGGCGAACGTTATTGAGCAAGTGCAGCGCCCAACCCTGGTGTTGGCGCACAATAAGACCCTTGCGGCGCAACTGTATGGCGAATTTCGCGAGCTGTTTCCAGATAATGCGGTAGAGTATTTTGTCTCTTATTACGATTACTACCAGCCCGAAGCCTATGTCCCCAGTAGTGATACCTTCATCGAAAAAGATTCCTCCATCAACGAAGAGATCGACAAGCTGCGGCATAGTGCTACGCGCAGTCTCTTGACGCGGCAAGATGTTTTGATCGTCGCTTCGGTCTCCTGTATCTACGGCTTGGGATCGCCCGAAGCCTATTACGGGATGCTGGTTGGTCTGGAGGTGGGGAACACCTTGGAGCGCAACGCCCTGTTGCAGAATTTGGTGGATATCCAATACGAGCGCAACGATGTAGATTTTCACCGAGGCACGTTTCGGGTGCGAGGTGACAGTGTCGAGGTGTTTCCTGCGTATGAGGAGAACTTAGCCCTGCGCATAGAGTTTTTTGGGGACGAGATTGAAGCTATAAAGGAGATTGACCCCCTTACCGGTAAAGTGATCGACAGCCTGCCGCGTACCAGCATTTTCCCTGCCAGTCACTATGTAGCTACCCGCCCCACCCTGGAGCGCGCCGTGAAGCAGATACAAGATGAGCTGCAAGAACGTATCGCCTGGTTTCGCGAGCACAATCAGTTGGTGGAGGCGCAGCGCATAGAACAACGCACCATGTTCGACATCGAAGTGATGGAGGAGATGGGTTACTGCCAGGGGATCGAGAACTATTCGCGCTATCTTGACGGAAGAAAAGCTGGCGAGGCTCCGGCAACCCTGTTTGATTATTTTCCTGAAAATGCCCTGCTGTTTATCGATGAAAGCCACGTCAGTGTCTCGCAGGTAGGGGCGATGTATCGCGGCGATCGGTCGCGCAAGGAGACCCTCGTCGCACATGGTTTCCGGCTCCCCTCTGCGCTGGATAACCGCCCCATGAAGTTCAGCGAGTTTGAAGGTAAGAATCTGCAGACCATCTATGTTTCGGCCACCCCAGCGGACTATGAGCTGCAAAAAGCCGAAGGGGTGGTGGTAGAGCAGATTGTCCGCCCTACGGGGTTAGTTGATCCCCCCATCGAGGTGCGCCCTGCGCAGAATCAGGTGGATGATTTGCTGGAGCAAATTCTTCAGACGGTGGCAAAGAAATGGCGAGTTTTGGTGACTACCTTGACCAAGCGGATGTCCGAAGACCTTACCGGGTATCTTACCGAGGCGGGAATTCGGGTGCGCTACCTCCATTCAGATATAGATACGGTGGAGCGGGTTGAAATTATTCAGGGTTTGCGTAAAGGTGAGTTTGATGTCCTGGTGGGGATCAACTTGCTGCGCGAAGGGTTGGATATCCCCGAAGTGGCACTGGTGACGATTTTGGACGCGGACAAGGAAGGGTTCCTGCGTAGTGAGCGCTCCCTGATCCAGACCTGTGGGCGTGCCGCGCGCAATATCGACGGGCGCGTAATCATGTATGCAGACCGGATCACGAAATCGATGCAGAGTTGTATCGACGAAACTCAGCGCCGGCGTGAACAGCAGCTAGAATTCAATCGCGAACACAATATCACTCCCAGAGGTATCATTAAGTCGATGCGCTCCATCCTTGAGGATATTCACGCCGAAGAAGACGGGCTGCCCATGGTCGCCGAAGAGGCACCGCAGTGGCATAGCCCGCAGCAATTGCGCCGCGAAATCAAAAAAACCCGTACCGCTATGCTCAAAGAAGCTGCGGATCTTAACTTTGAGGCCGCAGCCATGCTGCGAGACAAACTGCAGAGTTTGGAAAAAGAAGAGCTGGGCTTGTAGATTATATGGGGCCAGGTGGTTTTATATGGGTGCGCTACAGGTGTAACATTGCGACTAAACGCATAAAGGGGAGATCCAATGGCACATTATGGTTTTATCGGCGCAGGTCTGATGGGGTTGCCCATGGCAACCAATCTGCTCAAAGCGGGGCACCAGCTTACCGTGTGGAATCGCAGCAAGGAGAAGTGCGCTCCATTGTTGGAGGCAGGTGCTACATTTGTTGATACCCCCCTAGAGGTAGTTATTGCAGCAGAGGTGACGTTCTCCATGCTTGCTGACCCGCAGGCGGCGCTGGCGGTATGTTTTGCCCCTTCTGGAGTGATTCAGGCGGTAGGGCCCGGCAAGGCGTATGTGGAGATGTCTACCATTGATCCGGAGACCTCCAGCAAGATCGGTATATCTATTCAAGCGCGTGGAGCGCTGTTTCTTGAAGCCCCAGTGTCTGGTTCAGTTCCCCAGGCTGAAGCTGGCGAGTTGGTGATTATGTGCGCTGGAGATCAAGATCTTTATATTGGGCTGGAAACGACACTCAATGTATTGGGAAAGACGCACTTGTATCTGGGCGAAGTTGGTGCTGCCGCGAGTATGAAACTCGGGGTGAACCAGCTTATGGGCAGCATGATGGCCGCATTTTGCGAAGTGCTTACCTTGATCGAGGCTGCAGGGTTGGACGCGCGGAGCTTTCTTGAAATTATTGGTGCCGGAGCACTAGCTGCTCCCATGTTTGCTGCCAAGGGAATGAAGATTCTGGCTGGTGATCGCACCCCCCAGTTTCCTTTAAAGCATCAGCAAAAAGATCTGCGTCTGGCACTTCATCTCGGAGATGTGCATCGTATCCCGATGCCGGTTGCTGCTGCTGCCAATGAGTTGTTTAAACGTGCTTATCAGTATGGCCTTGAAGATGATGATATGTCAGCCTTGTTTGCCAGCTTACACTCTGCAGGGGATAAACCGAAAAAATAGCATCGGACATGCATGGGTATATAACCGCCGTATCAGGCCGCTGCATCAGGAATTAATCGTTATGGAGAACCTTTGAAACCGAGAGTGCTTATAGCTAGCGCCGATAGAAGCGAGATAGCCCCGCTGATGGGTGAATTGCAGCAATGTTTTACAGTCTGGGTTGGCGATAATCCGACCTCAGCGGAAAAATATCTGCGCAATATGCCTGACTTAGTGCTGGCGGCACATCTGCTGTTTGAAGTGCCGGCCACTGATTGGAGTGGTTTTGCCGCCGGGTGTGAGTTGAGCGGAATCCGCTGCATTTTGTATGGTCATAATTGTTCTGCTGCATGTAAAGCCCTCCCGTGGTGTAGCCATTTTCTCCCCACCATCTCTAGTCCCCCGCTGGTGCTGGAATATTTAAAAGCGCTGATGCAACTTGATGGGATGGCACGCCAACTTGAACTCAGCCAGGGGCAACTTCATGCCAGCACCCTTGAGCAAGCCGAGGGGCTGCGTTCGGCGGCACATATTCAAAGAAGTTTGATGCCGACTACCTTTCCCGCCTTGCCTGGTATTAAGTTTGCAAGTTGTTTTCGCCCCTGCCAAAATGTCGGGGGTGATTTGTTCAATGTGCTGTGCTTGGATGAAGACACCTTGGGCCTCTACATGCTCGATGTTAGCGGCCACGGAGTTCAGGCGGCGATGGTGACAGTGGCTGTGTATCAGGCGTTGTCTCCCCATACCGGCCAGATTGTCAAATATCCGCAAGATACTCCCCCTTACTACTGTCTTAGCGACCCGCACGATGTTCTTGCCCAACTCGATCGCGAATATCCCTTCGAGCGTTTTGATGCGTTTTTCACCATAAGCTATATGCTCATCGACCGACGTACCGGAATTCTCCGCTATGCAAATGGTGCTCATCCAGTGCCATTAATTCTCCGCTCTGGTGGTGGACTTGAGGCCCTTGACGCAGAAGGAACCTTGATCGGCCTTGGTGGCTTAGTTGGGTTTGAGCAGGAACAGACCTGCCTCTACCCCGGGGATCGGTTATTTCTTTACACTGACGGGATCTTCGAGCATGAAAACTCCGATGAAGAGCAGTTTGGTTTAGAGCGTATGCATCAGATTCTTCTCCAGCAACGTGCCTGCAGTCTTGAGGATCAGTGCAAATATCTGCTTAAAAAGCTTGATGAATTTGGTAGCAAGTCACCATTTAACGATGACGTCACTCTGCTGGCTATGGAGTTTACGCCGCAGGGATATCTGCGGCCTTTTGCTGGATAAGTTGGTCTGAAGGGTGGATATGGCCAGTTGTGGCCCAGATAAATCCCATTGACAGCGCTAAGCAAAGCGTGTAGAAACAGGAACACACGAGGCAGCGTGACAAGTACGTTGAGTGCTCACGCACGCGTCCTACAACCCCCCACTTGTTATCCATTAGTAATAAATTCTTACACCCCTCAACTATCCTGACCCCCCGCATAGCTCGTTGCTTCCGCAGCATTGTTGGCGGTGAAGAGACCAGGCAACGCCAGAGAAATGAAAAAAAACGAGAACAAACCAACCAATGTAGAGCCAGGTGATGGTACTTCCATGCACCTGAAGGATCTGAAAGAACTCAAAATCACTGACCTAACTGCCATGGCCAACGATCTGAAGATTGAAGGTGTGGCGGGGATGCGCAAGCAGGATGTCATTTTTGCCATTCTGTGTGCTACGGCGGATCAGAAAGGGGCCATCTTCGGTGAAGGGGTGCTTGAGATTCTACCGGACGGATTCGGGTTCTTGCGCGCCACTGACGCCAACTACTTGCCCGGCCCAGATGATATCTATGTATCGCCATCCCAGATCCGCCGTTTCAACCTGCGCACCGGTGATACCGTTGCGGGGCAGATTCGGCCACCGAAACAGGGAGAACGTTATTTTGCCCTGCTAAAGGTGTCGCTGATCAATATGGAAGATCCGAGCGTTGCGCGGCGCAAGACACTGTTTGACAACCTGACGCCGTTGCACCCCGATGAATGGTTGAAACTGGAGACCGCCAGCGATAACCTCCCGACCCGCATCATTGATCTGGTTTCTCCCATCGGCAAGGGGCAGCGTGGCTTGATTGTAGCCCCGCCGCGCACCGGCAAGACGGTGTTGCTGCAGAATATCGCCAATGCAATAACGGCCAATTATCCTGACGCTTACCTTATAGTGCTGCTCATCGACGAACGCCCGGAAGAGGTGACAGACATGCAGCGTTCTGTCGCTGGCGAGGTGGTTTCGTCAACCTTTGACGAGCCTGCTACACGCCACGTCCAGGTCGCAGAGATGGTGATCCAGAAAGCGCGCCGCCTAGTAGAACACAAGCGTGATGTGGTTATTTTGCTTGACTCTATCACCCGACTGGCGCGCGCCTATAACACGGTGGTGCCACCAAGTGGCAAGATCCTCTCTGGTGGGGTAGACTCCAATGCGCTCCACAAGCCTAAGCGTTTCTTCGGCGCGGCACGCAACGTGGAAGAAGGTGGCAGCCTTACCATTATTGCTACCGCCCTTATCGATACTGGTAGCCGTATGGATGAAGTTATCTTTGAAGAGTTCAAGGGTACCGGTAATATGGAGCTTGTTCTCGATCGTCGCCTGGTGGATAAGCGCACCTTCCCGGCTATCGATGTGAACAAGTCTGGCACTAGGCGCGAAGAGTTGCTGCAGGATTCCACTACGATGCAGCGCATGTGGCTGTTGCGCCGTGTGCTCAGCAATATGAATGTTGTTGATGGTATGGAATTTCTACGAGAGAAGTTGGTGGAAACCGATAACAACCAGGAATTTCTAGACTCGATGAATCAATAAGTTTTTTGTTGCCAGCGTATATCGGTTCTGCAATAATGCACGATTGTCGCAAAATAACGCTCAGTCTTATATGAATCTATTGCCTGTACCGCGCCAGGCACCAAGGAGTGGAAAGAATGAAAGAAGGAATACACCCAAAATATGACGCAGTTGTGGTGACTTGTCACTGTGGGAACACCATTGAAACCCGTTCTACCAAGACCGGTGAGTTTACCACTGAAATTTGCTCGGCCTGCCATCCGTTTTATACCGGAACGCAGAAGTTGTTGGATACCGCAGGTCGTATTGAACGTTTCCGCAAGAGGTATGCCCAAAAGTAGCCTTATGGCTGCTTCGTGAATTGCTGTCCCCAGCCGCAGAAGCGCCTATTGCTTTTGCGGCTGTTTCTCGTTGATGTATTCAGATCGACCAAGTTTGTAAGTGACCATGCAGATGTCTGGGTTAATGTATGCAGGTAAAGCTTTTAAGTCATACCCCCGAACCTGAAAAGGTAGTCGCCGCCGCCGCGCGGTTATGTTATTCCGCTAGCAATATCGATACGCTGATGCAGCAGAATGCAGACGCTGCCGCACGTCTGATTAGCAAAGTACTGGGGTTGGGGCATCTGTCAGTGCTCGAGCACGTCACCTGCAGTTTCGGGGTGGAAGGGGTCAGCCGTGCTTGCAGCCATCAGTTGGTGCGTCACCGTGTAGCCTCGTATTCACAACAGAGTCAACGCTATGTATCCCACTCCGAGCCCTTTGCAGCGGTAGTGCCTGACACCATCCGCGCTGATGCCGTACTGCTCTCGCAGTATCAAGAGCTCATGACACAGATTCATGCCACGTATGCAGAATTCCTCCGAGCTGGAATTCCAGCCGAGGACGCACGTTTTGTCCTGCCTAACGCGGCGGCGACAAAAATAATTATCAGCATGAATGTGCGTGAATTGCACCACTTTTTCGCGCTGCGCTGTTGTCGACGTGCCCAGTGGGAGATTCGAGCGCTGGCAACGCAGATGCTACAGCTGTGCCGTACTCTCTCCCCCGTCTTGTTTGAGAACGCTGGCCCGCCCTGCCTCGGGGGGGCATGTCCAGAGGGGAGTATGACTTGTGGTTTGATCAAAGCGGTACGCCGTGAATTCATGGTTGCCTCCACGCCAGATTCACATTCTGCGGGATGACAGAAAATTTGTGGAATATCTCGACTGGAACCCCCGCGTTAGTGCTCCCAGTATGCATCAGAATCTTTAATACAGCGAACCGAGGTACCCATGTTTGAAAAACTCGATGATGTCGAAGACCGCTTCCAGGAGGTGGAAGGACTGCTGGCGCAGCCTGATATCCTCTCCGATCAGAATCGTTATCGTGATCTAAGCCGTGAGCATTCCGAGTTGAGTGATGTGGTGACCCTGTTCCGTGCTTATCGGCAGCTGGAACAGGAGATGGAAGACCTGCGTGAACTTGCCCGCGATCAAGATACCGAGATGCGTGCAATGGCGCAGCAAGAACTACCCGGGCTGGAACAGCGTCATGAACAATTGGCACAGGAGCTCACCCAGCTCATGTTACCGCGTGATCCGAATGACGGTAAAAACGCCATTCTTGAGATTCGGGCTGGTACCGGTGGAGATGAGGCCGCGTTGTTTGCAGGCGACCTGTTTCGTGCCTATGGCCGCTACGCCGATCGGCACAGGTGGAAGGTGGAAATCCTGAGTTCTTCGGAATCTTCATCTGGAGGTTTTAAAGAGGTGATAGCCATGGTAAGTGGCAAGGATGTGTTTTCCCACCTCAAGTATGAAAGCGGAACCCACCGCGTGCAACGTGTCCCCGATACCGAGACTCAAGGGCGTGTACATACGTCCGCTTGCACGGTCGCGGTGTTACCCGAAGCCGAGGAGGTTGATCTTGAAATCGACCCAAGCGATCTGCGTATCGACCTGTATCGCGCCTCTGGCGCGGGGGGGCAGCACGTCAACAAAACGGAATCTGCCGTGCGCATCACCCATATCCCTACGGGGGTGGTGGTCGCGTGTCAGGATGAAAAATCGCAGCATAAAAACAAAGCTAGAGCGATGAAGGTGCTACGCTCGCGCATTCTGGATGCCATGCAGAATGCGCAGCATGCCCAGATGGCGGCGGAACGCAAAACCCAGGTGGGCAGTGGAGATCGCAGCGAACGGATTAGGACCTACAATTTCCCCCAGGGTCGCTGTACCGACCACCGCATAAATCTTACTCTATATAAACTAGATGCAATCATGCATGGCGATCTAGAAGAAATGATCGAATCT
Source organism: uncultured Desulfuromonas sp. (assembly GCA_964411865.1). Lineage (GTDB taxonomy): Bacteria > Desulfobacterota > Desulfuromonadia > Desulfuromonadales > Desulfuromonadaceae > JAIVHC01. Next base: position 7,608 of record CAYPNO010000015.1, on the reverse strand, counting down.
CTGCGTACCCACTATCAGAGCGCACAGCTCGCCAAGCAACAGGAGCGGTAAGTGGTGAAGTTGTGGTCCGTGCTTGAGGTGTTGCGCTGGACAACAACCTATCTACAGGAGAAAGGTGTCGACAATCCGCGTCTGGATGCGGAACTGCTTATCGGTGCAGCTCTCGACAAAGATCGGGTTGGCGTGTATCTGGCCTATGACCAGCCCTTGCAACAGGCAGAACTAGATGCCGTGCGTGCGCTGGTAAAGCGGCGCGCCCTGCGTGAACCGCTGCAGTACATTCTGGGACAAGTTGAATTCTGGGCGCTCCCCTTCAAGGTAACCTCGGCGGTGCTTATCCCACGGGCGGATACGGAAATTCTGGTCGAAGAGGGGCTCAAGATCCTTGAACGCCAGGATGGGGCGGTGCTGGATGTTGGTACCGGCAGTGGCGCAGTGGCGATAGCATTGGCCCATAGCGCCAAAGCACGAGTGCAGGCGGTCGATATCAGTGCTGAGGCGCTGCAGATTGCCCATATTAATGCACAAAGTAATAACGTCACCGAGCTGCTTACCTTTGTTCAGGCCGATCTACATGCCCTCGAACCGGGTTCATATCGACTGCTGGTTTCCAATCCACCTTATATAGCCAGCGCGCAAATGCAGGAATTGATGCCCGAAGTGGCGCAGCATGAGCCAGCGCTCGCCCTTCACGGGGGAGAGGACGGCCTCGACGCCTATCGCAGTTTGGCGCGCCAAGCTCCAACGGTTCTGGAGACCGGGGGCTGGCTCTTGGTGGAGGTTGGGCAAGGGCAGGCGGATGCAGTTGTGGACATTTTCCGTGCGGCAGGGTTAAGGCAGTGTTATCAACGCTGTGATTATGCTGGCATAGCTAGAGTAGTTGGTGCATGCACCGGCGCTGACGAGGAATGTAATGGATAGGATTATTGTACGTGGAGGGTGCAGGCTGCAGGGTAAGGTGCAGGCCAGCGGGGCCAAGAACGCTGCGTTGCCTCTGCTATGCGCTACCCTGCTCGCAGCTGGAACCCATGAGCTCCGGAATCTTCCGGGTCTACGCGATATAGATACTGCGGTGCAACTGCTCCACATCATGGGAGCGCGCACTGAAACTGGCGCACCCGGTACTTTGAAAATCAATGCAGATGAGATTGTCTGCGCAGAAGCGCCCTATGATCTGGTTCGTACCATGCGGGCTTCAGTATTGGTGTTAGGGCCACTGCTGGCCAGACGTGGATACGCACGTGTGAGTCTGCCGGGTGGCTGCGCTATCGGGGCGCGCCCGGTGGATCAGCACCTGAGCGGGTTTGAAGCCATGGGAGCGATGATAAGCCTTGAACACGGCTACATTGAGGCGCGCGCAGAACGCCTGCAGGGCGCGCGGATTTATCTGGATATCCCAACAGTTGGAGGGACGGAAAACCTCCTTATGGCTGCAACCCTGGCACAGGGGCGCACAATTATAGAAAATGCCGCTTGCGAGCCTGAAATTGAAGATCTGGCGGCAGCGCTGCAGCACATGGGAGCACAGATAGAGGGGGCCGGCAGTGATACCATCACCATTCACGGGGTGGACAGCTTAACCCCGATGAATCACACGGTTATGAGCGATCGGATCGAAGCAGGGACCTTCATGGTCGCGGCGGCGATTACTTGTGGGGATGTTCTGGTAGTAGGAGCCCAGCCTGAGCATCTTGAAGCGGTAATCAGCAAGTTGCGCCAAAGTGGGGCAGAGGTCCAATGTATGCCGGAGGGGATCAGGGTCCAGTGCAATACAACACTGCAGCCAGTGCGGATCAAAACCAGTCCGCACCCGGGCTTCCCCACCGATATGCAGGCCCAATTCATGGCCTTACTGACCCAGGCCGATGGTACCAGCGTGATCAGCGAAAATGTGTTTGAAAACCGCTTTATGCATGTGAGCGAGTTGCAGCGTCTCGGCGCCAAAATTCGGGTTGAAGGGCGACAGGCTACTATCCACGGCAAGACAAAGCTGCTCGGTGCTCCGGTAATGGCGACCGATCTGCGCGCTAGTGCTTCCCTGGTGCTGGCGGGCTTGGCTGCGGAGAATACCACGGAGATCTCACGTATCTATCATCTGGATCGAGGTTACGAAAAACTCGAAGAAAAGCTCAAGAAGCTGGGTGCGGATATTAAACGGGTGCGTTGAGCCCACGTTGACTCAGTTGACCATAGTAGGAATCATGACACAAAATATCATAGCGAAAAATAGACGAGGAGCAGCATGAGCGACGTTATCACCTTCGCCCTGCCCAAGGGGCGCATAATGCAGGATTCCATGGAACTGTTTGGCCAGATAGGGATCACCTGCCCCGAAATGGAAGAAAAAAATCGTAAACTCGTCTTTGAAAATCGCGAAGCCGGGTACCGTTTTATCGCCGTACGCGCCACCGATGTCCCCACCTATGTAGAGTATGGCTGCGCAGATATCGGCGTGGTGGGGAAAGATACCCTGCTGGAACAGGAAAAAGACCTGTATGAACCTCTGGATCTTAATTTCGGCTATTGTCGTTTAGTGGTGGCAGAACCGCGCGATCTGGAAAAAAATGGCGATCCTACGCGTTGGTCTAACATCCGAGTGGCAACCTCATATCCTAACCTGACGGAAAAATATTTCAGTTCCAAGGGGATCCAGGTCGAGCTTATAAAACTATATGGCTCTATCGAGTTGGCGCCGCTAGTGGGACTGAGCGAGCGCATCGTGGACTTAGTCTCCACGGGAGCCACCCTGCGCGATAACGGTATGGTTGAAGTTGAAACCATAGCCGAGATCACCACGCGCCTGATTGTGAACCGCGCCAGCATGAAGACCAAACATAAACGAATTCGCCAGATTATCGATGATCTGGAAAAGGTTGTAGGTACAACCCCTAGAATTTCAGCTTGATACAGTGGAGCGATAAGCAGAAAGGTAGAGTTTTATGATGCGCCTGATGCGTTTTACCGATACAGATTTTGAAGAGCACTTCCGCCGAATAGAGCAGCGGGCCGAAGAGATGCCTCCCAGGATAGAAGAGACCGTAAGTGAGATCCTTGCGGATGTGCGTAGCCGCGGTGACGAGGCACTGCAAGAATACACCTTGCGCTTTGATCGTCTCGATCTTAACACCTTCGGCATGGAACTTTCCGCCGCCAAGATTGATGCTGCCAGGGCACAGGTGAGCAAGGAAGATTTAGTCGCGCTGGAATTGGCAGCGCAGCGGATAGGTGACTATCATCGGCGCCAGAAGCAGGAAACCTGGATCTCCACCGATGAAGATGATATCCAACTGGGGCAGTTAGTGCGTCCTCTCGACCGAGTGGGTATTTATGTGCCTGGTGGCACAGCAGCGTATCCATCCTCGGTGCTGATGAATGCCATCCCTGCGCGGGTAGCTGGGGTTAAAGAGGTTATCATGGTGGTGCCCATGCCGGATGGGAAAGTGAACCCCCATGTACTGGCAGCGGCGCATCTGGCCGGGGTGACGCGAATCTTCCCTCTGGGCGGAGCACAGGCGGTGGGGGCGTTAGCCTATGGCACTAAGAGCGTACCTCGGGTAGATAAAATCACCGGTCCCGGCAATATCTATGTGGCTACCGCAAAAAAGATGGTGTTTGGGCAGGTGGATATCGATATGATCGCCGGCCCGAGTGAAATCCTGATTATAAATGATGGTAGCGGCAACCCAGAACATCTGGCGGCTGATCTACTCTCACAAGCGGAGCACGATGCACTGGCGTCGTCGGTGCTGGTAACTACCGATGAGAATATGGCACTCCAGGTTCAGGCTGCGGTCGAGCGGCAACTGCGCGAACTATCTCGTCACAAAATAGCCCGTGCATCCATCGAAAATTACGGCGCCATCATTATAGCGCAGGAGATTGAGCAGGCTGCCGAGTTGTGTAATCGTATCGCTACAGAACACCTCGAACTCGCAGTGGATAATCCCTACGAGCTGTTGCCGCTCATTCGCCATGCCGGCGCAATTTTCATGGGGCACAACACTCCCGAGACTATTGGTGATTATGTGGCGGGCCCCAACCACACCTTACCTACTGGGGGCAGCGCGCGTTTCTTTTCGCCCCTGTCGCTAGACGATTTTGTCAAGAAATCGAGCCTGATCTATTGCTCCAAAGCCGGACTGCGCCGCCTGGGGGGAGCTGCGGTGCAGATTGCCGAAATGGAAGGTCTCGATGCGCACGCACGTTCTGTCTCCTTGCGTCTGCGAGACAGTGACGTATAAACCTCTAACCCCAGCACCACCCTCAAACAGGGCGCTTAAATACTCGGGAATCATGGAGATAACTATGTCAAGAAAGAGCGCAGAGCGTATCGCCTGTATAGAGCGTACCACCTGTGAAACCAACATAGAGATGAAGCTCAACCTAGATGCTCCATTGGCAGGGCCGATCAATACCGGCGTCGGCTTTATGGACCACATGTTCACCCTCATGAGCAGGCACGGCATGTTCGGGCTTGAGGTTAAGGCCAGCGGCGACACGGGAGTGGATGATCACCATAGCGTCGAAGATCTTGGCATCTGTATGGGCGAGGTGCTACGCCAGGCTTTGGGAGATAAGGCCGGTATCCATCGCTACGGCAGTGTGTCTATTCCCATGCATGAGGCGCTGGTGCGCATTGATCTGGATTTTTCCGGTCGGCCCCACCTCGTCTACCATGTTGAGCTGCCCAAAGCAAAAGTGGGAACCTTCGATGTGGAACTGGTTGAGGAGTTTATGGTCGGTCTCTGCAATCACGCCGGGGTCAACATGCATATAAATCTAGAATACGGTAGTAACCTGCACCACATCATAGAGGCGATATTCAAAGCGCTGGGACGTGCCATTGGGCAGGCGGTCGCGCAAGATCCGCGCATTGATGGGGTGATGTCCACCAAAGGTAGGCTTGAATAACCTCGATGATAACCATTGTTGACTATGGAATGGGCAATCTCCACAGCGTTCACAAGGCTTTTGAGCATCTAGGCTACCGCGCCGAAGTCACTGACGATGCCCGCAGGATAAGGCAGGCGCAGCGCTTGGTGCTGCCAGGTGTCGGGGCTTTTGGGGACTGTATTGCAACTTTGCAGCAGGGTGGTTTTATCGAGGCGATACACGCGCATATCGATAGCGGACGTCCCTTCTTGGGGATATGTCTGGGGCTGCAGGTGTTGTTCGATTCCAGTACGGAGTTTGGCACCCATGCTGGTCTGGGGGTGATCCCTGGTATGGTCCAACACTTTTCCACCGATATGCAGGAGCAGGGGGAAGAGTTGAAGATCCCCCATATGGGGTGGAACCAACTTGAGATTCAGCGTGATTGTCCGCTGCTGCGCGGGGTAGAGAACGGTAGTTACGTCTACTTTGTCCATTCGTATCGAGTGGTGCCGACTGAGGAGGCGATGGTTTTAGCTACAACGACATATGGCATCCCTTTCTGCTCGGCTATTTGGCACGAAAATGTAATGGCAACCCAGTTTCATCCCGAAAAGAGTCAGGCGGTAGGGTTGCAAATACTTAAAAATTTTGGAGAGCTGTAGATGCTGGTAATTCCCGCAATAGATTTAAAACAGGGTAGTTGTGTGCGCCTGGAGCAAGGACTCATGCACAAAGATACAGTCTATTCGACCGATCCGGCCGCGCAAGCACTTACGTGGCAACAGGCAGGAGCCGAGTTGCTGCACATTGTGGACCTTGACGGTGCCTTTGATGGCGTTCCGCGCAATCGGGAAACTATCGAGGCTATTGTTGCGGCGTTGGATATCCCAACGCAGCTCGGGGGCGGTATCCGTGATCTAGCGACCATCGAGGCTTATCTTGAACTCGGCCTTACGCGCGTTATCCTTGGAACGGTTGCCAAGGAAAACCCCGAATTAGTACGTCAGGCATGTGCTAAATTCCCCGGCCGGATCGTGGTTGGCATTGACGCCAGAGATGGCATGGTTGCGGTACGCGGTTGGGCCGAAGTTACCCAAAAAAAGGCAGTGGAGATGGCGCGTGAGTTCGAGGGGATGGGAGTCGCAGCCATCATCTACACCGATATCGCCCGCGATGGCATGATGCAGGGGCCGAACCTGGAGGCTACCGCCGCTCTGGCTGATGCGGTATCCATTCCGATAATCGCCTCCGGTGGAGTGTCGAGCATGGAGGATATCCGGAATCTTAAAACCGTCGAGGCGCGCGGAGTGTGTGGTGCAATTACCGGCAAAGCCATCTACAGCGGAGCCTTGGATCTGCGTGCGGCTATTGCGTGTGCCAAAGGATTGGATAAGGACGAGGAGAAGACTTTATGCTGAGTAAACGGATAATTCCATGTCTGGATGTTAAAGACGGGCGCGTGGTCAAAGGGGTAAAGTTTGTTGGCTTGCGTGATGCCGGCGATCCGGTTGAGGCGGCTATTGCCTACGATGCGCAGGGGGCAGATGAACTGACGTTCCTTGATATTACCGCCACCAGCGACAGGCGAGATACCCTTCTAGATGTTGTCGCCCGCACTACGGCCGCAGTATTTATGCCGGTGACAGTGGGAGGAGGAGTGCGCTCCACCGATGACATCCGCAATCTGCTCAATGTTGGGGCGGACAAGGTTTCCATCAACACTGCAGCCGTAGACGATCCAGATCTTATTATCCGCGCGGCGCAGCGCTTTGGCTCTCAATGCATTGTGGTGGCAATCGACGCACGTCGAGTGCAAGGCAGTACCCAACCGCGCTGGGAGGTCTATACCCACGGCGGACGCACCGCCACCGGTCTTGATGTCATAGAGTGGGCGCAGCGTATGCAGAGCAATGGTGCGGGGGAGATTCTTCTAACTTCAATGGACTGTGATGGCACCAAAAATGGCTACGATCTGGGACTGACTCGCGCAGTCAGTGATGCGGTACAGATTCCAGTTATAGCTTCTGGTGGTGTAGGTAATCTGGAGCATATTAAGGATGGACTCACCATAGGGGGCGCGAGCGCGGCGTTGGCGGCAAGTATTTTTCACTTTCGGGAATATACCATCGCCGAATGCAAAGAATATCTGCGCCAGCATGGGGTTGCAGTGCGCCCGCTGGTTAAACCACAGGATTGAATGTTGTAATGACGGAAGAAAACAAGGGATTACTACAGCAACTAAAATTTGACGCCGCCGGACTTCTCCCCTGTATTGCGCAGGATTTTGAGAGTGGTGAAGTACTGATGCTGGCATATATGAACGCCGAGGCGGTAAAGAACACTTTAGCAACCGGTAGAGTTCACTACTATAGCCGTTCACGCGCCAGCCAGTGGATGAAAGGGGAGTCCTCGGGCCATGTCCAGCATGTGCGCGAGATTCGCTACGACTGCGATGGTGACACGTTACTGATAAAGGTGGAGCAAGTGGGGATGGCGTGCCATACCGGGCGCAGATCATGTTTTTACTCCGTCTGGGATGGAAAACAGGCGCAGGTGGAAGGGGAGCCGGAGGTTGATGCAGCCGCCATCTATGCCCAGAAGGATATTCTCGATGCGCTGTATCATGTCATCCAAGATCGGCGCCGTAATCCTGAGGAGAAATCCTACGTTTGCTCCATGTTTGCCAAGGGGTTGGATAAAATCCTGAGCAAGATTGGCGAAGAGGCCACCGAG
>CAYPNO010000014.1:0-20086 GCA_964411865.1 uncultured Desulfuromonas sp. | reverse complement strand
CTCATCGCCGTGGTGCACGTACTGGTCGCCCACTTCGCCGTCGGTGGCGGGTTGTTCCTCGTCTCGTTAGAAAGTAAAGCCTACCGTGACGAAGATCCAGCGCTGCTGGAATACGTCAAGAAACACAGTAAGTTTTTCCTCCTGCTCACCATGGTATTCGGTGGCATGACCGGGGTCGGCATCTGGTGGACCATCGCGCTGCTGAACCCTGCGGCGACCTCGTCGTTGATTCACATTTTTGTGTTTGGGTGGGCGGCAGAGTGGGTGTTTTTTCTGACCGAAATTGTGGCCCTGTTCATCTACTTCTACACCTTCGGACGTATGGAAAGGAAAAAACACCTCATCATTGGCTGGCTCTACTTTTTCAGCGCATGGATGTCGCTGTTCCTGATCAATGGCATCATCGACTTCATGCTCAGCCCAGGCGCATGGCTGGAAAACCGCGACTTCTGGTCCGGATTCTTCAACCCGACTTTCTGGCCCGCGTTGACCTTCAGAACCGGATTATCCCTGGTGCTATGCGGGGTATTCGGCTTTGTTACCGCCGCTTTTGTCAAGGAAGAGCAGTTACGCACACGGCTCATGCGCACCTGCGCTAAATGGGTGGCGATCCCTTTCGTCTTAATGCTGCTGGGGGGGTGGTGGTATATCGTCGCCCTGCCGGGGAACGTGAGCCACCTTATTTTCGAGCACTCTCCCGAAATGACCACTTATCTGCGCACCTTGGCGTGGGCAACCCCAGTATTCTTTGCCGTCTCCATGTTTATGGCGCTGAAACTGCCTAACAGCCTGCAAAAAGTGCTCTGTTTTGGCATTGTAGGGATCGCGCTAATCTATTTCGGGGCGTTTGAATTTGTGCGTGAAGGGGGACGTCGCCCGTACATAATCTACGAGTACATGTACTCGAACCAGGTGTTCGTAGATGACGTTCCAGAGATTCAACAGGCAGGCTTTCTCCCCACAGCCAAGTGGACGCAACATCACGAAATAACCAAAGACAACGTACATGCAGCCGGCAAGGATCTATTCAAATTTCAGTGTAGTGCGTGCCACTCAGTCGGCGGCCCGCTGAACGATATTCAACCGCTGGTAAAGAAATACTCCAACATCTTCGGCATGGACTCGAAACTCAACGGGCTAGGTAAACTCAACACCTATATGCCTCCATTTATGGGTACCCGTGCAGAGCGTTGGGCGCTGGCAAGTTATATTGTCAAAGAATTCAATAATAGCAGCGCCGAAACCGGCTCCCTCCCAGTAGCAGACCAGGATCTTCCCATACAAATTCCGCCCTTTGATAAGGACACGGATGAGTATGTATTGCTGGCGTGGAGCACCCTGGGGATGAAGGGGATCTCCGACAGCTCGGAGCTGTTGATGATGCTACCGCCAGGTACAAGCATCTATGCTCAGTTGATTAAACGCGGGGACTCCCCACAGATAATCACTAGCGCGGTGGAGTTGCGTTACGAGATGGATCCTGAGTTCCATACCCCGCAGGACAAGGTGGCGTTCTGGAAGCAGGCGGAGAAGTTCTTCGGCAAGCAACTGGAGCCCGGAATCGGTCTCGCAGGGATGGGAATGGCTGGCACCATGCGCCTCGACGCAGAGCACAATGCCTTTGTCGCCGCCAAAATCCCGGTAGTACCGTATCCCGCCAGCGGCGGCTTTAATCCCTATCCGCTGATGACGATAACCGCGCACGCTATAGATAGTGGCAAAGAGTTGGCACGCACCCTGGTGGTGGCCCCTGCCACTACGGAGATGGGGTGCAAAAACTGCCACGGCGGGGACTGGGGCGTGGCTGAGGTAGCTGGCTTCACTGTGGCAACTGGCGAAGACATTCTGGCCGCACACGACAAAAACAGTGCCACAAATCTACTGGAGCAGGCGCGCAGCGGCCAACCGATATTATGCCAGAGCTGCCATGCCGACCCTGCCTTAGGTGCTGCGGGCAAAGAAGGTATTCTCAACTTCTCCGCCTCTATCCACGGCTGGCACGCCAACTTCCTCACGCAGCGCGATACCGCCGAGGCCTGCGCCGCCTGCCACGCAACCAGTACTGATGGGGCGACCCAGTGTTTCCGCAGTCATCACGCTCAATTCATGGACTGCAGCAACTGCCACGGCACCATGGAGGATCACTCTCTAACCTTGCTGCTCCACGAGCAGCAGCAGGGCAAACCGCGCGCGGAGCGCCTGATGGAACATCTGCGCAGCAGGAACGTTAAAGAGATCGCCCAGATTGAGCCGCGCACCCCTTGGGGACAGCAACCGGACTGCCTCAACTGCCATACAGATTTTGGCATGGGGATGAGTATGGATGCGTTCAACCGCTGGACAGCAGACGAAAGGGACCTATACCGCAACCGTCACGATCAGATGGGGGCGGTGATGTGCGCTGCGTGTCACAGCAGCCAGCATGCGCTCTACCCCGCGACCTTCAACCGCCTCGGAGCGCAGCGCGATAGTATTCAGCCGCTGCAGTATCAGGGCAACAACCGTCCTATAGGTAATGATTGCAGCGTATGTCATACAGTGCAGCCGGAGTTTGAAGGACATCACCCGAACTCGCTGCGTAATTGAAACTAACCCCGCTAAGCAAGGGGACGTAAGTGGTGAATGTAGGGGCAATTCATGAATTGCCCCTACCGCAACACGCAGGGTTTTGGTGCAAGTGTGACCAGTGCGACAGCGCATACTCCCCCAACACATTACTTGAAATGGGATTCGGGCAGCACCAAGCTGAATATCTGCCACCCCGGGGCGGGTTCAAACCGGTTCTCAACACTGAATAAACGCAGATTCTTACGCTGATCCATAGCGAATAAGGCTACTGCGGCGTTACCGTTCTGCTCGCGCCATTGCTTGAAGGTGTAGCTCTCAGTCAGTTTAGTGGAATGGATCTCCGCGCCATGGTCCAGCATAGTATCCAGAGAGGCATAGGTTATATTCTCACCGAACAGAATAGTGCCGCGTCGATGCTTCTTCGCCTGCTTCCCTGTATCTTCTTTTGGCTTGCTGTTCTGCACCCGAAATATGTTTTCTGCCCCCAGATCGATCCGGTAGTACATGGATGCGCCGATATTGAGCTCCTCCTGCGGCGAGATTGCCAGCATCCGTCCCAACCCAACCATATCCAAATGCCGATCCGAGTGCTCTGAAATCGGGTTACCAAAATAGGTGGGCAGCCCCTCCATACGCGCCTTGGATGTATATTCCCAGCTTGAATCAGCCAGGCGCACTCTAAAACCACTTTGCTTCAGCGCCAGACCGATGGCGCGCGCCAATGGGTTGGCACCCACAATTAGGTACCCGCGCGGTTCAGGTTCGGCAACCCCTAGCCACATAGCAATGGGGCGCGCTGTGGCGCTCTGAAATAATACGGTTCCGATAATAACCATAAATATCAGGGGGACAATCTTCTCGGCGTCGACAAAACCGGCCTGCTCTAGTTGCATCGCAAACAGAGCGGAAACAGCTGCAGCCACTATACCGCGCGGAGCTATCCACGCCAGCAGGTGACGCTCCGGCCAGGTAAGGTTCGAACCTGCGGCAGATACCATCACATTCAGGGGACGCGCCAGAAATTGAATCCCAAGCAGTACAAGTAGAGCGGGCCAACCCAGTGCGGTAAAGTCGGCAAAATTCAGACGGGAGGCGAGAATGATAAACAGCAGCGAAATGAGTAAAAGGCTCAGACTCTCTTTGAAGTCGAGGATCTCTTCGATATCTACGTTGCGCATGTTAGCCAACCACATCCCCATAACGGTAACGGTAACCAATCCAGATTCAGCCTGAATAAGATTAGAAACAGCGAAAGATCCGAACACCAGCCCTAACGCAGTCACATTATGTAAGTACTCGGGCAACAAGTGGTGGCGTAATAACAACCCAAAGCCATACCCACCCAAGATGCCGATAACAAAACCCACTAGGACGATAAGCCCGAAGACAAGCAGGGTATGCCCAAAAGCTTCCTGCCCACCTCCGGCGACGATAAACTCATACACCAAAACTGCCAGCGACGCGCCGATAGGGTCGATGACGATCCCTTCCCAGCGCAGGATATTGGATACCGCCTGGGTCGGACGTACAGTGCGTAACATCGGGGCGATAACGGTTGGCCCGGTGACCACCGAAATGGCTCCGAACAACAGGCTCAACTCCCAGCTTAAACCGAGGATATAGCGGGTGAGCAACGTAGTAATAACCCAGGTAGTGAGCATCCCGACGGAGACCAGATTGCGCACAACCCTCTGCAATCCTCCGATTTCGCGATAGTTAAGGGTTAGACTACCTTCAAACAGAATAACCGAAACCGACAACGCAACAAACGGGAACAGCAGATCTCCCAAAATCGCATCAGGAGATACCAGCTGCAATACCGGTCCGGCGATAAGTCCAGCCAGAAGCAGAAACACAATAGCTGGCAACTTAACCCGCCACGCCAGCCATTGACACAGGCTACTGACCACGAACACAGCGGCAAACGTTGCCGCCATCATATCAACCGAACCATGCTCCATTACATACTCTCCATTTCAGGCAACTGCCTGGTGATGTAGAAAAGGCCCCTGTTTGGGGCCTTAAAATTACACAAAGCATAAAATGTTTGGTTCCTATCTTGCTGAAAACCAAGCTCCTGATCAAATTATATCTGCTTTTCACCCTCGAACACACATCTAATTTCAGCGCAGTTGCTTGCTCGCATTGACAAGGGCATCTTTAATCACCTCTTCTAAACAAGGATGATAAAAGGGCATCTCCAGCATCCCTGCTACATTCGCCTTAAATTCGATAGCCAACGCCAGAGTATGCGCCATATGTTCTGCCCCGCGCCCAAAAATTTCAGCCCCAAGGATACGTCCATCGGCTTTGGCGGCATAAATCTGCAACAAGCCGCGCGCGTCATTGTAGATAGCATGGCGCGCCCCACCGCTCATACGCGCTGTACCAACGACAATCTCGTCGTTGTTGAGCTCGTTGTAGGGTGCGCCCACACTCGCCATCTGCGGATCGGTATAATAAATCCCTAAGGGTACTGCACGTTTCCCTGTTTTAGCGCCAGTCGCCGCCAGAGCACTCTCTCCCGCGATACGCCCTTCGATATAGGCTTCATGCCACAGGGATAGATCTTCGGTGACATCACCAGCCACGTAGATATGGCTCTCTTCGCAGCGCATGGTCAGAGGATCATAATGGGGCAGACCGCGTTTGTTCAGGCTCAGTCCACTGTTATGCAGATTCATGCTGCGCAGATTGGATTCGCGCCCGCTCGCCACCAACACCCGCGCGCTGGTATGGGTGAGCACTTCGCCGGTATCGCGCTGAAACTTGAGTTCAAACCCAGCTTCAGTCTGCTTTGCGTCGATAAATTCGCCGCGCGGCACAATGTCGAGTTCCAGCGCCAGCACCGCCATGGTCTCAGCCTGCATATCCGGATGTTTGAAGCCGCCGATACGTCCGCTGTGTCCGAACATGGTGGTTTTCACCCCGAGGCGATGAAATGCCTGCCCCAATTCCAGGGCGATGACGCCAAGACCCACCACCGTAATAGAGGGAGGCAGATCATCCAGCTCAAAGATCGTGTCGCTGCTATCCAGCACATCTTTGAGGTCTGCAAAGGGACCGTGAAAAGAGGGGGTAGAGCCGCACGCGAGGATAATTTTCTGCGCCTTTATGAGCAAATCATCTCCAACCTGCAGAGTATGCGGATCAACAAACACCGCCTTCCCTTCGATTTTGTACTCCGCTGGAATTTTATCTACCGCTTTCATTACCCCACCGACGAAGCGCTCGGTGCGGTCTTTTTTCAGACGTTCATAGACCCGCTTGCCATCAACAGTGTAACTCCCGTTGATACCGTAGAAAGCGCCCTCATCAATTTCATGCGCAATATCGGCGGCGGCGATAAGCATTTTACTCGGCATACATCCAACCCGCGCACAGGTAGTGCCGTAGGGGCCGTGCTGAATCAGCACCAGATTATCCGTTTTACGCCGGATTTTACTATAGGCTCCAAGCCCGGCAGTTCCGACGCCGACAATGGCGTATTCTACTTCACGTACTTGCATACTTTCCTCCTTATTCATAGCCAGTAAATTGACATCTTAACAACAACTACCTCGGTAGCTTTACATCCTTTATCCATCTTCTATATCTTCAAGCGCAGGTTGCATACGATCTGAGCGCGAACCTGCAAAGCGATATTCAAGACATTCTCCAGCTTAATTTTCTCTTCCATGCAGATTTGAAAGGCCTTGTGTTTTCTTTCCTTTGTCTGTTAATCTTCCCTGGCAGCGCTTGGGGGTAAAACCTCCCGACATTGTTTAAAAAACAAGAAGTTATCTATTTAAAGAATGCAATAAATTCTTCATCTGAGGCTCATTGTGACACCGATCACCCGCTTTAACATTATTGCAACGGCACTGGCCGGCGTTCTCCTCGCTGCCAGCATCAGCTATTTCTTTATATTCCTACCGTATCAGGAATACTCCAGCCGCGCTACGGAGCTCAAACAGTATTATATCGGGGAAGAGAAACAGACTATTCGCCGCGAGGTAAAGCGCGCCCTCGACGAGTTTGATTTCCTCCAACGCGATCATTTGAAAGAAATTGCCTCAACGCTGCATTTGAACCTGCTCAACGTAAAACGCCTTATCGAATCAGGAGATTATGCAAACATAAAACGAGTTCACACGACAGTTTCAAATATACGCCATGAGTTGGGTCAACCCCAGCAAACCGCTTATTTCGTGCTCGGCGCCGATGGCAGTTTAATCAGTCGCTGTAGCCATCAACACCTGCTCGGACTGGGGTTGCAACCAAACCTAGATGATGACGAAATTGCAACTGCGCTCGCCCCTCTCCTGCTGGGCGCTCCGAAGAAGCTGCAGCACACATTCTGGCCTAGCGCCGCAGACTCTTCCCCTTTGCCCTTACACGCCCTCTACGAAACTTCCGCGCAAAGCAAGTTGCGGATAGTGGCTGTCATCCCGCAACATATCAGTGACAAAAACTTGCAGACGCGCTTCCTCGAACATCTGGCGATTGTACGCTTTGGCTCAGACGGCTCCGGCTATTTTTACATTTTCAATCGCGACGCTAAACCGATAATGAGCCCAGCGCTGATGCCAGCGTTCAAGTCAGACGTTAGCCCCTCTTTCACTACGCAAGAACGCATGGACACCGCCAAGAACCTTGTGGAAGCCGCACAAAATGGTGGCAGCTATGTTGAATATAACTTCACCAACCCCGCCAACGATAATGGGCCGGAGAACAAAATTGCTTACGTCACTACGTTGCCACGCTGGGGTTGGATTTTGGGCACGGGTTTCTACACAAGCACGCTAGACAAACGCATTCGGAGCCACCAGCAGGAGTTCCTAAATAGCGCCCACAAGCGCGCACGTATCGGCATCATAGTTGTTCTTATCAATCTGCTTTTGGGGCTGATAATAGCCTATGTAACCAACAGACATGTAGGTAAAATTGAAGCGGCGCGCGAAGAGCACCTGAAACATCTGCAGCAATACGGTAACCTGCTGGATGAACTCTGTCTGGTCTCCAAAGGGGATCTGGAAGGGAACATCACCTACGCTAATGATAAATTCTGCGAAGTCTCCGGCTACACCCGTGCGCAGATGCTGGGGCAACCACACAGTATAGTGCGCCACGAAAGCGTGCCAAAGACCGTGTTCAAGCGCATGTGGGAGCAGATTCAAGCGGGTAAAATCTGGCGCGACATCAGTCGCAACAAAACCAAGGACGGCGGCTCATACTATTGTGACAGCGTCATCACGCCGCTAACCGATCAAGATGGCAATATCATTGAATATATCGCGGCGCGTTACGAAATTACTGAGCTGATGGAAAAACGCGATGAAGTTCGCTTAGCATTTGCTACCGACAAACTCACCTCCTTGGGCAGTCGCCACAAACTTATTGAAGACCTACTCGCAAGCACCAACGACAGATGCCTTATCCTATTTGATGTAGTAGATTTCGGCGGCATAAACAATAACTTAGGGACCGAAACTGCTGATCAGATCCTCCTGCATCTGAGCAACCAGATGATGGAATTCTTTGCCGCAGAGGAATATTCCCTGTTCCGCCTCCACAGTGATGTATTTGCCGTCCTGACCGGCGCTAACGCGCCTGCCGAGTTAGAAGCCATAGTGGAACAATTCTGCCTGTCTCTAAGACAGAACACTTTTGTCCATACAGATTCAGGGACCATGAGCCTGAACCTTGTCAGTGGAATCGCGTGCTACGAAAAAGACTTGCTCAGCTGCGCCGATGCCGCGTTGCAACATGCCAAGCAAAGCAAAACTTCCGTTGTCATCTACAACCCAGAGATAGCGGCACATCAAGGACGCATGCGATCCTACTGGATAAATGAAGTCCAGCAGGCCCTGCTAGATCAGCGTCTTGTTCCCTACTATCAGCCCATAGTGCATATTCCAAGCGGTGAAACGCGCAGATACGAAGCCTTGATGCGCATGATAAACATGCAGGGCGAGATCATCCCGCCTGGGACGTTTCTTCCCATCATGGAACAGACCAGTCACTATCCAGAGATGACGCGCGCAATATTCAAGCAGGCGTGTATGTTTTTTCGCTATCGCAAAGAGAGCTTTTCCGTCAACATCGCTGTCGATGACCTGCTGCACCGCAATACGGTAGACTTCATTGCAACCACTGCGACTAATTACTCCGTCACCGCACGCTTGGTCCTCGAACTGGTGGAAACAGAGAACATCCACAACTATGACGTTGCGTTAAAGGCATTGGCAGAGTTGAAAGCCTTGGGGATAAAAATCGCGATTGATGATTTCGGCTCCGGATTTGCGAATTTTTCCTACCTGTCAGCATTTCCGGCGGACTTTGTCAAGATCGATGGCTCTCTGATCAGCAAGATTAATGAAGATGAGAAAACCCGCAACCTAGTCCAAATGCTGACAGAATACGCCCACTCTGAAGGGATAGAGGTGATCGCCGAGTTTGTCAGCTCGGCTGAAATCCTTGCTACCGTTACGCAGATGGGATGCGACTACGCCCAGGGCTACCATTTTGGCGCTCCCACCGCTGGAGAAAAAATCCAGGGTTAGGAGCGCATTGTGGCAATGGCCTAGATGTAAATAGCAGTCTCCGCCTTCTCAGGGCTCTGCTCCGCCATCTCGTGTAGACGAGCCTCCATGACCGCGCCGGCATAGGCAAAAGCCTGTTGCGGACAGTGGCGTGTACACTGGTGACAGCGCACACAACATCCCCCCACTAGCGGGTACCCATCCTCCCAGGTAAATGCTCCAGTCGGGCAGATTTCCACGCAAGTTCCACAGCCGTTACATCTACCTCTATCTGGTTGATGCTTCCCCAGCATAGCCTTTGTCCGAACCAGGCTTTTACCCCATGCTTCTTCAGCATACGCAGGGGGAAGATAATTCAGCTCCTCTGCGTCCAAAGGCACGACAGGTGTAGTGTTCAGTTTCTGCAACACCGCCTCCACCAGGGTAAATATTTTACCGGCATCGTCTGCATCTGGATGCCCTGCCCCCAAAGGCTTAGCACTTTCCCACAGCGAGGAGTGCTGCGCCATCACCTTTGCCGCACCCACCGTTACCCAGCCGCTCTTTTCCAGCTGCTGCGCCATCTCCAACAGGGTCACGCCGCTGCACACCGCACCCCAGGTTGCGAACGGAACCGCCGCCGCGCCTGTAGCCCCCTGCGGCAGCGCCGCAATGAAGTCCAATACCTGCGGCACCGCATGATCAACATACACCGGTGTCCCCAGCCACAGGCAAGCCTCCGGCTTAATTCCACCAGCTAGCGTTGCCATATCTGCGCCGCCGTGCGGTGCCAAATCGAGCACCACAGCCGTTATTCCGTGCTTTTGCAGCGCGATCTCGATCATTGACGCTACGCTACAGGTTGTCCCTGCAGGGGAAAAATAAGCGATATAGTGAGTACGCATCCTCTCTTCTCCTTTTGGTATTTACTCTCTGCCGGTTATCTATTGGGTGTAAGTCCATTATGGGGGATTCTCTAACTAAAGGGGCCCACTCGTCACCATTGCCGCGCATAGCCAGAAAAGCGACGTGCGTCGGCGACGGTGTATTTAGCTATTTTAGCATATTTTCTGCGCCTAATTTAGCCGTTTTAAATTTTATTTTCCCCTTAGATTGTTGTACAATTCAAATAAATTCTAGATATTTGCTTAGAGATCTGGGCATAAAAGAGCTAGACTCAAGGGAAGATGATTGACTGTAAGTGCCGCATAAATAAGAAGATATGGATTAAAGCTTGGATCTAGAGGAGGATGAACACGATGGCCATTGAAGTAGAACGAAGATTTTTACTTAAAGCAGATTCCTGGCGTGCGGACGTACAGAGCAAGTCTCGAATCATCCAGGGTTACATCAGTGTTAATCCGGCGGCGACGGTGCGCATTCGCCTAACTGCGGCGGGTGCATTTCTCACCCTCAAGGGGAAACGCCACAACTACAGCGCGACAGAGTTCGAGTATCAAGTTCCAGCGCAAGATGCCGCTGTTATGCTGGAGCAGATGAGCCTGTATCCCCCCATCGACAAATGGCGCTATCATGTCCGTTATGCCGGCAATTTATGGGAAATCGATGAATTCAGCGACGCCAACACCGGGCTGATAATTGCAGAAATTGAGCTGGAATCTGCTGACGCGGAATTTTCGCGTCCGGCCTGGCTCGGAATGGAAGTCTCAGACGATCCGCGCTACTTCAACGCCAATCTAGTGCAACACCCCTACTCTTCCTGGGATGGGGATGGGTAGGTATCAATAAATAAACCAATTACCAACTCATGGTGCGGGCGTAATCAAACCTGCACCATGACAACCAAGTATAAACCATCTCCTACTTAAACACCCCGAACCAGACGAACGGTTCGGGGTGTTTATTTGCAAATGAAATTGATAATGCTTTTCATAAATTGATCTGGATCAATTCGGAACCTGTTCAGATGTGTGAGATTCTATGGACACAGGATGCTTACATTCAAGGCATCGATCCTTATAGGTACGATTTAATCTCCAATTTGAAAGGTTTATACCATGCGGAACTGGCTGAAAAAGAAGGATGAATTTGAAGTTCTGGATCTGATCGGAAAGTCGATGGACTTTATCCCCCGCCTGATTGAGCGCCTGAAGACAATGCCGTCAGATTCTGGACTGCACCTGATTAAAGAATTTGAGCCCGTGCCCATCTATGCCCTTGCGAAGGAGCAGGGCCTGGAGGTGCATATGGATCAGACAGGTGCAGAAGAGTTTCATGTGTATCTGTATCGGCCACCAGCATCCGCCAAAGCACCTTTGATGGCAGATTACATCGAGGTGGATGAAGAACGAATTGAGGGGATCAAGCAGATTGTCCTCGACTTTTTCGCTGGCAATGATGCTGCCCAACTGCAGCAGCAATGTGAAAAGCTGGCTCCTGTAAGTGCCATTGAGTTCACCTATGTGGAACAAATGCTGAACCAGTACGGTATCGACGATGCTGAATTTGAACGCAGAGTCGAGGAGCTGATCGCCCTGTTTGGTACTGATCTTAGCCTTGAAGGCAGAGAGGATTTTCCCGCTGGCCATCCGGTGCATACATACAAAGCGGAAAATACGGCCCTACGCGAACACATAGAAGAACTTGAAGGATACCTGCAGGTACAACCGGCGGATATTGAAGCTTCCAAGCTTGAGCAGATCCGGACTCTATTGCATACAATTTCCGCGGTTGAAGCACACTATGTACGCAAGGAAAACCAACTTTTCCCGTTTCTGGAGCAGAAGGGCTTCGATAAACCTTCCACAGTAATGTGGACTCTGCACGACAACATCCGTGCGGACCTTAAAGAGGCGATACGTCTCGCCTCCGCATCAGAAGTGGATGTGCAGAAACTGATATCACAGAGTCGCGCCGCTCTGACCCAGATCAAGGATATGATTTTCAAAGAGGACCAAATTCTGTTTCCTACTGCTTTAAAAATGCTCAGCGAAGCGGAATGGATCGCGGCGCGTCAGGGGGAAAACGAACTCGATTACTGCTTTATCTCTCATCCCCCGGCATGGCCGGCCGACGGTGCCCCAATGCCGGGACAGAGTGGAACCGTTGTCGATGAAGGAAGTGTGGATCTGAAAGTAGGCAAGCTCAGTATTGAACAGATTAACGCCATTTTTTCCCATCTGCCGGTGGATATCTCCTTTGTGGATGCAGATAACCGTGTACGTTTCTATAGTCAGGCCAAAGAGCGTATTTTCCCCCGCAGTCCAGGGGTTATCGGAAGAGAAGTTAAATATTGCCACCCGCCCAAAAGCGTGGATACCGTAATAGAAATCGTAGAGGAATTTCGCGCCGGGCGGCGCGATGTAGCTGAATTCTGGCTCCCCCTCGGAGAGATGTTTGTGTATATCCGCTACTTTGCTGTTCGTGATGATGCAGGCACCTACATGGGCGTGCTTGAAGTGATGCAGAACGTGGAGCATATCCGGGGGCTCGATGGCAAGCGCACTCTGTTGCAGTGGGAAGGTTAATGCTTAATATTCCGGGAGCTCGGTGCCGTAAGAAGTTCGAGCTCCCGGAAAGTTTAAAGCTACTGATTTGAATGCAAGTGCTGTGCTGGGTATGTACTCCAAAGGTGGTGAACTTTGTCTCACAGTAAATATTTCAACTAATTGATCGAGACCACGGTTATTGATGGCCTCAAAAAAAGCACTCTTTTTTATCCCCTTAGGCGGGGCACCACGCTCTTTAGCTTAAAACGCTGCAACATCTCCTTCAGACTTTCTGCCTGCCCAGCAAGCTCTTCCGCCGCAGCGGCGCTCTGCTCGGCGCTGGCGGTGTTCTGCTGCGTAACGGAATCGACCTGAGCTACACCTTGGTTAATTTCAGCCACCCCAATGGACTGCTCCGCGCTGGCGGAGGATATTTCTGCCACAATGGCGGTAACCTTGGCAATTTCACTCACGATTTCATGCAGTGCGGTTGCTGTTTGCTCCGCCATCACATTCCCACGTGCCGTTTTTTCCACCGTACCCTGAATCAAATTAGCGGTCTCCGCTGCAGCCTTCGCACTACGTCCGGCCAAGTTGCGTACCTCTTCAGCCACCACCGCAAAGCCCTTTCCGTGCTGCCCGGCACGCGCCGCCTCCACTGCGGCATTCAGAGCGAGAAGATTGGTCTGGAACGCTATCTCATCAATAGTCTTGATGATTTTGGAGATATCTTGCCCTGCAGCATCGATCTCAGTCATAGCACTCACCATTCCCTGCATGTGCTCGGAACCCTGCTGAGCCGCATCGCGTGCTGCGCTGGTGAGCTTGTTGGCCTGGGTAGAGCTCTCAGCATTTTGTCTGATCTGCGCCGCTGTCTGATTGAGTGACGCGGAGATCTCCTCCAGAGATGCAGCCGATTCGGTGGCTCCCTGTGACAAGGTCTGACTCGTATCTGCCACCTGACCGGAAGCGGTGACGATCTCTGTGCTGGTGCTGAGCACCTGTTCCATTATCTGATTCAGATCCTGGTTTAACTGTTTCAGAGAGCCGCGCAACTGATCCTGCTCATCTCTAGGAACCACCTCATAGGTCAGATCTCCGGAGGCAAGTCGATTCAGCGCTTCGATAACTTCGTGCTGCAGGGAATCGGCAAACCTATCCATAGTGGCGGCCATATCTCCGATTTCGTCCGTGCGTTTGAGATTCATACGTGCATCCAGATGACCGTGCTCCATCTCTTCAAGCATCGAAACGGTGCGGCGCAACGGTCCTACCAAGGAGCGCCCAATTAGCACTGAGAGGATAATTCCAACCAGAAGCGCTGCAAATCCGCCGCCAAGGTTAAAGGCATGAGCCATCCTGGAGATCTCTGCGTTTTCGGCTGTATGCTCTTGGACACTGTCCTCAGCAACGTTGCGAATCTCGTGAAATAATCTCTGCACCTCGGCAAGATGCGGCTTGGTCTGGGTATTAAAAATTTCCCTAGCGTTTTGTTTGCCCTGATATGCCTGCTGTGTATAGGTAGAGGCTTCATGGAGGAGGTTCCGCAATTGCATTACCCCTGGCTCAATCTGCGCGGAAAAATACTGGGATGCTGCATCAAAACGCCGTGCATCCAGCAGCTCATTAATAGAATCAGCAGCCGCATACAATGCCCTATGCACTGGGATCAGGGCATCAAGCACTTCGCCGAGTTCGTCATTGTATTTCTGCCGCTTTTCCCCACCTGCAGCACTAAGGAACTGAATAAGTTCACACTTTTTAGGATCAATATTTGCCGCAACGGAACTTTTGCGCTCTGCGATAGAATATTCAATCGCATGGGACCAATCTACATACTTCAGCTCACTTCTGGTTAATAAGCGGAGCAGATCTGCATCCGAAGCCTGGTACGCATCCTTAATCTTATTCACCGTGGCGTGCAGCTTCCGATGCGGTTGTTCCAACTGCTGTAGCACACCTGTGACTTCAGGCAGCAAGGACTCCAAGCGTTTGCGCTCTGGGCCATTATACCATGCACCAAAGCTGCACAGGTTGTGGTCGGTCTGCACCTCAAGGGTGTTGATATCATCATTGGCGAGAAACTCACTTACCGTATCCGCCCACGCCAAGTGCCCGATTTCAAGGACGGCGAGCAACTTTGCAGCTTCTTGAATTTCATTGGTATGTTGACCACTTTCTACCGTTCGGCTAATCCCCATATACCCGCTTAACATCACTACCAGCATGAGCAGTAGAATAGCACTTGAAAGCAAAAAGAGTTTTTTCCCAACTTTTAAATTGTTCAGCATTAGAGCCACTCCTAGATAACAAGATTGCATCGAAACCGCCAGAAAGGCGAGCATCTCGCCAACCCTGACGCTGTTTCATTTACATAGCAGAATACTGACCTTAGTGAATGTCTAACTGTAAGCATCTGGGCCAGAATGAAGTATACCGCACCGCATAAAAACAGGTACGCTTAAGATTTGTTTTTAAAAGCCGCCAGAGCTCCGAAAGGAGAATGGTTCAACGTAGGTTTGCTGCTCTCGGAGCCACCAGCGCTAGCACGTTGCTGCTCTATGGCACGGACGTGTTCCTGCTCATGACAATAGATGCACAGCAACTCCCAGTTGCTGCCATCGGGCGGATTATTGTCATGATTGTGATCGAGATGATGCACCGTAAGTTCGCGCAGTTTTTTCCCTTCAAATTCTCGGCAGCAGCGCCCACATACGTGAGGAAACAACTTCAGGGCCCGTTCCCGATAGCCGCCCTGGCGCTCCGTCGCCTCGCGCCGCGCCTCTGCTAGTATTGCCACCGATTTTTCATGCTGGTCCATAGCTTAAACTCCGACTACATATATTTTATGAATATACGCGCCGCATGCAGGGCTCGAAAAAACTGTGCTTCAGCACTTCCCAGTGAGCAGGCGCAAAGAAAATCCACAATATAGCTGCATACTTTCTGACTAGGCGTATCTTTACAGAGCTTTATATTTTTGTCTACACCAAATATGAGTTATGCAGTTATAATTAATGACTGCACCCCCCCATAATTTTCCTTAACCGTAGTTAGGTGATCCTGCTAGAATGGCTAAGTACCGCACATACACCCGCTACCATGCAGCCGCGTGTGCATATTTTATACTAGACCGCGAACTAGAGCAGACCGTGAATTAGGGTCCAGGCCACTCCACCGCCGGGGGTTTACCTCTTGAATTGGCAGGAAATAAATTTAGTCATGCTGAAATATCTTTACTTCTGGGATTGTCCCTCATCTCGGTTCTGGCAAAACACGCCGGTACGCCCCTTGCCCCGCGCGCTAATAATTGTACTCTTGACGTTGGCTCTGCACCTAAGCGGATGCGCTCCACCGTCGGGCTATGTCCCCCGTGATCTCACCGAGATGCCCCAACAGCCTCTAAGCTACCTGGAGCCGGAGAGTGCCACGCTAGAGTTGTTATCTGAGGAGGAGCACCAAGCGCTGACACAAAACTTTCTCGCACGCCACTTCTCCCCCTGGAAAACGCGGGGGGCGCTGCCGGAAACCGACAGACCGTTCTGGGCGGTGGAGTGGATTCAATCCAAGCCAGTGTTCGGGATCAATCTTCTTCCCCTCGAAGCAGAGGAGATACACAGACTGGTACAGAGCGCGTCAGCGCAAAATTATCCCTCGAACGCACGCCATGGTATCACCCTCACCCATGTCGATGTCCGCGCTCTTCCCACCGCTGCCCCCATCTTCAATAATCCACGCAAGGCAGGTGAAGGCTTTCCATTTGACTACTTGCAACACGGAGTCCTCCCTTACGGCACTCCGGTTGTCGTCACCCACACAAGCTCAGAGGGCAACTGGTTTTTTATCGAAACCGAGCTACTGTACGGCTGGGTTCCGGCTTCAGATATAGCATGGACGGATGCCGCTTTTGAAGACGTCTTTTGTACTCAAAACTATGTGGTAACCCTTGAAGACGGACACCCTGTGCGCAGTTCCAATAGAACCCCCGCTGGACACGATCAGCTGAGATATCCCGCCACCCGCATCGGCACTATTTTCCCCCTGCTCCAGCGTGACCAGACTACCTACACCATCGCAGTTCCTGCGGTAGATCCACATGGCAACGCCACTATACACAGGGCCGTTGTGAGCGCGAAGGCCGCACACCTGTTTCCACTTCCGTTCACCCAAGAACGTGTTGCCACCCTGAGTACCCGTTTCATGGGGCAGCCCTATTCCTGGGGGGATCGATTCAGCGGACGTGACTGCTCTGGCACTATGCGCGATCTATTCGCCCCTTTTGGCATCTGGCTCCCACGCAATTCCGGCACGCAGAGCGAAGTTGGAACCGTCGTTGCACTTCAAAGCCTCTCTCCCGCACAGCGGCGCACCCAACTTCTCGCTAGCGCAATCCCCTTTGTCACCCTAATCCATCTGCCCGGACATATCATGCTGTACGTAGGAGAATATCAGGACAAAATTGCGCTGTTGCATACTTTATGGAGCGTGCGCCACCACTCCCTTACGGGGAAAGAATCGCGGATACTCGTCGGCAGAGTAGTTATCACCTCTTTGGAACCAGGGTCAGAATTAGACAGCTGGTTCTCGGGGGTAGATAGTCTGCTGCAACGCCTCGATCAATTCAATATCCCGCATATCCAGCAGCTTCCATCAGCAGAGGCGACATGCCATGGAAAAAACAGTCTAACTCCATAATTAAATTTTGCCCTTGACAGTACCTGAACCAAGCTGTAATTTAATGTACTTAGTAATTATTCCTACATCATTTAAACTCAGCTCCTTCAGGTGATTGTATGTACAAAAATAGCCACAGCCAAGTGTGCAACGATACCCCAGAAGAATATATGAAGATCTTTGAGAATGTGTGTCACCAAAAAAAACTGCGCATAACCCCACAGCGCCTGGAAATATATAGCGAACTGGCCCGGGCGACTGATCATCCTACCGCAGAGATGTTGTATCAGCGCCTAAGTGTTAAGATGCCAACCCTCTCACTAGACACCGTGTATCGCACTTTAGGGACCCTTGCGAGTCACGACCTGGTACACAAGGTAGAATCGACTCAGAATCAGGCGCGTTTTGAGGTGCAGCATATTCATCACCATCACGTAATTTGTCGCATGTGCAATGAAATTTCTGATCTGACCTGGAATCTGGTTGATCACACCAGCTTGCAGGAAGAACTACACAATTGGGGCAAGGTGGAACGGGCGCACATGGTGGTATATGGCACATGTGCCCAGTGCCGTACCCAACAAGAATAACCCCCAAATAAAGCCTGTTTTTCGTATACACAGCGCACTAAAGAGCCCGACATCCGGTCAGGCCGCGCTTTTATTTCATTATTAGCATGGAGGAAACAAACCAATGAGCAACTGCTTAAAAGGGACAGAAACAGAAAAAAATCTCCTGAAGTCTTTCGCCGGTGAGAGCCAGGCGCGAAATCGCTATACCTACTTCGCCAGCATTGCCAAGAAGGAAGGCTATAATCAAATAGCGGATATTTTTGAAGAGACCGCCAATCAGGAAAAAGAGCACGCGAAGCGCTTCTTCAAGTTCCTCGACAGCGGTGAAGCCCTGGAAATCACCGCGTGCTATCCAGCAGGTAAACTCGGCACTACTGCAGAGAACCTGCTCGAAGCTGCCAATGGCGAAGAAGAAGAGCACTCCGATTTGTATCCCGGATTCGCCGCAGTAGCTCGCAAAGAGGGATTCAACAACATCGCTGCTGCCTGGGACGCCATCAGCATATCGGAAAAACAGCACGAAAAACGCTATCGTGACCTGCTCAGCAACTTGGAAAACTGCAAAGTTTTCAAGCGTGAGCAGCCGGTGACCTGGCGCTGCCGCAACTGTGGCTATATCCACACCGGCACTCAGGCCGTTGAGCTCTGCCCCGCCTGTATCCATCCGCAAGCGCATTTTGAGCTGCTGGGCGAGAACTGGTAAGCATCACATACAAGCCACATCTTAAGTAGCAAACAAGCAAAAAGCCCCTGCCGATTTGGCGGGGGCTTTCTGTCACTAAAGAATACGTTTTACATATTTTCTTGGTAGTTTACTCCCGTTACCCCCAACCGTCATCCCGGACGCGATCCGGAGTCTCCTCAAAAGAGAGATTGATGGTCAATTCCTCGCCAGCCTGCGCTCTGAATAAAACACATAACATCCTGATCCGAAGATAACCCCCGTCCCTACCCACGTAAGCATATCGGGAAACTCGCCAAACAGCAGATATCCGAGGATGGTGGCGCTGAAAATTTCGAGATACTGAAATGGTGCCAAAATCGAGGCCGGAGTGTATTTAAACGCCACCGTCAGCATCAAATGGCTTGCCGCCGACATCACCCCCATGGTCGCAAACAGCCCCAAAGCCCTCGCATCCGGGGTGCTCCAGTTAAACAATGCGCTACCACTGAGATCACCCCCTAAGAGC
Source organism: uncultured Desulfuromonas sp. (assembly GCA_964411865.1). Taxonomy (GTDB): domain Bacteria; phylum Desulfobacterota; class Desulfuromonadia; order Desulfuromonadales; family Desulfuromonadaceae; genus JAIVHC01. The sequence continues at coordinate 1,130 of CAYPNO010000014.1, read as the reverse complement.
AGAATTCCAAGGAGCACAAACGCCACCACACTGCTGACTGCCTGCACCATCAGACCACTGAGCGCGGCAGTTATCGAGCGGATTGTGGCCAGATGCCCCGCGTAAAACAGCGCCGCCAGCACAGGCAGCACCGCTACTGGACCGAACATCGCCCAATTAGGACGGATAACAATCAACGCGCCGCACAGACCAACCGCCACCGCAACATAGCGCCGCAGCCCTACCTGTTCTTTCAACACCAGCGCTGAAATTATGGTGAGCAGCAGCGGTTCCACGAAAAATATCGCAATCGCATTAGCCAGCGGCATATTGGCCTGCGCCAGGTACAGACACACAATCGCAGCAGCGACCAGAACTCCGGCTGCCACCAACTTCAGTATCGCCTTGCAAGACAACCCTAACATTTGGTGCCAGCCAGAACCCAGCATCAAGGCTGCAGGGCACAATAATACCGCTTGGAGTAGAAAACGTACAAACGAGACCTGTCCTACCGCCATCTGTGCCGACAGCAACTTTGCTACAGCATCCATCGCGGGCAGCATCAACGCGGAACCCAGCATCAGCAGCATGCCGCGTTCATGCCTGTTCTCTATAGCGCTCCTATTTCGCACTTTTCCCTGCATAAAACGTAACCTTTCCAAAATCATTAAACACAATGCTCCTCCATGCCAACTCCGTAGGATGGGCAAAGGAATGTAACGACGTACCCATCTTTCTGATCCGCAGGTGACGCAGATTCTCACAGATTATAGACTAATGCAAAACCTCTGGATTTCCGCTTTCGCGTAGAAGGCCAGATAGGCACACATCCCACCACAAACGCAGCGAGCAGGGGGGGTGGGTTGCAGTTCCGTAGGATGGACAAAGGAGTGTAACGACATGACCATCATTTTTATCCTCAGTTGCAGCAACTGCTTACGTTGTGCTTTACTATCACCGTGTTTTTCCAAATATATATTATTACATATTCACGGGAGGATTTAATGGTATCCAGATGGTTTATTCAGAGTGCAATCGTCATGCTGCTGTTCTGTCTATGCTTGATGCCGCGCTACGCTGCAGCCGCAGATGACGCGCTGTGGACACTGCGCATAGCTAACGATAGTTTCTTCAATCAGGATCGCGGTTAC
>CAYPNO010000013.1:0-20362 GCA_964411865.1 uncultured Desulfuromonas sp. | reverse complement strand
TCAATCCTAGAGCTTGAGACTGAGTTGACCTCCGACTCCTCGCGTAGAGCAAGCGCCAGAACAGCGGGAATTTCTGCCGCACAAAGTGGAGGGGTAAAACAGATAAATGATACCAGTTGGCACATCAGCACAGAGCGCGCTGCCCAAATTCGCGCCGACATCGGCAACATTGTCCGTCAGGCCCGCGTAGAACCCGTCGTGGAGCAAGGGCAGACCCAGGGGTTTGTAGTAAAATACATTCAGCCAGGCACGCTCTTAACCCAGATGGGGGTAAAGCGCGGCGACGTAATAAAACGTGTAAACGACACCGCCTTAGACAGCCCGGAGAAGGGTCTGCAGGTATTCCAGCAGTTGCGCGAAGCAAAAACTATGAGTTTGAGTATTGAGCGTAACGCTACCCCGATGACTTTTTCGTACGAAATAAGATAGATACAAAAGGAGACTTATGGTGTTGACCAGATATATCTGCCGCCTTGTGGTGGCCACATTTATGACTTTGGCCCTGCTCGCACCCGGCAGCTGGTTGCCGCGCTCAAATGCGTTGGCAGCTCCTCTTGAAGCCATCACCCTTGATTTCAAAGATATCGAGCTCTCTGATTTCATCCAGACCATCAGTGAACTTACTGGAAAAAACTTTGTCTACGATCAAAATGTGCGGGGCAAGGCTACCATCATCTCTTCCCAGCCCATGAGTAGAGAAGAGGCGTATCAACTATTCCTGACCGTTATGAATATCAAGGGCTATACTGTGGTGCCCTCAGGTAAAACTAATAAAATAGTCGAAATAAAGGATGCGCGAGTCAACAGCCTTCCCACAACTATGCAGGGCAGCAGCAGTGACCAGTTTGTCACCCGAATGCTTACCTTGGAGCACATCGACGCCGCAGATGTTGCCAGTGCCATTATCAGCCCCTTGATGGCGCAGACCGGCAACATCGTAGTGTACGAGCCCTCAAACAAACTCATCATTACCGACAACGCCGCCAACATTCAACGCTTTGCCACTATTCTGCGCGAGCTAGACCAACCTGGCGAACGCAGTGAGATGCAGGTAATCGCGCTGGAATATGCCGACGCAGTTGAGACCGCTAAAATTTGCAACGACCTGCTTGAAAGCAGCAATAATGCCGCCACACTAAATCGGCGTGACCGCAAAGTTTCCACTAGCACCACTACAAAGCAGAGTAAAATTATCGCCTATGAGCGCGCCAACAAACTCATCGCTGCGGTCTCTGACACGGAACTCTCCTTAATCACAAATTTAGTACGCGAACTGGACCAGAAACCTAATCAGGAACATTCCCGCATTAACCTCTATCGACTGAAAAACGCTGATGCCGTCATCTTGAGTGAGAGCCTGAACACCATGCTCAGTGGGGTTAAACCCGCTACGGATAGAATCCCTCCCGCCGAGCCCAAAAATGCGTTTTCCGCTGCCATCACCATTTCACCGGATAAGCCCACAAACTCTTTGATCGTCAACGCCACCCCAGAGGATTACCGCTCCATTGAAGATATCATCCGCAAGCTGGATATTCAGCGGCGGCAGGTGTACGTGGAGGCTCTGATTATGGAACTCTCTATGCAAGCCACAGAGGATCTGGGGATCGGACTACAAGGCGGCTTTGAAGTAGGGAGTGACGGCATTATTGGCGGAAGTATCAACATGGATGGCGCTGTGGATGCCAGCATGCTAAGCCAATCAGTTAAAGGTATTCTGGCTGGGGGGTTCGGGAAGCTGATAAGCTTCACCGATACAAATGGTAACACTGTCAGCATTCCGGCCTTTTCTGCCTTGTTAAAGCTATCTAAAACCGACAGTAATGTGAATATCCTCTCGGCACCACGCCTACTCACCTCTGATAACGAGGAAGCTGAAATCGTCGTAGGAAGCAACGTCCCCATTATAACCTCGCGCCTGACCGATTCGGGGAGCAGTTCCCTGGCGCAGAGTGTCTCAGTGGAGCGTAAGGATGTAGCCTTGACTCTGCGTATAACCCCACAGATAACCGACGGCAACCAATTGCGCCTAAATATCTACCAAGAGACCACCGCCATCGATAACACCAATACCGTCGGCGATGTTGATCAAGTGGGGCCAACGTTTACAACCCGCAAGCTCACAAGTACGGTGTTAGCGCGCAATGGTCAGAGTATCGTCCTCGGTGGTCTTATTTCAAACGACAAGCAACGTAAAGAATATAAGGTTCCTTTCTTGGGGGACATTCCGCTACTGGGATATCTGTTCAAAACCACTTCTTTCGAAGATAAAAAGACTAACCTCCTTATCTTCATAACCCCCACCATCATTGAATCTGCGCATGAGCTGAATACAATCACAGAAAAAAACCGAACCGAATTTGATCAGTTGCGCCTCGAACTAGGACAGAAGTCAAACATCGCGGAGTTGAAGTAAGCATGAAGAGCACACAACTGCTGGGACAGATTTTGCTACGCGAAGGCAGCATCAGCCAAGAAAACCTCGACGCTGCCCTGCACAAGCAGACGGATGAACATCAACCCCTCGGGCAGATTCTCATTCACCAACGCAGTCTGACCGCAACACAGTTGTGCACTGCGTTGGCGCTCCAATCCGGCATTCCCTGCTCCGACACATTGCCCGAAGTGGTGACCGAAGCATCCCTGCTGGAGCTGTTACCGCTTACCTACGCAAGAGAGCATGTCATCATGCCGCTGTGCTGGGATGAATCTGCTCTACAGGTGGTAATCGACGATCCTTATGCCCTTACGGCGGTGAATGACCTAGAAGCATTGGTAGACGCACCCCTGAAGCTATGTCTGGCTCCGCGCGACAGCATAATTGGACTGATCAACAACAGTTATGAAATCCATGCTGGCGGCGCTTCGGAGATGGTGGCGGATATGGACTCCGACCAAGTAGGTGCCACCCCAAGCCTGGAACCAGATGATCTGCTGGATAGTAGCGATGAAGCTCCCGTGATCCGCTTTGTCAACAGCCTGATCACACAAGCCTATAAAGAGCGCGCCAGTGATATCCATATAGAACCGTTCGAAAATGAACTGGTGGTACGCTATCGCATAGATGGCATTCTCTATGAAATTCTGCGCCCCCCTGCGCGCGCCACGGCCAGTATCAGCTCACGAATTAAAATCATGGCTGGTCTCGACATCGCAGAAAAGCGCCTGCCGCAGGACGGGCGTTTTCGAGTGCGCATCGCTGCTAAGGATGTTGACGTGCGAGCCTCTTCGCTCCCCACTGCATTTGGTGAGCGTCTAGTGCTGCGTCTGTTGGATAAAAGCAGCAATGTCTTGGCTCTTGAAGATATCGGCATGAAGGATAAGCTCCTGCTCCAGATTGAAAAGATGATCTCCGCTACCCACGGGGTATTTCTGGTTACTGGCCCTACTGGTAGCGGGAAAACCACCACTCTGTATGCAGCTCTGAGTCGCCTTGACCGTAAACATAAAAACATCATTACCATAGAAGATCCTATCGAATACCAACTCAGCGGCGTGGGGCAGATTCAGATTAACCCCAAGATCAACCTCACCTTTGCCAATGGATTGCGCTCTATTCTACGCCAGGACCCAGATGTAATTATGATCGGAGAGATCCGCGACCGTGAAACTGCAGAGATCGCGATTCAATCGGCGTTAACCGGACATATGGTGTTTTCCACCCTGCATACTAATGACGCAGCCGGGGGCCTGACACGTCTGGTCGAGATGGGGATCGAACCGTTTCTGGCCGCCTCGTCGGTGGTGGGGATACTTGCACAGCGCCTAGTACGTACTATCTGCCCTCACTGCCGCGAAGAATTCATCCCCGAAACGACTACCCTAGAACGCCTGAATATCAGCGCTACCGTGGGGCAAAGTTTCTACCGTGGGCGCGGATGTGAGAAATGTATGCAGATCGGCTACCGTGGGCGCACCGGAGTGTATGAACTACTGCGCATAAATGAAAAAATAAGAGCAGCAATCCTAGCCAATTCAGATGCTGGCACCATTCGTAACATGGCTATTAAAGATGGTATGCAACCACTGCGCAGCGCCGGCATTGAGTTGGCACGCCAAGGAATAACCACCCTAGAAGAGATCGTCCGGGTTACTCAGGAGGAAAACTAGCGTGGCGCTGTTTGACTACATTGGCTTCGACCAAAAGGGGAAAAACGCCAAAGGGACGGTAGAAGCTGGCGGCAAACGTGCTGCGCTTGAGAAACTACGCCAGCAAAACATCTATGTCAGCAAAATCACCGAGCAGCGGCGCAAAAGCAGCGAATCGAAATTAAGCAGGTATTTACACACCGGTTCCGTGCGTTTCAGCACTGCCGAACTAGCCACCAACACCCGCCTCCTTGCTACCCTGCTTGAAGCGGGGGTTCCGCTAGATGAAGCTTTGATTTACCTGGCGGAGCAAAATGAGAAAAGTACCCACAGACGTTTATTCGAGCAGATCCGCGCATTGGTACTGCAGGGGATATCGCTGCATAAAGCCTTTGAAGAACAAGGGAGAACATTCCCTCAGATGTACCGCCATATGGTGCAAGTTGGCGAAAGCAGCGGCTCACTGGACAAGGTGCTGATGCGACTGGCAGATTTTCTCGAAGAACAGGCACGTCTAAAATCTAAAACCATGGCAGCCCTTGCCTATCCTGCGTTGATGGCTTTAGTCGGCACAGGAGTGCTGCTGTTTCTAGTCACGTTTGTGGTCCCAAAAGTGACTAGGATGTTGACCGACATGGGGCAGACCCTACCAGGACCAACACGATTTCTCATCGCGACTAGTGACGTTCTGAGCGCCTACGGTTGGATTGGCGTACTGCTGCTGGGACTGGGGACTGCTGCGTTGTTACGCTACCGAACCACAGTTAAGGGACGGCTCAAACTTGACGAACTGATTCTTAAAATCCCCCTGTTCGGTAAAATCGTGCGCTCTATCGCCACCGCTCGCTTCAGCCGCACCCTGGGAACCTTGCTCCAAAGTGGCGTTCCGCTCCTACAGGCTCTTGAGATAAGCAACAGCCTGTTGCAGAATAGCTGCCTGCACCAGAGTATGGTCCGCAGCAGCAAAGCCGTGCGTGAAGGTGCAAGCCTCGCTCAACAGATCAGGGAAGCAGCGCTGTTTCCCCCCTTGATGGCTCAAATGACTGCTATAGGGGAGCGCAGCGGGAATATAGATACCATGCTGATCAAGGTAGCAGACAATCAGGAACGCGAAATTGAAATAACCTTAGGTGGTCTGTTGTCGTTACTGGAACCCGTTATGATACTAGTGATGGGAACGGTGATCGGGTTTATCGTACTGGCCGTCTTACTCCCTATCTTTCAAGCCAGCCAGGGGCTGGGCTGATCCACTTCATCCACATGCAAAACTCGCAGATATCTACAGGTAAAACCTAAAGGAGTCTCCAACATGAAACACATAAAACCAAAAATATCTACGCAGAGCGGTTTCACCCTGATCGAAGTTATGGTGGTTGTCGTAATCCTTGGCATCCTAGCAGGACTGGTAGTACCAAAACTACTCGACCGCCCCGAGGAAGCACGCCGCACCAAAGCCGTACTCCAGATCAAGAGCATCGAAGAAGCCCTTGCCTTGTATAAACTTGACAACGGCACCTTTCCGCAGACGGCGCAAGGACTTGAGGCGTTGGTAGAAAAACCGACAAAAGGGCGTATCCCCATTAAATACAGAGAAGGGGGCTATCTGGATAAAGTTCCCAAAGATCCATGGAATAGCTCCTACGTATATCTAGCACCAGGATTGAGCGGTGACTACGACTTGATGTCTTATGGAGCAGACGGTGAGGCAGGCGGCGAAGGGAATGACGCCGATATCAAAAGCTGGGAGATTGAATAGGGGCGGTGTCCACTCTCACCATTCACAGCAGGCAAGTGAGGACACAACAAAACAGGCTCGGCCATAACAGCTTCGGATTCACCCTTGTGGAATTGGGGATGGTGCTGTTCCTCCTCTCGCTGTTCGCAGTTTTTACGCTACCGCTGTTACGCTCAACCACAGCTGAAGATCTGCGCAGCGAGGCGCATCAGATAGCAACTTCGGTACGCTATTTGTACAACGAAGCAGCTATCAGCGGCACAGAACATCGCCTGCGCTGTGACATAGAGACAGGTGTATTTACCCTGGAATTTATCGATGGCACCGGAGAATGGCGCGGCATAGAAGGAAAGCGCAATACCATTACCCTCAAAACCAACGTCCACATCCAGGATATCTGGATCGAAGGTAGAGACAAAGTCAGCAATGGCAGCGCTACCATAAACATTTATCCGCAGGGCTGGATGCCAGCCACCACGATCCATCTTCAGACCGGCACGGATGCCAAAGCGACAGTGCTCAGCATCCACCTGTTGCCACTTAGTGGTATCGCAGAAATTGAAGAGGGCTACCATGATTTCGAGGGTTGAAAAACGTGTCGACACCTCAGCACAGTCCGGCTTCACCCTCCTAGAGGTTATGCTGGCGGTGGTTATCGTTGGTACTGTATTTGTCGCCTGTCTGACACTGGTAAATCAATCCATACACAGCCAGAACCGCGTGGAAAACATAACCACCGCCACCATGCTGGCACGCCACATAATCAGTGAACTGGGTGAGAATACCGCCAATCTTGAAGAAACGGGGAATTACGAAGAACCATACAGCCAATATTCCTGGGAAGTTGAGTACCTTCCCACTCCCCTTGACGAAGTGCTGCAGATCCGCGTGAGTGTGCGCTGGGGTACTTCAGAGCGCAACGAAGAGGTCGTCATTGATTCATTCCGGTACAACTGAGGCGTATCCCGAATCGGGACACAGACGCAAATACATATGGACAAACCGCTTCCGGCGCTGTAGTGGATTCACTCTCATTGAAATTCTGGTGGCCGTCACCATCTCCAGCCTCGTACTCACTGGAGTGTACGGAATATTTGCGCGCGTAAGCGCGGCGGAGCAGGAGATCCGCGCCAGAGCAGAGTGTTACCACCATGCGCGCAGTATCTTCAACCGCCTGGGGAAAGAGCTGGGCGCGGCAGTATTGCTGCCCAATGTAGCGGAATCTGAATTCAAAACCGCAGAGCATGGCGTGCTGACGTTTACCTCAACCTCCGTTCCAGGGGCAGATGGAAACATTTCGCTTCAGCAGGTGCATTACCGAGTACAGGCCAGAGAGCAAGCAGTGGATGAGAATGAAACCCTGAAATTGCAACGCTACAGCACCGCGCTGTTTGCGCGGGGGGGTGAACCCCAGTGGCGCCGCATGAGCTCAAAGGTGGTTGAATTACAGTGGCGCTTTCACGACGGGATCGAATGGAACGATTCCTGGGACAGCCATATCCGCAACGCCCTGCCACAAGCCGTTGAGCTGCGTCTTATCCTCTCTTGCGCTGGTCACAGGGTCGAATGTGTGACCGCCTTCGATATTTTCATGGCGGGGCGCACCTAATGCGTCAGTTACGCCACCAGGAAGGGATGGCGCTATTACTTGTACTGGCTCTCACTGCCCTGATCTCGGCTCTGGTGGTACAGATAGCGTTCAACGCCTACGTCGATCTGCGCCTGGTGGAGACCTTCCGCGACCAGACCAGAGCGGAGTATGTAGCACGGGGGGGTATCGAAGTAGGACGCTATCTCTTGAGCAGCGATACCAATGAATATGATGGTGATACTGAACAGTGGGCGCTGGGGATTCCAAGTTACCCCGTTGGGGATATAGGATCTGTCAGCGTCAGCATCAAAGCTGAAGATGGCAAAATCAACCTTAATGGGCTGGTAAGCGCAAGCGGCAATCCGAATACGGTGATAATGGATCGCTGCGAACGCCTATTTGACATTCTCGGCATAGCAAATCCGCAAGCGCAAGTGGATGCACTTATAGACTGGATCGACAAGGATGATGACCTGCGTCCAGCTGGTGCGGAAGCTGGCTATTACGCCTCACAGCCCGACAACATCAGCTGTAAAAATGCCCCTCTTGACACCCTCGATGAACTCAAATTGATAGCGGGGTTCAGTGTCAAAGATATTGAATTGCTGCGCCCACATGTCAGCGTTTTTGGTTCCGACAAAATTCACCTCAACTCCGCCACGCCGGAGGTTCTATACGCCTTGGCGGATGAGATGGACATGGACACAGCTGAATTGATGGCACAGCAGGGGCGCGAGCGCCCATATCGCACCATTGAAGAGCTGCAGCAACTACCGGGATGGGAACGTTTTTACTGGGCCATCAACACGAAGCTCAAGGTCACGGCCGCCATTTACACCATCCAGAGCACCGCGTATGTAGGCTCTAGCCCCAGCAGGATGGAAACAGTGGTGGATAAAACCTCGGACAAAATACAATATGTACTAATCTATTAAACCATTTTCAAAGAACCCATCTAAATACCGCCACCACAACGGAGCAGGTAAACTACTATGACACAACGCAACGTCGGATTCGAAATTTTGCCGCACTGCATCCGCATGGCTATCTTCGATGCAAAGAAAACCCCGAACCAAGTTACAGCGGTTAAGCGACGGGATATAACCCCTGAGAGCGACATCGACAAAATCCTGCTGGAGATGTTAGAACAGCCACCACGTTTTACCGACCACTTTACAACTGCACTTATGTGGCGAAAATGTTTTGTCCGCACCTTGCTCTTTCCGTTCAAAGATAAAAGTAAGATTAATGCTGCAGCACGCATCGAGCTTGAAAGCAAGGTTCCCACCGACATCAGCACCTATACTGTGGCTTCCCTCCCCGCCATGAAAACGGAGCAAGGGTTCTCCACCATAAGTGTTGCGGTACCTGATACTGATATTGCGGCAGCACTGGCACCGCTAGATCAACTGCGCCTCCCGGTTCAATTGCTCGGACTCAGCCCCTTCGCTGAAGCTGACGGGATGAGCCACTATCACCCCAATGCCTTGCTGGTGAAAGCGCACGCTGACCACCTGCTCATGTGCAGCATAAGCGCTGGCAATGTCATGGGTTATAAAAATTGTGGTTCCTCAACAGCTGTCCAAGCAGTTGACTTAGCCCAGCGCATCCATCAGGAGGCTGACCTGCTGTGGCGCAGCAGCAAACTCGAGACTCAACCACTTTTACTTATCGGCGAACAGGTAACAGACGCACTGTGCAACGCACTTGCACACAAAGGGCATGAATTGCTCCACCTTCCCTGGAAACTGGAAGGTGCGCCAATTGCTCCTGAATTTTTGCCAGCATGTGCCCTCGCCCAGGCGCGCGAAGATAAAAGTATAAATCTACGCCTTGGCAGATTCACCCTCAAGGGAGGATGGAACTCCATAAAAAAACACTTATATACAGGGGGAATTCTGCTTACCCTGAGCCTGATTCTCGCTGGGACAACCGCAATTGTCACCTATCAACACAAGCAACAGCAGGCTGATACTTACAGAAAACAGATGAGTCAAATTTTCCATCAAACCCTCCCGCACGTTGGTGTTATTGTAGATATTCCGCGCCAATTTAAGGCCGAACTCGAACAACTCGAAAAACGCGCGCGCCTACTCGGTATCGGTGACTCAGCTTCCGCCCTAACGGCTATACGCGAAATATCCCGTTTGGCACCTGATGAGATACAGCTAGATGTCAAACGCTTCAAGTACGATTCCGACAAACTGGAGATTATCGGAGTAACAACTGATTTTGACAGCGTTAACCGCCTGGGCGCACAATTTCGCCAGGCACCTCTGTTCACCGAAGTTAGAATCTCCGATGCAAAAATGGGGCTGGAAGGCAACAAGGTAGACTTCAGACTGCAGTTCACCCTTTCAACCACCGGAGGCAAACAGTGATTAGCAATCTTTCGATGCGGGAAAAAGCGATCCTCACCAGTGGGGTGATCTGCTGTGTGCTTGTCCTGATATATGTGATGCTCATCTCCCCTTTCAGCAACAAAATGCAGGCACTGGAACGAAAAATCAGTACCGGTGAGGTCCAAATACGCGAGCTAACGTCTCTACAGGAGCAATATCAACAACTAGAGCACCAAATCAAGCAGGTCCGCAGCGACTCTCACAACAACGCCACAGGCCTACTAAGTTTTGTGGAAAACCAAGTACAGCAGGTGGCCGGACGCGACAAACTCACCTCCATGCGCCCCATAGCACCGGTGCGCCATGACGATATACTGGAAGAAGGGGTAGAGGTTCGAATAGAACGAGTCACATTGCCGCAGATCGTCAATATGCTCGAGCAACTGGAGCGAGCACGCAATCCGGTGCGTATCAAGGGGCTAGATCTTAAGGTTCGTTTTGAAGATAAATCTCTGTTTGATGTCACCTTGTTAATTTCTACGTTCAGCAAAGGGTAACGCATGACAAAAAAAGAGAGTGACCATGGCCTAAGTGCACAACAAATGATTAAATATACGGCAGCATTTCTTATCCTGACAGGGACAATCTTTGTCATCGGGGTATGGTTCATGTTTCCTACGGCCAGCCTCGAACGGAGACTCAACACGGAACTGGCGCGCCAGCTGCCGGTGCCGATTAAAATACAGCAGCTTCAATGCAGTCTCCCCTTAAAGCTAACAAGCGCACATGTACGCGTTGAACTAGAACAATTCCCCATAGAGATCGCGCCTCTGGAGCTCAAACCCGCATGGAGTCGCATACTGTTCTTTCAGCCTAGCATAACTGCTACGGGCAGAATGTTTGGTGGTTCCTTCAATATCCTCCATACCCCAACCAGCGGATCCACCGAAATAAAGGCTCGCGATATGGAGATAAGTGGCACCATTCCAGGATTTAACTCCATCACCCTTCAGGGCCGCCTTGACTCCGCGAAGATAAATGCCACCTTGGCAACAGGGGTTGAAGTTCACACGGGGACATTGGCTTTAAAAGCCGTTACCTTGTCTGGCTTGGATAAGCTCGGCTTCGACCAAGAACAAATAAATCTTGGCGATTTCAACTTAACGGCGCATACAGAAAACCAGCGTCTGCAACTCGATCTCGATAACCCCCAAGGAGACTTTGGGATTAAGATTAATGGCTTCATCGCACCACCACAATTAACCCCGCAGGCACGATTAAACATTGAGATTCGCATTGGAAACATGCCCACAGAATATGCACAACTCGAGGAACTCCTAAGCCTGGCTGGCATCCGTAAAGGAGCTGACGGCTATTTGCTGCGCTTAAGTGGACGTCTGGATCAACCCTATCTGCGCTGAAGCCGAAAAACCACAGAACTGGAACTTAGTTGCCTTTTAATCCATCCTAGGCGGCCCACACAAAGCACAAGTGCAGCCCTTGACATGCCCTGTGCCAATGCTTACTGTTTGCTGAACAGACCACAAACCACGCGTTGAAAGGAACCTCGGCTTATGAGCGATGGATACGACGATATAGATGACATAGAAGATATGTTTCCGGATGACGATGAACTTGAAGATATGGAAGAGATAAGTGAAGAACTTCTACTCGCATCTGATGTCCTTCCCGAGCAGATCCCCATTATCCCCCTAAGACCGCGCCCTGCCTTCCCCAATATTCTCATCCCAATGAGTATCAGCGGGAAGGAGAAGGTTGATATTATCAAAAAAGCTGCCGACAGCCCTTCACATGCAATCGGCATGGTATTAGTGCGAAACACCGATGGTAACGATGCGCCAGATAACTTACACCGCGTCGGAGTTGTCGGCAAAATCGTAAAAGTACTAAAAAGCGAAGAGGGGAATATTCAGGTTTTAGTGAACTGCTTGGAGCGCTTCACCATCGATCACCTGCATGAAACCGACGATGGACTCCTAGGCAGCGTCACATACCTCAAGAGCACAGACAGCGCTCAACGGGAAGAATTAAAAGCCTACTCCATGGCGATCCTCACTACCCTGAAAGAGCTAGTGCAGATCAATCCGCTGTATTCCGAAGAAATAAAAATGTTTCTCGGGCGTTCTAGTCTGGATGATCCCGGCAAACTGGCTGATTTTGCGGCCAACCTCACCTCTGCAGATGGGCAAGAATTGCAATTGGTGTTAGAGACCTTTGATGTGCAGAAGCGTATCGACCATGTGCTTACCCTGCTGAAGAAAGAACTCGAAGTTTCGCGCCTGCAAAGCAAAATATCCAAGCAGATAGAAAACAAAGTTTCTGCGCGGCAGCGCGAATTCTTTCTTCGCGAACAGCTCAAGGCCATAAAGAAAGAACTTGGCCTCGAAAAAGAGGGCAAAACCAGTGAAATCGAAAAATTTACCGAACGTCTCAAAGAACTTAAACTCAACGATGAGGCCCAAAAGGCCATCGACGAAGAGCTAGAAAAACTGCAACTGATAGAACCAAGCTCGCCAGAATACAACGTCAGTCGTAACTATCTGGACTGGCTCACAGTCTTACCCTGGGGTAAGAACACTAAGGACTCTTACAATATATCCAGGGCGCGTAAGGCCTTGGATAGGGATCATTTTGGCCTGGAGGACGTTAAAGAACGTATCCTCGAATTCATCGCAGTTGGCAAGATGAAGGGAGATATCTCTGGATCTATTCTATGCCTAGTGGGTCCGCCGGGGGTGGGCAAGACATCTATCGGCAAAAGTGTAGCTTCCGCACTGAAACGTAACTTCTATCGCTTCTCCCTCGGGGGTATGCGCGATGAAGCAGAAATAAAGGGACACCGCCGCACCTACATCGGGGCGATGCCGGGTAAATTCATTCAGGCTATTAAACAAGCTGGCAGCTCGAATCCGGTTCTGATGCTGGATGAAATTGATAAAATAGGTGCGTCTTTTCAGGGCGATCCCGCCTCCGCACTCCTGGAAGTACTGGATCCAGAACAGAACAATAGCTTTCGCGATCACTACATGGATGTCCCCTTTGACCTCTCCAACGTACTGTTTATCGCCACGGCGAATCAGCTTGATACCATCCCCGCGCCATTACTGGACCGCATGGAGGTTATCCGCCTGTCGGGGTATATAATGGCGGAGAAGGTTGAAATCGCGAAACGCTACCTGATCCCCAAAACACTAGAAAATCACGGCCTTACGCGTAAACAGGTAAGTATCCGTAAAGATGCGCTTGAATCCATTGTGGAAGATTACGCGCGTGAAGCCGGAGTGCGTGGTCTAGAAAACCGGATCAAAAAAATTATGCGCAAGGCGGCGATGGCGTTTAGCACCGAACATACAGACAAGCTCATTCTACATAAAAACGACCTGGAAAAGTATCTAGGCAAACCAGTATTTAGTCCGGATGAGGTGTTTGAATCTGTTCCCGGCGTAGTTACCGGCCTAGCCTGGACTAGCATGGGTGGTGCCACCTTGCAGATTGAGACAACTGCAGTAAAAACCAACAACAAGGGCTTTAAGCAGACTGGACAACTAGGCAAGGTTATGGTGGAAAGTTCTGAGATCGCCTACTCATTTGTAATGGGGCATCTTGAGCATTTTGGCATGCAAGAAGATTTTTTCGATAAACATTTTGTTCATATGCATGTCCCCGCCGGCGCGACTCCGAAAGACGGTCCGTCTGCCGGCGTCACCATGGCCACGGCGTTGCTGTCGATGATAGGGGGGAAGCCGGTACGGAAAAAACTGGGAATGACTGGTGAACTTACCCTCACCGGGCAGGTGCTCCCCATCGGCGGAGTCAAAGAAAAAACCATCGCTTCGCGGCGTAGCGGACTGAAGGTGTTAATCTTCCCCGAAAGTAACCGCAAAGATTTTGAAGACCTCCCCGAGCACTTACGCGAAGGGCTGGAGGTTCACTATGCAAAAAACTATTACGATGTCTACAATGTAGCTTTCACCGAAGATCAGGAGCAAAGTATATGAATGTCGAAGAATTGAAACAGGAAATTATGCAACTATCCACTGCAGAAAAACAGGAATTTATCCTCACCGCCCTCCCAGAGATATCTGAAGAGGCCCTGCAGGATTCCGGTTTTATGCTGCGTCTACTCCCAGTGCTGCTGAATATGGTTAAAAAAAGCGGTATCGACCTACACCAACTTATGCAGTTTGTTGCACTCCAGCAGGGTAGCACCTCTGAAGATTAGACTGACGAAATGCACCTAACAGTATCTCTGCAATAGCGGATAAACGGCTGCAGTCAGTTCTTGGCTGCGGCCATCGCCCCCTCCCTCATGCCACATCTGCGCCAAAGTGGTAAAAGCTGTCTCCATAAGTTTCTTCTGAAACATATTCATCATAATGGGTTGGGGCTCTTCAAACATACTAAACTGCAAAGCTGAGCGGCAGGCGTTGGCACAGGTTGAGGTTATAGAACGACACAATAGTGGTCGTACCGGATAAATAGCACAGCTCCCGTGTTGATCAAGAAACACGCAAGGCTGACTAGTCGCAATCCGTTCATCATCATCCAACCCACGAATCACTATCAACACCTGCTCCATATTGGTGCTCAATTCTCTCAACTCGGCGACACTACGGGTGCTGCGTAAATAGGTTGCAATATTATGCGCTTCAGGCTGTAGAGTAGCTACATTGACACAGCAGCAGGCTCCACAGCCAGCGCCACAGGCGATGCGGTCCCGATCCTCGGTGTTTAGCCCGCTACATAAATCATCTTCAACCTGACAGAGGAAATATTCCAGTTGCAGTGCCTCGGGCTGCGCAGTCATAACATGAGCGCCGAATTCTGCAATTAGCCCCTGACTCCAGACATTAAAATCAAACTCTGCGGTGGTACTGGCCGGAATCTGCATGGTAGACTACCCCTTACCTTGAGTGGAAATTATGCTAGAATCACTAGATGGTCGCTACGATGGGGCGACTATAAAAAAGCAAAACTGCGTTCTACAGCAAAAACTTATACGACTGAAACATAATGTCAACAATCTTAACAAACTAACCATGTTCAACGATTAATGCCATCAATGGTATTTATACATATTTCATATTTAAACAAACAGTGTATGGCAATTAAAGCCAAGGAGACTGAAATGAATAAAATATTTGCAAAGCTATTCATTTGCATAGCTGGAGTTGGCCTGGCGTTAAGCCTGAGCTCGTGCGGTTACAATCAAATTCAGCGTAATGATGAAACCGTAGTTCAGGCCTGGGCTGATGTAGAGGCAACCTACCAGCGCCGCCTGGATCTGATCCCAAATCTGGTTGAAACAGTCAAGGCCTACGCCTCCCATGAACGGGAGACACTGGAAAACATCACCCAGGCGCGTGCCAATGTGGGCAAAACCAATATCAGCCTCGATAATTTGAATGATCCGGCTGCAATGCAGCGCTTTGCGGCGGCGCAACAGCAGATGTCTGGAGCACTGTCGCGGCTGCTTGCCGTAGCGGAAAACTACCCGGATTTAAAAGCAAGCCAGAATTTTCGGGATCTGCAACATCAACTTGAAGGAACTGAAAACCGCATTAATGTCGCGCGCCAGCGTTTTAATGCTGCAGTGCAACAGTTCAACTCCTCCATCCGTACCTTCCCTAACAATTTAACCAACAAGTTTCTCCTCAAGCTGGAGCGCAAAGAGCCTTTCAGCGCGACCGCTGGCGCCGAAACAGCTCCCAAGGTGACGTTTTGATTGCAGCTGCTTTAACATACCTGCGCCTGCTGACGACAGTGCTGTTCTGCGCCGCAGTTCTACTCTTACCAAGCACTGCTGTGGCGACGCCACTACCGGTCGGGATTAATGCTTACGTGATGGATCAAGCAGAGATGCTTGATCCAGAGATAGAACCGAAACTTGAAGCGTTTCTACGCGGGTTTGATCACACCGACTCAACCCAGCTTGCAGTGGTAACGGTGCCCTCACTGCAAGGGCGTGAAATAAGCGAGTACAGTATTGAGCTTGCAGCAAACTCTGGCCTAGGACAAAAAGGGCGAGATAACGGGATCCTGCTGTTGGTAGCACGCGCTGAACGCAGGGTGAGAATCGAGGTTGGCAAAGGTCTAGAGGGGAAACTCACAGATTTGCAAGCCGGACGCGTCATAGATAATGAAATAGTGCCGCATTTTAAACGCGGGGAATTTGCTGCTGGAATCGTGGCCGGAGCGGAGGGCATAGTCGCCAGCGTGCGCGGAGAATACTCCGGTACCGGCTCCACTAAAGAAAAGGAGCGCAACCCATACGGCTGGCTAATTATACTGCTGTTCCTTGCCCCTAGCCTGCTCCCTTTTGGTTCAAGGCGCGGACGATCGGGTTTCATCTTTTTCCCCGGCAGCTTCGGCGGCGGACGCGGTGGCTCAGAGGGGTTCAGTGGCGGCGGCGGTGGCTTTGGCGGTGGCGGTGCCTCTGGCAGCTGGTAAAACTAAGCAAACGGCATAATTCAAGCTTCCCCTAGGTTGTAAAAAAAGCAGAGGATATGACATGATACCACGAGCAGCTCACGAGTTTTTCAGCTCAGAAGAACAAAATCAAATACGCGCATCAGTAGCCCGTGCTGAAGAACGCAGCAGTGGGGAGGTGGTTCCGGTCATCATCGATCAGGCCTCGAGCTATTCCCGCGCCACCGCCCGCAGCGCTTTCATGCTGACCATGGTTCTTACCGCGCTGATCTTATGGCTAATACCTGACGCTGGGAGCACCCAGCTGTTCTGGCAACTCCCGCTTGGGAGCACTATTACTTTCGCCATTTTCTGTTTTATCATTGAGCAGATTCCGGCATTAAAGCGCCTCCTTTTACCGCAGAGCGAAATAGACGCTGCCATGCAAACCCGTAGCTTTGAGAACTTTGCCCGCCATGGGGTTTACAAAACCAAAGCAAACACCGGCATCCTCATTCTCATTAGTCTGCTCGAGCATCGGGTTGAAATCCTAGCGGACGAAGGGATAAATGCAATGATTGATACGGCGGAGTGGCAGAAAGTGGCGGATGAAATTGCTGTTGGGCTCAAACAGGGTACTGCGTGCGCATCGCTGTGTTCAGCCATTGGACACTGTGAAGAGTTACTCACTACCCACTTCCCCCACAGCGCAGCTACTGCGGCCGCAGATACCAATGAACTGCCCGACTTGATTATCCCCTCTCGTCCCTAAGCCTGTATCCTGCCAAAGCATTCCGACTCAAGGCAGCCGCAATAACGTGGATTCAGGCCGGACGCAGGGGATCACGGTAATAGTCCAGATGGCGCGACACCCCGCTCCAGCCTGGGAATAACAAGGAATACATCCGTGTCGTGCGCTTCTGCAGTTCCAGGAGTTGCTGTGCTTGCTTCAGGCGCTCGGGACTAGTGCGGTAATGACGCTTGAGTATAACGTTCAGGCGAGAAAAATTACCACTTAAGGGGATTTCCATCACTTTGCGGCACTGGCGTAAAAAAGCCTCCCCCTTAGCGGTTGCTCCCAGCAAGGGGATAAACGGTACCCCTCCTCTGAGCTGATGCTCCATCTCTTGTGTAGTCACACCCAGAGCAGAGTAAGCCAACAAACGCTGTACCCTGGTGCGGGTGAGGTGCCGAGCCTTGACCCCTTCAACCAGTTCAACATAGGTTGTAGCTTGCAGAGCTGCTTTTAAGATCCGTTCCTGCAGCCCCGATTGATACTGATAGATGGGAGTGGCGGTGGGGATAGATGCTTCACGCAGACAATTCCCCGCCACCAGCATAAACCAGCGTTGCAAATCACATAGGGAACCGCTTTGGCGCGCCTTAGATAAAATCCTCGCACTTACCTCAGGGACATATGAACTAATATCTTCATCTGCGTTGAACATATGGCGCACTGCCGTAGCACTGGCAATATGTGCTGCAGACGGTCTGCACGCATGAAAACTACCCCCGATGCGCGGTATGGTCAGTGGCTGTAACCTAAGATTCTCAGCGGCAATCAAGGCACGCAGGTATGCAAGGGCAAGAATGTTGTTGGGCGCACTCAAAACCACATCGAAGCTGGAGCTCGATCCACCAGAGTGCAGCTCATGTTTGCGTTGCTCTAGCTGTTGTTGACGCGCGGCTGGGTAGTTTTGCCCTTGGCGAAAATGCGCTGCGCTACCACATTTCTCTGATTCAAGTGCAGCCAATTCTTTCGCTAGTTGCTGTAATTTCTGTAAATTCCCACTTTCGCTGCCAAAACAGAAACAATCAAGATGAGGAGAGAACGCATTGAGCACCTCCAACGCGCCCGCAGCAAAATGGGGGGCGCTGTTGCATGCCCAGGGAAAGGGTAGCTCGACCACCACATCGACCCCACAACTCAAAGCCATGCGTGCCCGCGCCCATTTATCTACAATAGCGGGCTCACCGCGTTGAAGAAAATGCCCTCCCATAACCGCCACCACCACCTCAGCGCCGCTACTCAGTCTAGCTTGCTCCACATGGTAGGCATGGCCGTTATGGAATGGATTGTACTCAGTTATTAAGCCAACAGCGCGCATCCCTGACTACACCCGACTACACAATTACCGGCAAACGCCGGATTACTTTGCACTCTTCGGGGGTGGTCTCGGTTTGATACGCCAGGGGCTCAACTCCAGCACCTAAGACCTCACGTAAGATGCGGGCATATTCGGGATCGATATCTGCCGCCGGAGCAAACACCTGCGCCTCGGCGCGCTGAACAAGAAACAGGATAATGCCACGCCCACCGCGTGTGCAGGCTTCGCGTAATGCGTGCAGATGGCGTTGACCTCTTTGGGTAACGGCATCGGGGAAACAAGCGCAGGCCGCAGTTCCCATATAGGTTACATTCTTGACCTCTATCCAAACCGTTACTTCACCCTGTTCAAGGCGAAAATCAATCCGGCTCTCGCCCAGACGCTGCTCCGGTATTATCTGAAAGGTGTCAAAACCTTTAATGCTTCCCTGCGCCAAAGCCTCTGCCACTATTTTATTGCTGCGCTGGGTGTTGATATCAACCCAGGAGTCAGCCACTTCTATTAATTCAAGGGTGTGTGGATATTTGCGGGCGGGGTTGGTGCTGCAGGAAAACATGACCCGCGCACCAGGTTCTGAGCACTGTTTCATACTGCCAGTATTGGGAGTATGGGCGGTTATAATCTCGCCACTTTCAAGCACAATATCCGCCAGAAAGCGCTTATAGCGCCGCTGCAAAATTCCACTGTGCATCTGCGGTAGTCTCATACATCCTCGCGCATATCGGAATTTGTGGCATTGCTCAGCAGACGCTCCAATTTGGCGCATTTACGCTCCACCGCAAGATCTACCTCTTCGGGGCCAAACATCCAACGCAACTGCCCAAGCATTAAAATCACATCTGCCATTTCACCAATCACAGCTTCAAGCGAACCCTTTTCACGGCGATAATGGAGCAATGCCACGCTAAGTTCGGCACACTCCTCTATACTCTGATCATACTGAGCCTGCTCACCCCAAACCGCCAAGGCACGTCGATAGAGGTCCATCTTTGAGTCACCTTGCGATGCAGATCGCGAATCTAATTCTGTCGGTGTAGATGCTTCAGTTTCCGCTTTCATTGCGCTAGGATATTTCCCCCTATGTAGAAGTTGGTACTAGTTTTACCTTAGTATAGATTCAAAATACTAGACCATCATAATTCCATCACGCGTCGACTGCTTCACTTTGTACATCATATTGTCGGCAAGGCGAATGAGATCATGCTTATTATCGACATCTTCTGGTAGAGACGCGATCCCAAAACTTGCCGTAACCTGAATCTGCGCCCCCCCTTCGGCGAACATCACATGGCTGCGGATGCGCTCATGCAGATCGGTAACCAGTTCATAGGCTCCATACTTATCCGTCTGAGGCAGGATAAAAACAAACTCATCCCCGCCATAACGCGCGGCGCAATCTATATCGCGAATTCGGCGCTTAATTAAACCACCAATTTCGGTCAATACCCTACTGCCAGTAAGATGCCCATGCTTATCATTTACCAACTTAAAACGATCCAGATCCATAAATACCAGCGACATTGACGAGCCAAAGCGCTTGACGCGCCTAATTTCAATATCTAGCACTTCGTCAAAGTATCTAGCGTTAAACAGGCCAGTGAGGTCGTCTGTTATCACCAGTTCACGCACACGGCTAAAATTGCGCGCGTTGGATATCCCAATAGCTACATAGTCTGCAATGGTGCTAAGCAATAAAAGGTCGTTTTCGTCGAATACCGGTTCAGTGCAACCATTCACCAACTGCATCACCCCCAACAATTGCCCTTGAATCTGCACAGGCACACACACAACCGAGCCTGCCTCAAACCCTAGCTTGACTTCAGAGCAGGCGCAGTAGCGCTCATCGGTCACAGCATTGGCTATCAGTGATGGTCGACGGTGCTGTGCAACCCAACCCGCGATCCCCTGTCCAGTGCGCAGTCTTTTGCCTTTAAGTTGCGCCGCGAGATCCGGAGTCACTACATCATAAACAAATGAGTTACTTTCCTTATCGTACAAGAGCAAAAACCATGCTCTTGATTTAAACAACAGGCTCGACTTTTCGATAATGATATTAGTGAGTTCCTCT
>CAYPNO010000012.1:0-20780 GCA_964411865.1 uncultured Desulfuromonas sp. | reverse complement strand
ACGCGGCTTGTCGCACGATTGGAGTTGCCAGCGAGCTGTCTCGTTCATTGCAGGATAACGAAGCTGAAATTCACGGCTTGCTGGCGCTAGACAGGGCGGCATGTATGGATAAGGCCTGTTCGAATGCTAGTGACGGTTCTATGCTGAGCATAGAGGCAGCGGTTGCTCTGGCGAAGCGTTTTGAGGCAGATGGCTGCCATGTCATCCAGATAGCGACCTCCTCCGGTTTCTCCTACTCCAAGTTGGCACCGTACCTGCCGAAGCTGCGCGCTGTACTTAAGCCTCATACTCCGCTTATTGTTAGTGGTGGGTCAGATTATGCTGCATATGCAGCAGAAATCAAGCAGGCTGGAGTGAACGGTGTTTACCATGCCTTGCAGTTGCGTTCAGAAGAGGAGGCAGAAAACTCGGCAGTACAACGATGCGCCAGTATCGATAAAATTATTGCGGCGGGTTTGCAGGTGGCGACCTGTATTGAATCAATCGGACCGGAGCATAATAACCGTGAGATCGCAGAATTGATCTGCTATGCGGCCAGTATTAAGTCTGCATTCGGCGGTGTCGCGCGGCGTATTCCAGTTCCCGATTCCCAGGTGGGGGTGCTGGGAACCATTCCTGAAGTACGCCAAGCGCAGATTGTTGCCATCTCGCGACTCGCCATGCCCCACGCGACCGTTGGTACTTCTACCCATGGGCCTTGCGCGTTAGCGGCATTGGGCGGCGCGAGTTTCTTCTGGGCTGAGGCTGAAGCGAACCCCAGCATACGTTTGAAAGGTATTGAAGAGTTGATCGAAATATTCTGGGAAAGCGGCTGGAATATACGCCAGGGCAAATCTCGTATCTGGGCAGTTTAGAACTGGACGTTGACACATAGCACCTCACGTCAGTGCAGATAAAACGAGGTAATAACGTAAAAGCGCGATTGGTTTAAGGCCAACCGCGCTTTTAACATTCCACTGTGTTATCCACAGGTTACTTGATGTGGCATTCGGTACATCCAGTCGGCCCTCCAGAGCTTTTATGGCAATCTTTACACATGGTTGAGTGAGCCAGGTCTTTGGTCAGCTCGAACGGGCCTGGAGTGGAGACACCGTGGCATGTGGTGCAGCCATAGGTTTTTCCGTGAAAGGCATGGGTCAGGGTTACGCTGCCAAAGTTGTTTTCCAGGACGATAATTTCTGCAGGTGCCGCAGATGGGGGCTCTACAGCGGCTGAGGACGTTACACTTCCAGCCTGCTCAATAGATAGTTTGGCCTCTTCTTGAATCTCAGCGTTTATTTCACTGATCTTTTTCGTTGATTTTTCTACTATTTTTGTGGCTTTATCCATTGCTGGAGCGATGGCTGCCTTAGTTTTTTCTACCCCACTAGAGGCAGCATTGCTCACACTTTTTTTGGTAGCAGTGCTGGCGTCCTCAAGCGCTTGTTTGCTTTTTTCTACCGCTTCAGTGCTTTGTTTCATGGCGCCATCCACAGCTTTTTCCACAGCCTCTTTGGCTTCATTCATTGTGGCCTTTGCTTTTTCGACGGTTTCAGCTGTTACCTCTTTGATTTTTTCCAGCGCAGCGGGTTCAGCGGGTTGTTCCTGCACTGCTGGGGGAATCGACGCCTGTTCTTGCTCTTTGCTGCAGGCACTTAGGAGTAAAAGTGAAAAAATAGCCAATAGGTTAGCTGCTTTGGAACCTGTCGATTTGAAATTGGTTAATCTAAACATATGCATCCTCCATTAATGAAAAAAGCCAGCTGCATGTTGGTGTAGTTTTTGCAAAGGGTGGCACCAATATACACCAACATAAAATTGTGCT
Source organism: uncultured Desulfuromonas sp. (assembly GCA_964411865.1). Taxonomy (GTDB): domain Bacteria; phylum Desulfobacterota; class Desulfuromonadia; order Desulfuromonadales; family Desulfuromonadaceae; genus JAIVHC01. The sequence goes on along the minus strand of CAYPNO010000012.1, from coordinate 18,976 downwards.
GGAAGAATACACTAGAAGATAGAGTAGCGCCATGAAACTTGGAAAATGACTGTCTCAGTGTGGTGTGGAATGATGGCGGCGACTATGTCATTAAAGGTGTGATTTTAATAATTGATTTGAACTGGTGTGGTTTTTGTCTCTTTAGCGGGGTTATATGCTGCAAGTAAACGCCGAACTTGGCTATTTCGGTCATTTTTATCATCTGCTGCAGGGCGCTTGGCTTGTTCTGGCGCTTGGAGCGTTATTGTTTAACGTCATAGAAACCCAGCAAGAGGTTAATGCTCTAGCACGTCAGGCGGCGATCTTGGAGAAAGAACGTACCAACACTATTCGCGAGTGGGTTCTGCACCAGAAGGGGCTTGAAGTAAGGATTGATGGTAAGACAACCCCGGAATTGTCTGCTGCACAGGTGCTAAGTCAGATTCAAGCGCTCTTGCCAGATACCGGAGTGCACAGTCGTCTGGTTAGCCCTGTCCCTCTAAATGCGCTGAATGTGCCTGACTCATGGGAACGACACCAGTTTGCAATGCTGCAGAGTAGTGGTGATGTAGTGCGGGGGAACTTTAAGCGACCTGATGGAACCACGGAATACCGGGAATTGCACGCAATGGAGAAGACTTCCCTTTGCACTTCGTGTCACCCAGGGTACGAAAATATTGAATACCCTGCTGCCCTGGGGATTCGCGTGCCGCTGGATCCAATTCGGGCGATGCTCTCTACCCGTACGATAGGGTTTAATGTTATGTGCTGTTTTATTTGGGTGCTGGGTGCCAGTGCCATGCATGTCGGGGCTACGCGACTGCGCCAGCAGCTTAAAAATCGTCAACTACTGCAGCGCGACCTAGAACGCAGCAATAATCTGTATAGCGCGCTTAGCGCAGCAAATCAGGTGATGATGCGGGCGGATGAGCCGCAGGATTTGTATCAGCAACTGTGTCGTATTGCGGTGGAGTATGGTCAATTTCAGCTTGCGAGTGTAGCCCTGCTTGATGCAACGACTGGTGCCCTCACCCATGTAGCGGTATACGGTGACGAAAAGGGCTGCACTTATATTGCGCATATTAAGGTCAGTATTGATGCTGAAATCCCTGAGGGGCAAGGACCGACCGGAAGAGCGGTGCGCGAAGGTACGACCGTCGTCACCAATGATTTTGCTGAGGCGATGCGCGACACCCCGTGGGAAGAAGCGACGCTACAGGCTCGTATAGGTTCGGCAGCATCCATGCCGCTCTATGTAGGAGACAAGATCATTGGGGCCTTTAAGGTCTATGCTGCAACCCGCGATTACTTCAATGGCTCCAGGGTAGAGTTGTTGGAGCAGCTACGTGATGATCTTGGATTTGCTTTGCTGGCTGGGGAGCATAAAAAGCGCGAAGCTGAAGTGCGGTGTAAATTTGAGGAATCGCAAAAATTTCAGCAGGTGCTGCTCGATGCCTTACCTTATCCAGCAGTGCTGGCCCGTTACTCCACCCGCAAAGTTGTGAGTGCAAACCAGCGCGCAAAAGAGATGGGAATTCAAGTAGGGGAGCCAAGTCTCTGTGGTCAGGAGATCTCTGATGCAGAGCGCCGTCGTTCTCAGATTGTGGAGCAGCAGCGTGAGGATGGGAGCTGGGATATGGTGTGTTGGCGTCCAGTGGAGGGCGAAGATGATCTGTATCTGCACTTTGCCATCGATATAACTGAACGTAAAAAGCGTGAACAGAAGATGTTGGAAATGGCGCACACTGATCCTTTGACAGGGGGTGCCAATCGTCTGCACTTTACGGCACTGGTGCGTAAAGCGCTCGAAAATCCAGAAGCGGGCACCTTTGGTATTCTCGTGTTTGATCTCAACAACTTTAAGCCGGTAAATGATTCCTACGGACATACCGCCGGAGATAAATTGCTGGTAAAAGTAGCGAAGCGTTTCAGGCGTACTTTACGCGAATGTGATACTACTTGTCGTTGGGGTGGGGACGAGTTTGTGGTTTTTCTACCTGGTGCTACAGAGGAGAACATTTTTCCACTACTTGAGCGTGCCGAAGGGGTATTTGCAGAGCCGTTTTTCATTTCAGGGGAACAGATCCAGATATCTGCCAGCGTAGGTTACGCTACTTGGCCCGAAGATGGAAGTAACGAGCTAGAGCTGTTCAAGGTCGCAGATCGGCGCATGTATGAGAAAAAGCTTGATAAAAAGCGTTTGCCTGATCTAGCCCTGTAATGCTCTTTCAGTGCTGGTTAAAAAGCCGTAGCTGGAGGGTGGATGTTGGCGGGAATGGGCTATCTTCATCCGAGCGGTGATGGGAGACTCGACACCGCTCGGATGGAGAGAAGCTGTTCTGGTATTGGGCAAATATATGGAATATGTACGGGCTAACTGTGCGGTTATGCCTCGTCTTCGCTCTCCGTCAGGCTGATGTTGAGCTCCAGAATTTCAACGTCACCGCTGCTGTCGAGCGAGAGCTTTATCTGGTCTTCGGAGATGTGGATATACTTGCGTACTACCTCGAGTATATCTTGCTGCAGCATGGGCAGAAAGTCGGGTGTGCCCGTTTTCCGCCGTTCGTGTGCTACGATTATCTGCAGCCGTTCCTTGGCTATGGATGCTGACCCCTGCTTCGATGAACGGAAAAAATCTAGAAATTTCATAAATCAACCCCTGAACAAGCGAGAGAAGAAGCCTTTTTTAGCTGCTTGCATAAAGCGATGCGGGCGCTCCTCGCCCAAATAGCGATCTACCACATCCATATAAGCGCTGCCGGCGTCACTCTCTTCATCCATGGTTACTGGAATACCAGAGTTGGAAGCCTCAAGCACCGCTTGGGATTCGGGCACCACCCCCAAAAATGGGATGGCGAGAATTTCCTGTACATCAGCGGCGCTGAGCATTTCTCCGCCTTCGACTCGGTCCGGGTCATAGCGTGTGATGATTAAATGTTCTTTTACCGGCTCAAGTTCTTTTTCTGCCCGATATGTTTTGCTCCCCAACATTCCAACAATTCGGTCGGAGTCCCGCACGGAGGAGACCTCTGGATTGGTGACAACCAAAGCATCATCGGCATAATACATAGCGGCGATAGCCCCTTTTTCGATGCCGGCGGGAGAATCACATACAATGTATTCAAAGCGCTCACGTAACGCATTCAGGACGCGTTCGACTCCGTCAAGGCTCAAGGCATCTTTGTCACGCGTCTGGGACGCTGGGAGGATAAACAGATTCTCTAAACGTTTATCCTTTATTAGAGCCTGATTTAGAGACCCTTCGTTGTGGATGACATTGAGCAGATCATACACTACGCGGCGTTCGCATCCCATGATGAGATCGAGATTACGCAGCCCGACGTCAAAATCCACAACCACGGTTTTAAAGCCTCTTTTGGCCAGTCCCGCAGCAAATGCCGCGCTGGTTGTGGTTTTTCCCACACCGCCTTTGCCCGATGTTACCGCAATGACTCTTGCCACTGTCGTTTCTCCTTCGTTTTACGTTTACTTATCAATGGACACTCAAAGTACCAGAGAGGTGTCACTTAGGGTGCCATGGACGACTGCAAGGGACGCACGCTTCGAGCGTACATGATCCGAATTTCTGTGTTTTGCTGTGTTTTCTGCGTATGGTGTCTGTGGTGGCTTCTATGCGAAGTATCTATGCTTGGGGTAACTTCCCATCTGGAAATAATTTCCCAAGCTTTACTATATTTAGTTTCCCATCTTGCAATGTAATGGTTGTCGTGCAGCCCATCATGTCGGGATCGATCTCATCATTTACTAGATACTCCCCGGCTACGGCTACCAATTCAGGTTTCAGATCAAGGCAAAAGATAGACGCCTCAGTGTTTTTTGAGCCGCCGGCCAACGCACGACCACGGAGAGCACCGTAGATATGGATACTCCCACCGGCAATAACTTCTGCCCCCGAATTCACCGAAGCCAATAGGGTTAAATCACCCTCAGCAACAATGCGCTGCCCAGAGTGGACTGTTTTGGTGATGGTCTTGTTGTCCGTGTTTTCGTTACCTGATGGTTCAGAGTTTGTCGGCTGCGCAGCTGCTACAGGTTCTGCCGTTACAGGCGCGACAGTCTGCGTTGCGCTTACCAGCGACGCTGGTACCGATTGTAGACCTAACTCTGCCGCATCCTGCACATGTTTTGGATTGCCACCGTGTAGTCCGAATGGTATCAGACCGTACTCACTGAGCAGCCCGCATAATGCGGGGAAATTTATCGCAGTGTGCGACTCTTCAAGGTTACTTAAGTCGATAACCAGCAGGCTATCCTTGAACAGCCCGCCAGGCTCACCCAGATGGACGCGCAGGTGACTGAGGATAGTTGTGGTATCACCTTTGAGTACCCGCAGGCTCAGGACTTTATGGGAGCGGGCTTTGAGTTCAAAAAAGGTGTTGGGGGTCATGTATGCAACCATAGCGCCGCCAGTGGTGCGATGGCTCTTCATGGCGGTTATTTAAGATTTACAAACCATGTGTCCTGAATCTTAGTTCATGACGAGGCTTGGTATAAATGTCAGCAGTACAAAGCACGGGGCACAGTACGCCGTGCTTATACACACATCATTGCTGCTCAACGGAGTCTGAAGCGCAGAGTAAATCACGCTGGATATTCTTTCAAGATACAGCGGGTAATCCTAGTCTTTTTCCTTCCCGATCTCAACCGCAAAGTAACTGGCTGCCAAGGTATCTGCGTTTTGCCAAAGTCTTGCTACACTATTAGCTTGGAAATAGCCTTGAATTGATCACTTCCCGCCTGATGCAGCAGTTCGAACAGAACTGATTCGACATTGGTTATAATTGCGCCCGCTTGCTCCATACGGCGCAGGGCGTTGTCACGATTCGCATCGTTGCGTGAGCATACAGCGCTTATTGGAACATGAACCTGGTAGCCGGATTGGAGCAGATCCAGAACGGTCTGCAGCACACATACATGGGCTTCCATCCCGGTAACCACAATTTGTTTGCGCTTGAGTTTTTCTAGCGCAGGTTCAAAGTTTGCTTCGGCGCAACTGCTGAAGGTGGTTTTTTCTACCACGGCACCGCTTGGGTTACGTGCGGCGATACTTTCAACTGTAGTTCCGAGGCCGCGTGGATACTGTTCGGTGATCAACGTGGGCAGATTGAGGATATCCATCCCCTGCTGCAGGGTGGCAATGGCTTTTTCAACCTCGGCATAGCCGGACATCGCTTTAACCAAGCGCTCCTGTACATCAATTATCAGTAGGACGGTGTTGTCTGGAGTCAGAATCGTCGGGTGCTGTTGCATGCTTGATATTCTCCATTTGAGTGGGGTGTCTACTTAAGGTTTGGTGCACATCCATACCGCACTGAATTCTCTGCAGAATGGGTTGCACTATTTGCAGATAATATACATTACAGGTTGATAGTTAGGAATAGAACCGCGTTTCGCAGTCTAGCATAGATGTGGGATAAACAGGAATGGGGATTATAACTGTTCTTCACTCAGACTGTAGGTTACATCGAATAGTTCTGCGTCAATGTTTTCCTGGCGTTTGCGATTAAATTGTCCTTGCAGGGATTCGAGTTGTTCATCGATATTTTTTTCTGCCCGCTGCATTGCGGCCAAGCGCGCGCTGTTCTCACTTGCCAGAGATTCGGCACACGCTCGAAACAGCGTGATGAACATATATTCGCGTGCTAACGCCTGTAGGCACTCCTCTTCAGAACACCACATCTCAGGCAGGGCGGATGTCGGCCAGGTGCGTTGCTTCAGGCGCTGCTGCCATGCCTGTTCTAAGGGAAGTATCTGTTCGAGTTGGGGGGTGTAATTAGCCCCGACTTCAAGTTGGTTATAACCTACCAACAGTGCCGGATCTCCTTGCGCTAGCTTGTTGTACTCAAGCAGCACCTCAATACATGTGGAGGTTATTGCTTCAACAGTGGTTGGGGTCACGAAATGACGTTGCACCTTCAAGCCCTGGGTATAGAGTTCATCGCGCATCCGCTCTCCCATACTCAAAAGGTGCAGTGGCCGGGATTCTTCTGCAATGGCAGTGACTACCTTCGAACCGAGTTTCTGGTTGAAGGATCCTACCATCCCCTGATCTGAGCCAACAACTAGCACTAGCACCGGTTGCTCAGAGCGCATAGCGCCCCGCTCAAACAGTTTGGTTGAGCCAACACCACGGCGCAGACAGGCCGCCAGCCCGAGTTCCACGCTACTGGTGTAGTGTTCCAGAGATTGTACCGCATCTTCGTACTGACTAATATTGGAGGCTGCCAGCGCCTTCATGGTTCTGACTACACTGCCCAGGCTGTTTATACTTTTGAGTTGTCGCCTGATTTTCAGCAGGGAATCAGCCATGTTTGCTCTCCTCTAGCCCGCTGTTTTTTCTATCCGTTGCAGTGGCAAAAAGTTGCAGGGCCTGTTCCACATTTTCTTCGATCTGCTTAAGGTGTGTGCTGGTGTGTTCACCGTCTTGCAACACTGTTTCTATCTCTTCAGGTGTAAGGTTTTCAACGATGTTGCGGATGGCCTGGCGCACCTGCTCCTGCGCGCGCTCCATTTTTTCCAGCGGAATGGCGTCGAACGTTCCGTTGTCCAGCGCCTGTAGGATGGCTATCTGCTCTAAGGTTGAGACGGTTTGGTGTTCGTGCTGCTGCAGGCAGGCGCGGATTCGTTGACCGTGGGTAATTCCCGCGCGGGTAGTTTTATCCAGCCGTGTACCGAAGCGCGCGAAATTCTCCAACTCTTCGAACTGAGCGTAAGCTAACTTGAGTGATCCGACAATGGCACGATAGGCCGGATGTTGTGCTTTACCCCCAACTCGCGATACCGAAGTACCGATATCGATGGCAGGCAGTTGCCCTTTTTCAAACAAGCGCGGCGACAGGTAAATTTGTCCGTCGGTTATAGAGATAAGGTTGGTGGGGATATACGCCGACAGATTCTGCGCCTCTGTTTCGACAATAGGGAGCGCGGTTAGAGAACCGCCGCCACGCTCGGGCTTGAGTTGAGTAGAGCGTTCTAACAGGCGCGAGTGGAGATAGAAAATATCACCCGGGAAGGCTTCGCGTCCGGGCGGACGCCGCAACAGTAGTGAAAGTTCACGGTAGGCACGGGCATGATGAGTGAGGTCATCGTAAACTATGAGAACATCTTCCCCCTGGTGCATGAATTCTTCGGCGATGGTAGTGGCAGCGTATGGGGCGATATAGGCCATACCGGCGGGATCGCTGCCCTCCGTCACCACTACGGTGGTGTATTCCATGGCTCCGTGTTCTTTAAGGGCGGCAATGACCCGTGCCACCGCCGCAGCGCGCTGTCCAATGGCACAGTAGATACAGCGCACGTTGTGGTGTTTCTGGTTAATTATGGTATCGACACCGATGGTAGATTTGCCTGTCTGCCGATCGCCGAGGATTAGTTCACGCTGCCCGCGCCCGATAGGGACTAGGGCATCGATCGCCTTGATCCCAGTCTGTAGTGGAGTGGTGACCGGGGCGCGATCCATGATTGGCGGGGCGGGGCGTTCAATGGGGCGTTGCTTGAGGCCATACAGGGGTGAGCCACCATCCAGCGGCACCCCCAGCGGATTGATTACCCGTCCTAGCAGTGCATCGCCTACGGGAACTTCCATCACTTTGCCACTGCGTTTTACTGCATCGCCGGAGTGTAGATGTTCGTTACTTCCGAGCAAGACCACTCCAACTTCATCGGGATCGACGTTGAAGGCAATCCCCTTGACGTTGTGGCCGAAGTCGAGCATCTCTTCAAAGCCTACTCCCGGCAGACCGCTAACCTTTGCAACTCCAGTACTGACACTGTCGATATATCCCGTTTCCTCCAGATAAAGGTTCAGCTTGGACTGGGTATGCGCAAAGCTATTGCAGGCTTGTTGCAGCCACGCCGGAGTTTGCCCTAGGGCTTTATCCTGTCCCGGTGGCGTGTTCTTCGCGGGTGCTTTCACTTGCTTGTCGTTTGTGCTTTTGTTCACGCCGGTTCCTCCTGTGGTGCTGGAACCTCAGCGGGTTCTGCCGTTCTTATCGTGTCCATCTGCTGGTGCAGTTCTTGCTCCATCTGTTCCAGATAGGTATCCAGACTCCAACTCAGGTGGTAGTCTTCCCAGCGCAGTTCTATGCCACAGCCCATATCAGGTTGGTGTTCAAAGTGGACATCATTTTGTTCCAGAATGCTTTTTAAGGCAGCGCGCAAGGTTTCCTGCATGGGGGTATCCAGGGGGAAGCTGGTCTTAATTGTGGGTGCAGTCTTGGCAGCGGTATTGATGCGGTTCAATTCCTGCCGCTGCGTGTCGGAAAGTTGCTGCAGGCGGGCGCTGAAATGGTTGAGTAACTGTGTTTCCAGTTTCACCTCAGCCAGATCATGTAGGGCGCGACTAACTCCGCTCCGCAACTGTTTAAGCGCGCAGTCACGCAGATGCCCCTGCAGATTTTGTTGTTCAACTTGCAGCTGTTTTTGCCATTGCTGCTTCTGGAGGTTAATTTCGGCGCGAACTTGCTCCAGCTCTTTATCCTTTTGAGCCTTCACCTCGCTGCGTGCTTGTTCCAGCAGGGTATCGCGTTGCTGTTGCAGTTCAGAGTGCTCCTGTTCAAGTTGTGCTTTGAGTGTCTGCGCTTCTTTCTGCTGCGCTTGCGCCTGTTCATGCTGTTGCTGTAACCGTTGTTCGCGCGCGTCGATAGCACGCAGAACCGGTTTGTATAAAAAGCGCTTGAGCAGCCAGACCAGAATCAGAAAGTTTATCAGCTGGGCAATGACTGTGAAGTAGTCAATCAGCATGGGACTAACCTCCCAGGGTAGCAGTTACCTGATTCCAGAACGGGTTGGCGAACAACACAATCATCGACACCACAAAGCAATAGATGGCGGTAGATTCTACCATGGCTAGCCCTACAAACAGGGTGCGGGTGATGGTGGATGCGGCATCCGGCTGTTGTGCTAATGCGCTCAGGGCGGTGCTTACCGCACGCCCTTCACCCAGCGCAGAACCGATGGAACCGATGGCAATAGTGATACCGGCGGTAAAGATTGAGACAAGTGCAATCCAGATATGTGCTTCCATGTATCCTCCTATGGGATGTTTTATTACTGTTTATGGGTACTGGTCGCGGCGGCAATATAGACTGTAGCAAGTACAGCAAAAATATATGCTTGAATAGTCCCCGTTAGTAATCCGAGAATGTTGAGCAGCAGGGGGAAAATGAGTGGCGAAATAATCAGCAGGATAGCTCCAATCATGCTGGCGCTCATCATATTACCAAACAACCGCACCGCTAGCGCCAGTGTGCGGGAGAATTCACCAATGAGATTAAAGGGCAGCATGATCCACACCGGTTGCAGATACGAAGCCAGATATTTCTTCAGCCCGTGGGTGCGGATCCCATTCAGAGGTACGGCTACAAACACCGCGATTGCGAGTGCAGCTGTAGTGGAAAGGGAGCCGGTGGGGGGCTGATATCCGGGGAAAATAACCCCAAGATTGGCGATGGCGACAAATAGAAAAAGGGTGCCGATGAAGCCGATGTAGGCACGTGCTGGACGTAATCCCACCACCTGCAGTTGTTCCACAATGGTTATGACGATTATTTCGAGGACATTCTGCATGCGACTGCGTTGCCTGGTTTGTGGGCTGGACAGCTCTGCGGAGCCCGAGTACATACTTCTGGTGACAAGCCATGAGCCTACCGTCAACAGGAGCATCAACCCCCATGTAGTGACAATGGTGAGGTTGAGTTTTGTCCAGCCGTATTGCCATAAAATCACGGAATCGGAACTCAGGTCCATGTCAAATACTCCCTATTCTAAATACATTCAGGTGGCTATGGAGAACTTCCAGTTGCGGCTATCACGGCATAGGTGCTCGCACCAGGCGGCGCACCACAAAACGGCCAAGCGCAATCCCTCCAGCGCATCCCAGCAGTTGAGGGATACCGCTGCGTCCGGCGAAGAGTAGCCCCACAGCGAGAATGCCAAAGCGGGCCACAAAACTGAGACTGAACCATAACCCAGGTCGAAGTGCGAACGGCGCGCGCTGCGTAGTCCAGTACAGGCCGCCGAAAAAAATAACCCCAAGGATGGTACCGCCGAGCGCAGCGGAGATAACCTTAACGATGCCGATGTTGGTAGTTGCTTGATGCGCCAAATGGTCTGCAAGTTCAAGCAGGCTATTCACTCTGCTCATCTTCACCTGCGGAATCTTCGTTGTGGATGTTGTGTTCTTCGTGTGAAATCCAGCGCCAGGCATTGAAGCACCCCAACACTAGCCCAGCGGTTAGCATGGTTAAGGTCCAAGAGTGGGGCATCGGATGGTTACGGTCGAGCCATACTCCCAAGGCAATACCCAGCAGAGTGGGGACAGTTACTGCCCAGCCTACAATGCCGAACAGGCTAAAACCGCTCCACAGAGGGTGTGACGGGTTGGCGCGCGCCCACTCCTTACGTCGCGCCTTGGTGCCAACTTCTGTTTCAAAAGCACCATGCTTGTTGGCCTCGTCCACATGTGGTTGCCCCATCTGGTCTATGTTTTTATCTTCATCAGTGATCACGGCGCAACTCGATAAAACGGCGAATAAGTTTTGTTTCAATTCCGGCGCTGATGGAGCGCACCAGTTTTTCCTGTTCACTCAACTGCTCAAACTCGGCATGGATGATTTGTTCCAACTCGGCTAGATTAGCGCTGGCTACCGCATGGTGCACCGAAACGACAATTTGATTACCCGTTTTTATCAGAATTCCCGTATCCACGGCGATATATTCTTCGACCTCGGTGGCTGTATGGCGATAGGCCAGTATGCCGGGGCTGATTGGAACGACACAGTCTAGACGTTGGGGAAGAAAACCTAGGTTGCCTGTGGGGGTGTCAATACTCATATGGCTGAGATCATTCCGCTGCAGGAAGACTCGGGTAGGGAGCACCACCTGAAGTTTCATCATCTGTTCTTCTCGGCGGCGTCGCTTTTTTCGTTTCCTTGCCCTGCAGTTTCCAGTTGCTGCCACTTTTCACGCGCTTCCTCAATAGTGCCAATCATATATAATGCCTGCTCTGGGCATGCGTCAAACTCTCCTGCTAAAATTTGCTCGCAGCCCGCCAGCGCATCGTCAAGAGAAACTAGGCGCCCCTGTAGGTTGCTAAATTGCTCGGTGGTGACAAAGGGTTGAGTCAGGAAGCGCTCTAGACGCCGTGCTCTATGTACCGTGGCTCGGTCTTCACGCGCAAGTTGCTCAATGCCGAGCATGGCGATGATATCCTTAACCTCTTCATACTGCGCCAGAGTTTGGCGCACTTCGCGCGCGATCCGGTGATGGCGCACACCGATAATCGCCGGAGTCGCCATTTTTGAGTTGGACTGGAGGGGATCAACCGCTGGATAAAGTCCTTCACTAGCGCGCTTACGTGCGAGCACAATGGAGGCTGATAGGTGCGAAAAAGTGTGTACCGCTGCGGGGTCAGTGAAGTCATCTGCTGGGACATATACTGCTTGAATGGAGGTGATAGCGCCGTTAGCGGTGTTGGCAATACGTTCCTGTAGCTGCGCAAGTTCAGTCCCCATAGTGGGTTGGTAGCCCAAACGCGACGGCATTCGCCCCATCATCCCAGAGATTTCGGAACCGGCCTGAATAAAGCGAAAGATGTTGTCGATTAAGAGCAACACGTCACGATGCTGGGTGTCACGAAAGTATTCAGCCATGGTTACTGCGACATGTCCGACACGGAACCTGCTACCAGGAGGTTCGTTCATCTGCCCGAACACCATAGCCATATGTTCTAGCACCCCGGCTTCCTTCATTTCACGATAAAGCTCCTCCCCTTCGCGGCTGCGTTCGCCAATACCGCAGAACAGACTGATCCCGCCATGATGCCCAGCCATGTTATGGATAATTTCACTGAGCAGCACGGTTTTGCCAACTCCAGCACCGCCGAAGAGACCGGTTTTTCCACCACGTTCAAGGGGCATCAGTACATCAATCGCCTTGATTCCAGTGGTGAAGATTTCCGCATGGGTAGAGCGTTGCTCCAACGGCGGTGGCTTCTGGTGTACGCTGCGTCGCTCAAGATTGTTCAGGGCAGGGCCGTTATCGATGGTGTTACCGAAAACATCAAACATGCGGGAGAGAATTTCATCACCCACAGGTGCCTCGAGAGCCGAATCGGTGTGGATCATCTCCATCCCACGTGCCAATCCCTGGGTTGGAGTCAGGGCCATGGTGCGCACGTGGGTGTCATTTAACTGGGTCATCACTTCAGTGACCACGTTCCCGTCCATGCCATAAATTAGGGTGTTGATGGGTGGCAGAGCATGGGCAAAATGGATATCCACCACGCTCCCACGTATCGACACAACCTGACCAGAATGCTGAGAGGAATGCGGTGGTGTTGTTGAAACTGCGCTGCTTTGGTGTGACGCCATTATAGATCCTTGAGGGTGGCAGATTGTTGGAGCCTTGTATGGAGCCTACTGAAACCCCATTGTAGCGTATTGAGTTCTTAATTCAAGGGGCAGATTGTTTGCCTTGATTCTGGCAGTGGTGGTAAATGTTAGGGTATATGGTGTCCGCACCAGGAAACGTTTGCTGTTCTGCTTGAGTAGGGATGAGCCTGGCGTTATGGTACAAGGTCTGCCATAGGTGTACCTGAACCAAGGTCCAAGAGAAATTCAAGAGTGGAGACGTGGGATGGAGATTACTGAGGTTGTAACTGGATTTTTACGCCATGCAAATAAAATATTGTTGCTGCAGCGCAGCGACATGGTGGGTACATATCGCGGGTGTTGGGCAGCAGTAAGTGGCCATTTGGAAGGGGTTTCGCCCCTTGCGCATATGTTGGTGGAGATTGCCGAGGAAACCGCATTGTGCGCGGATCAGGTGGTGTTACGCGCCCAAGGAGATGTGCTAGAGATAGCCGATCATAATATCGCGCGTCACTGGCGTATATATCCGTTTCTGTTTGATGTTCTGGCGCCAGAAGATATTCGCACTGACTGGGAGCATCGTGGTTGGCGTTGGGTTGATCTGGACGAGATCGGGCGCTATGCCACGGTACCGCGCCTGCGTGAGGCGCTAGACAATTGTCTGGTACGGGAGGTGGATAGCTATGGGAGAGGTTTGGCCTCTACATGCAGCAAACCTGGATGATTTCCCGTCAGGCTTTTGCCACCCGTGGGGGTAACCACATAGGTGTTTTCTGTTCCTACCATGCCGATTCCGGCCAGCCCTTTTTTGGGTTCCAGCGCAATTACCATATTTTCCTGCAGCGGTTCATCGAACCCTTTGGCGATGACGGGCCATTCATCCACATGCAGCCCGATGCCATGTCCCAGAAAGCTCGCCTGGCGTTCACCAAAGCCCATAAAGTTTTGCATGAAATCTGGCTCGATGTTGGCCATTGCCGTCGCAAAGATCTCCGCTGGGATTGCCCCCGGTTTAAGCATCGCGGCGACCTCGTCCTGAATCTCTACGCAGCGCCTGTGAATGTTTATCGCCTCGGGGGGGAGTTCTCCGTCAAATATATAGGTCATGGTTTTATCGGTGTTGTAGCCGTCAACTCCGCAGCACACATCCACAAACACCAGGTCCCCAGACTTGAGCAGGTGGGTATGGCTGCCGAGTAAGGGTACAGCTGCACTCATACCGTAGTTGCCGCCTGGTCCATCAAAATAAGTGGGATAGATGGAGCTCTCTCCGAAGCATAAATGGCCAATGAGCATCTCGGTGTCATACATACCGAAGCGCGCAATGCCATGGTGCCCCTCAGCTACCATAACTGGATATAGCTCACTGGCGAACTGCGCTTCGCTGATTCCTGCGTGTAGCAGTTTCGGCACGCGTTGTTCCAGAATGCGTTGGTGGATAATTCCAGCTTGCTCCATCCGTTCCAGTTCATATGCCGACTTGACTGCACGCACCGCCGAGATTGACAGGTCTGCCGGCGCTGCGTTGGTGCTCTTGAAGTGCTTATTGAAGCGTTCAAACGCTGCTAGGGGCAGACGCTCACCCTCGACGTGGATGGTGCGGGGTAGCTTTTTGAATGTAGCCGCAGCGTCGCGGAAGCTGCCCATCTGGTGGATGGTGCCGAATTCTGACTCGTCTACAGCGCGTTGCAGGTTACGCCGCACCCAATAGCTGGCATCACCGTTGCGGGGGATAAGCAATACCGCGTCTTGCATGGTGCCGGTAAAATAAAACTGATTGACCTTGCTGAAGATTGCGAGCAATTCCCATGTAGGATTGTCCAGGTCCATGCGCAGGCGTAAGGCCTCCATGCGTGCGTGAAGTTCACGTGCGGGTACTTTACCGGTCATGTATGTTCCTCCTGTGGCTTTGCCCTTGGCGTCAAATTAGCGTTGATTATGTGTGCGCCATGCATGAAGTTTATACAGATGTTGACCTAGACGGCTATCCTCTGGTTTTGACCTGTTCCATCAGTTCTGCATACGCCTGTGGATTTTCGTCTGGACAGATAACCTCTACGGCAAAACTGTTATCGCATTCTGCACCAGTGCTCTCATCCTCTCTGCCGCAACTGCAACTGATCCCAGCGAGTTTAGCTGCTGCGCTACTGCTGCAGGTACCAGATATCCCTTGGCGTTTGAACATGATCCCTATGGAAAGACCGGCAAATGCCAGAACAAAGACCGCCAGCGCTGGAATAAATAATTTAAACATAAGTGTACCCTTCCGAGTTGAGTCCCTCTTGTTGGTAGTTAAGGGGGATAGTCTAAAACAGGTATGCTGAGTACGGTAGCATTTTCACTGCGCAGAGGAAAAGTTTTTTTCAAACGCCGGACTGCTCATGGCGCTAAACCCATCCTTATTTTTAATCAGCATGTATACTGCAATATTGTGTGCGGTAGCAAATTCAAGGCTGCGTGCTGGCCCCATAACCATAAAAGCCGTTGCATAGGCGTCTGCCAACATGCATGAACTGTGCAGAACTGAGATAGCGGCCAGATTATGCTTTATGGGGTGGCCGGTCTTTGGGTCGATGGTGTGTGAGTAACGTTTGCCGTCGTGTTCAAAATAGTTGCGATAATCACCAGAAGTAGCCATGGAGAAAGAGGCTGATGAATGGATAATTCTCTGCACGCTATGCTCTTTAGTGCGTGGGCGTTCTATGCCTATGCTCCATGGATTCCCGGGGCTCTTTTCTCCACCTGTACGGATTTCACCGCCAATCTCTACCAGATGATTGGGGAAACCGTGTTTAGTAAGTAATTTAGCGATCTCATCGACAGCATACCCCTTAGCAATTCCAGATAGGTCCAGATAAAGAGAATCTATATGTTTACGCACCTGTAACAGGGTAGGGTCTAATTCGAGGCGCTGATAGCCAGATTGAGCTAAAACAGCTTTTATTCTAGCCTCGTCTGGAACGGCATACAACTTAACTTTAGGCCCAAACCCCCATAAGTTAACAAGGTTGCCGATGGTAATGTCAAACGCTCCGTGGGTGTCATGGCTAACCTTTTGTGAGGCGGCAATAACATGTGCAGTCTCGGGAGAAACCTTGATTGGAGTGTGTGCCGGAGCTTTGTTAATGCGGCTGATCTCTGAATCGGCAATGTAAGTACTCATGTACTGGTTGATCTCCTGTAGGCGTGTTTCTATAGCCTGGTGGATCTTTTCTGGCTTGATGTCAGAGGTCTGCGCGCGGATAAACGTGATGTGATACGTGGTTCCCATGGTTCTACCCGACATAGTGACCGATTCTGTTGCGCTGTTGGTTTCTTGCGCAGACTGACAGCTAAGGAGCAGCGGTATGGTGAGGCAGAGAGCTAAGAGGTAGCTGAAAGCTGGTTGCGGGCGTTTGCGCATAGTTACTCCTTGCGGACAGGCAGATTGTTGAGCGTGTAGTGAAAGTGAATAAAAAAATGGCCACGTCAATTAGACGTGGCCATGCTATCACAAATCAATGCTATGAAAGCAGCCCTATTTACATGTCTAGCAATCCAAGAGCTGTGCGAGCACGGACGAGTTTTTGCTGATTTTCCATGTCCAGCAGGTTTTGAAACAACTCACGTACCTCAGGATTTGCAGAGCGGCTTATTACCGTATTGTAGGATGCATTCAGGCACTTGTCGATCCGTGAGGCTATTTCAAAAACTTTTTCCGGGGTAAGGTCATCAGTATAAGAGATATCTTTTACTGGATCGAAGGATGAACATTCCTTAGAGAATTGAAACCAGGCTTCCATGGCCAAGAGCTTGGTATTGGCTTCCTGGTCTTTAAGTACTTGCTCTAAGTGTTCCTCATGGTGAGACATATAATCGAGCAGTAGTTTCATACGGGGTGACTCGGTACTGTCGGAGAGTTGCTTGAAATAATCGCTAGTAAAGCGGTGAAATTTGCGCACATATTCAACTATCTCTTTGGCCTGGCCGAATGATGCCATGGTTCCCTCCTGTATCAAATTGGTGCAGAATAACTACACACACAGCCGCAACGCAATGTTGCGGCTGTGCTACTGCGTCAATGGTTCCTCAATAACCAGATTAGCCACCGAAGTCGTCAAACATGATGTTCTCGCGCTCCACACCCTGCTCAAGCAGCATGTTGGTAACGGCGTTGGCCATCATGGGAGGACCACACATGTAGTATTCGCAATCTTCCGGTGCTTCGTGATCTTTGATGTAATTTTCATACAGAACATTATGGATGAATCCGGTAGGACCAGTCCAATTGTCTTCTGGCAACGGATCAGACAGGGCGACGTACCACTTGAAGTTTGGATATTTGTCCTGCAGCGCGTTGAGTTCGTCTACATAGAACATCTCTTTGAGACTACGTGCGCCGTACCAGTAGGTGATCTTGCGTTTCGTGTTCAGACGCAGTAATTGATCCCAGATGTGGGAGCGCATCGGTGCCATACCCGCACCGCCGCCGATAAATACCATCTCGTTCTCAGTCTCGCGCGCAAAGAACTCGCCGTACGGACCGGAGATGGTGACTTTGTCACCGGGCTTGAGATTATAGATGAAGGAGGACATCTGTCCTGGAGGCGCATCAGGTGCATTGGGCGGCGGAGGACATACCCGCACGTTAAGCATGATCATCCCTTTTTCGTCAGGGTAGTTGGCCATAGAATAAGCGCGCATGATCGGCTCTTTAACTACAGACTTAAAGCGCCACAGGTCAAAGTTATCCCAGTCCTCGCGGTATTTTTCTTCGATGTCAAATTCCGAGTAGGAAAGTTCATGTGCAGGTGCTTCGATCTGGATATAGCCACCAGCGCGGAAATCGCAATTTTCACCTTCAGGCAGCTCAACAATAAGCTCCTTGATGAAGGTAGCGCGTCCTTCGTTGGAGCGGACGGTACACTCCCACTTCTTGACGTTGAAGATCTCTGGGGCAATGCCCAGCTTCATATCTTGCTTTACCCCAACCTGGCAAGCCAGGCGAAGCCCATCACGCGCTTCGCGTTTGGAAATAAATCCAGTTTCAGTGGGAAGAATTTCTCCTCCCCCTTCAAAAACATGTATGTGGCACTGGCCGCAAGTGCCACCGCCTCCACACGCTGAAGGGATGAAAATCCCGTGTTCCGCCAGAGCACCGAGCAATTTCCCCCCTGGCTTGGAGATAAGGGTCAGGTCTGGGTTGTCATTAATTTCAAACTTGATCTCACCACTCGGGACCAACTGCTTGCGGGCTGCTAAAATAAGCGCAACTAGAGCAAGTATGATTCCCGAAAACATGATGGATCCAACTATTATCAAGTCCATAGTATCAATCCTTTATTCAGATTATAACTGTATTAAAACTGCAGGCCGGAAAATGCCTGAAATGACATCGCCATCAGACCTACGACTATAAAGGTAGCTCCTACCCCGCGCAGTGCCTTCGGCATGTCGCTGTATACGAGTTTTTCGCGGATGCCGGCCAGCAGCGCAATTGCAATGCCGAAACCGACCCCGACACCGATGCCGTACACAGTACTTTCGGCGAAGTTGTAGTCGCGCTCTACCATGAACAGGGACGCGCCCAGAATGGCGCAGTTAACCGTGATCAGGGGAAGAAAAATCCCCAAAGCGTTGTACAGCGCTGGGAAGTACTTATCCAGAAACATCTCTAAAATCTGAACAATGGCAGCGATAACCCCGATGTAGGTTATGAGCCCTAGAAAGCTTAGATCCAGGTCTGGATATCCAGCCCAAGCCAACGCCCCTTCTTTGAGCAGGACATTATAGAGGATATTATTTACCGGAACGGTAATTAGCTCAACGGCGACAACGGCGATGCCGAGCATAATTGCAGTATCAACTTTTTTCGATACCGCAATAAAGGTACACATGCCCAGGAAAAAGGTCAGGGCGATATTGTCGACAAAGACAGAATCAAAAAATATGGTGAAATAATGTGCCATGACATTTTATCCTATTCTTGGAGTTCAGGCTTCCAGGTGCGCAGGGCCCAGATAATAAAGCCAATCAAAAAGAAGGCACTCGGGGCGAGCAGCATCAAGCCGTTGGTTACATACCATCCATCGTTGTTGACCGGATTTAGAATGGTGAGGCCGAAGATAGATCCGGAACCGAACAGTTCGCGTATGAAGGCGACGATAAGCAGTATCAGTGAATATCCCAGGCCGTTGCCGATACCATCGAGTAAACTCTCATACACCGGATTTTTCATGGCGTATGCTTCGGTGCGCCCCATAACGATGCAGTTAGTGATGATCAGTCCGACATACACGGACAATTGCTTGCTCATCTCGTAGGCATAGGCCTTGAGCATCTGATCGACAATGATAACCAAAGTGGCGATAATCGTCATCTGTACGATGATGCGGACACTGCTTGGGATATGGTTGCGGATGGCGCTGACAGAAGCATTTGCGAGGCCGGTAACCAGGATTACAGCGACGGACATGGTCAGTGCCGTGGACATTTTATTGGTGACCGCCAGGGCGGAGCAGATCCCGAGGATCTGCAGCGCTATAGGATTGTTGTTAAACAACGGATCCAGCAGGGCGTCTTTTGCGTTAGCCATAATAGTTACTCCTTGCTCTTGGTGTATTTGG
>CAYPNO010000011.1:0-21987 GCA_964411865.1 uncultured Desulfuromonas sp. | reverse complement strand
CCTCCACCCCGACAGGGATATACTACAGCGCTGTAGAGCCTATCGGTGCAGATACAAACAAGATTGCGGTGTTATTTCCCGGTCAAGGAGCACAGTACCCCTTTATGCTCCGCGATCTGGCGTGTCATGCGCCAGAAATGCTCGAAGAGCTGGAACGTGCTGACGCCACCCTAGAACTTGAGCAAGGGCAAAAACTCAGCGACCTTATTTATCCCCATAGCGTCTATACTAACGATGACAAAGATGCCGCAGCGCAAAAACTACAGGCTACGCAGCATGCACAGCCAGCTATCGGCAGCGTCAGTTTTGGTGCTTGGCGCTATCTGCAGCGCTACGGCATAAAAGCTGGAGCCTTTGGTGGGCATAGTTATGGTGAGCTTACCGCTCTATGTGCCGCCCATTGCTACACCCCGGCAGAGCTGTATCAGCTCTCCGGTCTGCGCGGCACCCTGATGCGCGGTGATGGCAGCGACAAGGGGAGCATGCTTGCAGTCTCTGCCCCGCTGGCAGATATTGAGGCCTTGCTTAAATCTGAAGGGCTGGACCTTATCATTGCCAATAAAAACACCCCGCAGCAAGGGGTACTTTCTGGGACACGCGCGGAAATTGAACGCGCCGCCACTGCCTGCAAAAATGCTGGCATGCGCTGCATCCCCCTCGATGTCGCGGCGGCTTTTCATAGCAAACTGGTTGCCGCAGCCTCCGAGCCATTTCACGCTGGACTGAAATCCATTGCAGTACAGGCACCAGACGCCAAGGCTTACGCCAACAAGACCGGCTCAACCTATCCGTCTGAGCCCGATGCGATACGCACTCTGCTGGCACAGCAGATCGCTAGCCCGGTAGAATTTGTGCACCAAATTGAACAGATGCATGCCGACGGTATCACCACCTTCATCGAGGTTGGCCCTGGCGCACGCCTTTCTGGGATGGTAAAGAAAATTCTGCCGTCTTCGGCGCAAGCACACATCGTCACCCTTGATTCCTCCAACGGTAAGCGGGCCGGTATGCTCGACGTCGCGCGTGTTTTGGCTCAGCTAGCAGCGTTGGGGCTACCCCTGAAGTTGCAGCGCTGGGATGAAGACTACGCTCAAACCTATTTAAACCGCCCTGCAGTGGAAGATAAAAAACCGCGTATGAGCATAAAAATCTGCGGTGCCAACTCCACCAAGGAGCGTGAACCTATCCCACCTAGCACTAGAACCCTAGTAGACAGTGGTGAGATCCATTGTGCACCGTGCCCTCCTAAGTCAGGGCAACAGGCCAGCCAAATACAGGCGCAACCGCAACAGAGCCTCACTACTCCCGGAGACAACCAGTTCCAGTCACAAAACAGTTCCACCTTACTAGCAGCTTCATCTGCTGCAGGGACCTGGACAGGGGTAATCTCACAAGGCTCACAGGGAGGTTCCACCGCACCTTCGTTGCAGATGTTGCACTCCCAGATGAGCGTGTTGCAACAGATGCAAGAAGATACCGCCCGTCTGCACGAACAATTCCTCGCTGGGCAGACCGAAGCGCTGCATGCTATGCGTACTCTGATGGGACAGGCGGACGCACCCACCGAGTCTCTGAGCAACCCACCAGCGCCTGCCATTGTACCGCAAGTTTCACAACAAGTTGCTTCACGCGCGCCTCAATCTAGTGTGACGCGCACCCAGACAACAGCAAATCCTGGAGCAAACGCTCAGGCACATGCGCAATCTCCGAGCTCACAACATCAGAGCGCTCAGCCAGCAATCGATATTGCAGCAGAACTGCTGCGCATCGTAGCTGAGAAAACCGGCTACCCGACCGAAATGCTTGAGCTGGATATGAGCCTCGATGCCGATCTCGGGATTGACTCCATCAAGCGGGTGGAGATCCTCGCGGCGGTGCAGGAACAACTCCCTGAACTGCCTGGGGTGGAACCGCAGCAACTGTCGAGTTTACAGACCCTGCGCCAGATAGTGGAAACCCTAAGTAGTGCCGCGGCCGAACTAAGCTCGACACCGCTGGCCACACCTGCCTCCAATGCGACGACAACTCATTTTGCTGCGGCTAATATTGATGTAGCAGCAGAACTGCTGCGTATTGTAGCGGAAAAAACCGGCTATCCGACCGAAATGCTCGAACTGGATATGAGCCTTGATGCCGATTTGGGAATTGACTCCATCAAGCGGGTGGAGATCCTCGCCGCGGTGCAGGAGCAGCTCCCAGAACTGCCAGGAGTGGAACCACAGCAGCTGTCGAGTTTACAGACCCTGCGCCAGATTGTAGAAACCTTGAGTAGTGCTGCAGCTGAACTAAGCTCTGCACCTCAGGCGGTATCTGCCACCGGTGCAGCCCCTAGTATCGATGTAGCCACTGAACTCCTGCGCATCGTAGCGGAAAAAACCGGCTACCCGACCGAAATGCTTGAGCTGGATATGAGCCTCGATGCCGATCTTGGGATTGACTCCATCAAGCGGGTAGAGATCCTCGCCGCGGTGCAGGAACAACTGCCAGAACTGCCTGGAGTGGAACCGCAGCAATTGTCGAGCCTACAGACCCTGCGCCAGATTGTGGAAACCTTAAGCAGTGCTGCAGCTGAATCAGGCTCCGCTACAACCACAAATATAGCTGACATAGATGTGGCCGCTGAATTGCTGCGCATCGTGGCAGAGAAAACCGGCTATCCTACCGAAATGCTTGAGCTGGATATGAGCCTCGATGCCGATCTGGGGATTGACTCCATCAAGCGAGTAGAGATCCTCGCTGCGGTGCAGGAACAACTCCCTGAACTCCCCGGGGTGGAACCGCAACAGCTGTCGAGCCTACAGACCCTGCGCCAGATTGCGGAAACCTTGGAAGCGCAAGCACCAAATGAAGTAACCACACCGTCAACTGTAGCGTGCGCACAATGCACGCAAGCAGCGCCGTCTACGGCCCGCTCTGTCCCGGCCACAGGGGGAACCGGAATTCAGCGCCAAATAGTCTGCCTCAGCACTATTAAACAAGAGCGCACGCCTTTAAACATCCAAGATCCCATCATGGTTGTGGATGATACTTCGCCGTTAACAGAGAATCTTGTCAATGCTCTGCTGCAAGCAGGCTATGCAGCAAAAAGCATAAGCCCGAATTGCACCGAAATACCGCAGCGCCTTGGTGGCCTGGTAATACCTGCTCCGGGGATGGGAACTGACAGTGATTTCATCCGCGATGCCTTTACCCTGCTGCAGCGCTGTGCCCCGGCTCTACATGCTGCAGCTGCAAATGCTGACACGGTATTTATCACCCTCTCGCGTCTGGATGGTAGCTTCGGCTTTACCCCCGATTCTATCCTGCAGGACCCCATTTCTGGGGGATTAGCGGGGCTGAGTAAGACCGCATGGCACGAATGGCCCGCCATTACCTGCCGCGCCGTGGATCTTGATCCTTTAATGCCAACCGAAGAGCAGGTCAGACACATTGTGTACGAAATCGGCCACAGCGGCCCGCCAGAAGTAGGGATCGCCAGCTGCGGAGTATGCACCTTGGAGCTGCGGGACGAAGCCCTTCCCGCGCAAATCCCCGAACTCAACCTGAGCAGCACCGATGTGGTGATCATCAGCGGAGGAGGTCGCGGCGTAACCGCCGCAGTAGCACTTCAGCTAGCACAGACGACCAGCCCCACCCTGCTCATACTCGGGCGCAGCGCTGTGCCAAAGACGGAAAAACCTTGGCTCGCCCATGCGACCACCGCCGCGCAAGTGAAACAAGCTGT
Organism: uncultured Desulfuromonas sp.; assembly: GCA_964411865.1. Lineage (GTDB taxonomy): Bacteria > Desulfobacterota > Desulfuromonadia > Desulfuromonadales > Desulfuromonadaceae > JAIVHC01. The sequence continues at coordinate 18,263 of CAYPNO010000011.1, read as the reverse complement.
GCTCACAAACACCAAAGCCAAGCTGAGTCCTAAAGAACTCAACGCTCGCTGCGAGCGCATCCTCAACCAACGTGAACTACGCTGCACCATTGAGCAATTGGAGCAAGCTGGCTCGCGGGTCATCTATCGCGCGCTGGATATTCGGGATGAAGATGCCGTCAGCGCGGCCATAGATGAAGCGCGTCAGCGTGGAACCGTTCGCGGAATTATCCACGGAGCTGGGGTGTTGGCGGATAAAGCCATCGCGGACAAAACCACGGAACAGTTCGATCTGGTCTATTCCACTAAAATCGGGGGGCTACAGGCTTTACTCCAAGCCACCGCAGATGACGATCTGGTTTTCATCGCCCTGTTCTCTTCCTCTACCGGACGCTTCGGACGCACCGGCCAGATCGACTACGCCGCAGCCAACGAGGTAATGAATAAAACGGCTCAAGCTCTGGCGCGCCAGCGCCAACAGTGCCGCGTGGTCTCCCTCAACTGGGGCCCGTGGGATGGAGGGATGGTCACCGCTGGGTTGAAAAAACTGTTCGCCAGCGAAGGGATTAGCGTAATTGACCTGGATGCCGGTTCACGTTATCTCCTCCAGGAGCTGGCCAGCCCAAGCAACCAGGTGGAGCTGGTGATCCTTGGGGGAGATACTCCCGCGTCGAAAAAGAAAAATCTCACCACAACTCCTCCCACACAGTCTGCCCCCCTAGGTCAGCTGTCAGAGAAAGTATTGCAGATACCGGTCAGTTGCGCCCACATCCCGTGTTTGCGCGATCATGTGATTGCAGCCCGCGCCGTAGTTCCCATGGCGCTGAGCGCCGAGTGGCTTGCACTTGGGGCCATGCATAGCTTCCCTGGTCTTACATTTTACGGTTTTGACCAGCTGCGCATTTGCCGCGGGATCATTTTGGAGCAAACCGCCACCTGTCAGGTAGAACTGCGCTGTGGGCAGATGCAACCCGCCACGGCTGAATCTGGAACATATGTGGTCCCGATGCAGGTATGTGACGCTGATTCCGGGATGATATACAGCAGTGCCGAAGTGATTCTGGCCGATGCCCGCCCCGCCACGGCACCCTCTACCTTCGTTCTGAGCCTTTCCAACGAACTGCAGGAGGACAAAAAATCGATCTATGCCGACACGCGCCTGTTTCACGGACCTGCGTTGCAAGGGCTGGAGCAGGTCCTGGGACTCAGTGCCGAAGGAATCAGTGCCATGGCCCACAACACCGCCACCCCGGCGAGTTGGATGCAGACACCACTACGCCACAACTGGCTGAGCGCACCCATGCTGCTGGATAGCAGTTTCCAACTCATGATTCTATGGTGTTTTGCGCGCCAACAATGCGTTTCGTTGCCCAGCTATATCCGCCACTACCGCCAATATGTGGATGCCATGCCGGCGGAAGAACTGACACAGATTAACTGCCTCATACGCAACAGCAGCGCTTCCATGGTTCAGGCTGATATAGACTTTGTCACCCCGGATTCAGGCCTGCTGCTGGCGCGCATTGAAGGGTATGAGTGCACCATGACGGACAACCTAGGCGGTGCTTTTTCCTGCAACACCTTAGATTAAAGCGCCCAAAACAGGAGTTTTTATGGATATCCAACTCGACTGTCTGCCTTGTTTTGTCAACCAGACCCTAAGTGTACTCAAGATGGTGGAGGCGGAAGAAAGCATACGCGAGAGCATTATGCGCCAAGTTTTAAGTACCCTTGGCAGCATGGATTACAACCAATCCCCACCACAACAGGCACAGCAAATTCATGCCTTGATTCGTGAGCTGTGCAATAACCCAGATCCCTATGCAACGCAGAAACGCGCCGATATGGATTTGGCATTACAGCTGTATCCAATAATTGCTCCTGATGTGGAGAACGCCGAGGATCCATTTTATGCTGCTCTTCAGATGGCGATAGCCGGCAACAGTTTGGATCACGGGGTCTACCATGATCTAAACTCAGCTCAAGCGCGTGCATTCTTGGAACAGGGGCTGCACAGCACAATTGTTGGGGATTTGTCCCAGTTTCGTGCCGAGATTGAAGCGGCTGAATCGATTTTGTATCTGGGGGATAATGCCGGAGAGATTGTCTTTGATCGTTTCTTGCTTCAGCACCTGCAGCACGGCAATGTCACTTACGCCGTACGTGGTGGCGCTATACTCAACGATGCATTACTCGTCGACGCCAAGGATGCAGGCATTGATAAAATAGTAACCCACCTTATTGATAATGGAGATGATTCTCCCGGGACAGTGCTATCGCGCTGTTCCTCTGAGTTCCAACAGCTCTTCGCCGCCGCAGATCTCATTATTGCCAAGGGGCAGGGCAATTATGAAACCCTGAGCGAGCACAGCGCAAATATCTATTTTCTGTTGAAAGCCAAGTGCCCAGTGGTCGCAAATCACATCGGCTGCGAGGTTGGTGATGCCCTGGTCTATCGGCGCCAACCAAACAGATAACAGCTACGCCTCACAGACAATCAAATTCGAGGAGCATTATGTCCAGCACCTACGGTACCCTGTTCAAAATATCCACCTTTGGCGAATCCCATTGCCCCGGAGTTGGTGCCGTGGTTGACGGGGTTCCTCCCCGCCTGCGTATCACCCCCGAACAGCTCCAGGTACAGCTGGATCGGCGCCGCCCCGGGCAGAATAAACTCGGAACCCAGCGTAATGAATCCGATCAGATCCAGATTCTATCCGGAGTGGAAAACAACCTATCGTTGGGGACCCCCATCGCCCTTCTGGTAGCCAACACCGATCAGCGCCCCGGCGACTACAGCAGCATGCGCGACATCCCCCGCCCATCGCATGCCGATTTCACCTACACCATGAAGTACGGTATCAACGCCTCCAGCGGCGGCGGCCGCGCGAGCGCCCGTGAAACCATTGCCAGAGTCGCCGGCGGTGCCATCGCCGAGATTTTTCTAACCACCAAATATGGAATCGAGATCGTAGCCTGGGTCAGCTCCGTGGGCACCATCGACGCTCCGGCGGTGGATATGGACACCATAACGCGCACGCTAGTGGATCAGAATGAAGTGCGTTGCCCCGACAACGTTAGCGCTGCTGCCATGGTAAATGAAATCGAGCAGGCAAAAGCAGCTAAGGATTCCATTGGCGGCATCATCACCTGCGTATGTCGCAATGTCCCTGCGGGCTGGGGTGAACCAGCCTTCAACCGTATGGAAGCAGCCTTAGCGCAAGCCATGCTCTCCATCCCGGCGGCCAAAGCCTTTGAGATCGGCTCAGGCTTTGGCGGAACCCGTCAGCGCGGCTCAGCACACAACGACCCCTTCGTGCGCAAACAAGGCCGCCTCGGCACCAGCAGCAACAACAGCGGCGGCGTACAGGGAGGAATCTCCAACGGCGAGCCTATCTACTTTCGCGTAGGCTTCAAACCCACCGCCACCATCGGCCATCCCCAACGCACCGCCACCTATGCCGGAGAAGAAACCATTTTGGCCGCCAAAGGGCGTCATGACCCCTGTGTTGTCCCCCGCGCAATACCCATAGTGGAAGGGATGGCTGCGCTGGTATTAGCGGATATGGCGCTGATGCAGCAGGCTAGACTTGGGTAAGCTACATTAAGTGAAGTGATCGCATGTTGGCTTATAATACAAACCAATGTTGAAACATTGTATTTGAAGACTTGCGAATAAGCCCGTTGGTGTTCACATTCAAACCGCGCTCCCATGAATGATAGGGATGTGCGAAGTAACCGTTGGACTGAAGTTCTTTGTCAACATCCTGATGCATTGCGAACTCTTTGCCGTTGTCGTAAATTAACGTCTTCACGTATGAGGCCAACGGCAATAACTGCCTCACAATGACGGCAGTGACCTCTTTTTCTGTCCGGTTACAATATTTTTTTAGAAGATGACACCCAGAGAAAGGTAACGCGACAGATATTTCAGAGCCGGTAACCCTTTGCCGACATGGGTGCATGTTAACCACCCATTTGGGGGAACGCCAACTGGGAGCCTTAATCCAGCATTGTTGGGCGCATCCAGACCCCGAGCGCGGAAGAAGAACCCCTGTCACAATTGCGGAGGAGCCATGTTAAAAATGAAGATCACCATCATCACTTTTGTTGCCTGTTTTTTAGCCTTCTCGGGCCATACATCCTTAGCTAATGCACAGGATCCTGCAGCAGCCATAGTTCAATACTCGGTGCTGGATTCAGCTCAAACATCTGCACAACCGGAAACAGCGCTCAGTGTTTCCGGCCCGTTTCCTGCCCCTGACAAACACTGCCTGGCTTGCCACAAAGGGCTCTTATCCCCGCGCCCGCCCAGTGCTGACATGATGCAGCGCATATACGCAAAAGGACGTCAGCTTGGTGACCTCAACGGTTGCGTTGTGTGCCACGGTGGTGATCCTTTAGAAACCAAAGACAAACACAAGGCTCACAGTGGTGCCCCCAAAGGTAGCTTGCTAGGTTTCTTCACCCCAGTTCCTGGTGCACTTCAAGTCAACCAATATACCTGCGCCCAATGCCATGATGACCACACCTACGCGGTTCATCGCTCCATAATGAACACCGATGCCGGGAAGATGAAGGCCATCACTTGGAGTTGGGGCTTAGGCACTGAAGACCATCAACACGTTTACGCCAATCACTCAATGAACGACCCTGATGGCAAACTGCCTCGGTTTGGTACGGATGTGTACAAAGCCTACATGAATGAGCTTGCCGAAAAATTTCCCGGCCAATTCCCCACAGCCTTAAAACAAATCCCGGAGGCCGATTTAACCACCCTGAGCCAAATGCCCGAACAGGCCGCGTTCACCTACCTGCGCAATTGTAACGCCTGCCATTTGAGCAACAAAGGGCATCAGGGCAGAGGTCATTACAGAGGAATGGGTTGCGCCGCCTGCCACAGCCTGTACAGCAATGAAGGTCTATACGAAGGTAAAGATAAGAGCATAAAAGTTGATGAACCTGGCCACCTGATGTTCCACACCATGATGGGGACCAGAAAAAGTGGCATTATCATTAACGAGAAACGCCTTTCTGGCATCCAGGTTTCCACCTGCGCTGCCTGCCACGCTGCTGGGCGGCGTATCGGTCATGCCTACCAAGGTTTGATGGCCATGGGAAGTTCATACAACAGAGGCCCCTTCGACGAGAAAGGAAACCCGCAATCAACCAACGCAGGCTATGTGTTCAAACACATCCGCGACGATGTACACCATCGCATTGAGCAAGATGAAAAGAAGATCTCGGGGCTCTTGTGCCAGGACTGCCATACTACAAACTCCATGCACGGCAATGGCAATATCGGCACCACCACTCTTGCCGGGGTAGAGATCGAATGCGCCGACTGCCACGGAACTCCAACCGCCTACCCGTGGGAACTACCCCTAGGATTTGGCGATGAGTTTGGCAAGACTCTTACCCCCAAAGAACGCGGATTAAGTGAAGAATTGCTTCCTGTTACCCGCAAATTTGCCACCGTTTACAATAAGGCGGACGGTTATCTGCTCAGCGCGCGGGGTAATCCTCTGGGCAATGTGGTGAAAAAAGATCAGCAGGTAATGGTTTATTCGGCAAACGGCAACGATTTTGAAGTACCTCTGCTCAAAGAGATCAATCGCAAAGAAAGCTGGAAACATCCTTTAAAGGCAACGACAGCCATGGTCGCCGTCACCCGGCATATGGAAGCGCTGGAGTGCTATGCTTGTCACTCAACCTGGGTCCCCCAATATTACGGTTATAAATATATAATAGACTACACCAAAGAATCCATTGACTGGCTATTCTCTCCTGAGAAAGTCATGCCCAACGGAACGACAGCCGACTACAACCAGCAATTCGTCATGCAAACCGGAGCCCCCACCTTAGGCGACTACAGCCACGTACGCTGGGAAAGCCCGCCCCTTGGTATCAACGGGGAAGGACGAGTGAGCCCCCTTACAGGTGTTATCCAAACGGTGGGAACAGTGGTTGGCCCCAGCGGAGAAGTTATTGTTCACAACCATATAGGCAAACGCCCAGACGGCATCAATGCCATGGAGTTGGCTCCGGTAAATGCACACACCACCTCCCTAGCAGCTAGAGAGTGCATGGCTTGCCACGGGAGTCAAACGGCAATGGGATACGGCATCGATGGTGGCGTCTACGACAGCAGACCAGATTTGGTGAAATACGCTGACATTGTGGATGCAGACGGTGAAAACGTAAGCCAACACACTAGGCCTCAGATCGCGGCCATTGCCGGGCTACACGGAGACTTCATGCAATTACTTTCCGCTGACGGAACGCAACTAATGACTATCGATAGTCACTGGGGTACCTCGATCCCTTTAACCGTTGCACAACGCGAAAAATTAACCCGTGGAGGAACCTGCATGGCCTGCCATAGGGATATCCCGGACGGTTCAATTACCATAAAAATGCTGGGCCAAATTGCCAAAGTGGCTAACCTCTCTTTTGCACCTCCAGACGCCCATGACAAATTGCTCAGAGAAAACAACATATTGATATCGTGGATAAAAGCTCTGGGTATTTTGGCGTTGCTGACCTTGGTGGCCAGCAGTCCCATACTTTGGCTACAACGAAAAAAAATACGTACTTATCTCCTAAAAACCATTAGAAAATGATTTAAATGATCCTCGCTATGTGATTCTACTGCGGGAAATTCACGATGCTCGGCAGAAACGGGAATAATTCCGCCGCCGACCTTCTCATGCTTCCCCCTGCAACAAAAAAACCGCAAGCGCAGCTGCGTGAAGCAGCTGCGCTTGCGGTTTTTTTTGATTCATTTTGGAATAAAGCGGTACACAGCGCCTGTCCACTGTAATTGTTTAAAGGTCTGTCTAATTATTACTTATGAGGTCGTTTGGTCTGGATATTCACGGCGGATGGCTTGAACTACCTCATCAAGACGCTGCAGAAAACGCGAACGATCACTTTTTTTCAGCGGCGGTGGCCCGCCGGTTATCTCCCCTGCTTCACGCAGTTCGGCCATTAAATCCCGCGTCGCAACACAAGCTCCAATATTGCTTTCGGTAAATAGCTTTCCGGTATTGCCGATTACGCGTGCACCCTTATTCAGACACCGGCATGCAAGTGGGATGTCAGCGGTGATCACAATATCACCGCTTTGCGCGTGCTCCGCAATCCAATCATCGGCCACATCGAGTCCGGCCCCCACAATTTCAAGAACAGCCCTCTGCCCGTTCGGAATCCGCATCCAGGAGTTGGCCACCAACGTAACATCAAGACCATAACGATTTGCAACGCGATACACCTCCTCTTTGACGGGGCAGGCATCAGCATCTATGAAGATATGTAACATAAATTAGGGGGACTCCTCTTTTTTGGAAAAATATACCGTGATACTCAACGAAGCTTGCATCCTAAAGCACCATATCAGACCATAAACAACATATTTGCTTTCAAGGCATATCTAGCGCACGCAAATATCTGTTTATCAATTAGCTGTTAGCCACCTCTACCATTTAGCCCAACCCTGAATTCAATCTGGATACACACAGCAAAAAAGTGGCCAGAGCAATCTTCAGTGCTCCGGCCACTTTCACTTCGTTGCGTTGCTTCGCTTTACTACCACCACCCCTATTTCAGCGCCACAATCTTCTCCAAACTGGCCTGCAGCACATCCATTTTCTCTTGTGCCGCTGCTAACTTAGCACGGTCTTTCTCCAGCACTAGTGGCGGTGCGTTGGCGACAAATTTCTCGTTTGCGAGCTTTTTACTGAACATATCTACATCGACTTTCGCCTTGGCAATCTCTTTGCCCAGACGTTTCTCTTCCTCTTCGATGTCGATGAGGCCGGCAAGGGGGAGTAAAATCTCCACGTCGCCTGCGACTTGCTTTGCCACTTGAGCTGGCTGCTCCAGTTCTACGCCGCAGGTGAGGTCTTCAACCCGCGCCATGGCTTTAATGTAATCAGCGGCAGCGTGCATAACATCGACGCCAGCTTGATTCTTACATACGAGCAAGGCGCTGATCTTCTTGCCAGGGGCTACGTCCATCTCACCACGGATGTTGCGGATGGCGCGGATAACCTCCATCACCTGCTCCATGGTAGCGCAGGCTGCGTCATCGATGAACAGCCCGTCGCCCTGCGGGTAGGTGCTGAGCATGATGGATGGTACCGGGCGATTGCCCGGAATTTTCTGCCAGATCTCTTCGGTGATGAATGGGATAATCGGGTGAAGTAAACGCAGCAGACGCTCCAGCACGGTATACAATACAGCCTGAGCACTGTAGCGCGCCCCGACATTGTCACCGTACAACGCTCCTTTGATCAGTTCGATGTACCAGTCGCAGAACTCATGCCAGGTAAACGCATACAGAAGGTTGGCCGCCTCGTTGAAGCGATACTCCTCCAAGGCGGTGTTGGCTTCATTTTCCACTGCCGCCAGCCGAGTGAGTATCCAGCGATCAGCCAGGCTCATTTCAAGCTTTTGCCAGTTTGACGTGTCCTGAGGTCTGAAGTCAGCCAGATTCATCAGGGCAAAGCGACTGGCGTTCCAGAGCTTGTTGCAAAAATTGCGATAGCCACCGATACGCTCGGTGGAGAGCTTGATGTCGCGTCCTTGAGCCGCAAATGCAGCCAAGGTCAGACGGAAAGCGTCAGTGCCAAACTCATCGATGACAGTTAAAGGATCGATGACATTGCCCTTGCTCTTGCTCATTTTCTGACCGTTGGCATCGCGCACCAGCGCATGGATATACACATCCTTGAAGGGTACTTCCCCCATGAATTTCTGCCCCAGCATCATCATGCGCGCAACCCAGAAAAACAGGATATCAAAGCCGGTTACCAGGCACGCTGTGGGATAGAATTTTTTAAGGGTATCGGTCTGTTCCGGCCAACCCATGGTGGAAAATGGCCATAAGCCGGAGGAGAACCACGTATCCAGAACATCAGTCTCCTGGTGCAGGTTGGTGCTGCCACATATGTGACACTTGCTCACTTCTTCACGCGCGACAATAATCTCGCCGCAGGCGTCACAGTACCAAGCTGGAATTCGGTGTCCCCACCAGATCTGGCGGCTGATGCACCAGTCCTGGATGTTGTTCATCCACTCATAATAAGTTTTTTCCCAGTGGCTAGGAACGATGCGGGTCGTTCCGCTCTCAACGGCTTTAATCGCCTCTTTAGCCAGCGGTTTTACATCCACGTACCACTGCAGACTCATATATGGCTCGATGACGGTTCTGCAACGATAGCATTCCCCTACGGAGTTCAGATGCTCTTCGGTTTTTTCCAGCAATCCGAGTGCATCCAGGTCCGCCACCACCTTATCACGCGCGGCATAGCGCTCCAACCCTTGGTAAGCTCCGCCGTTTTCATTTATATGCCCGGATTCGTCCAGAATATTGATGTTTTCCAGATTATGGCGCTTGCCCATCTCGAAGTCGTTAAAATCGTGCGCGGGGGTGATCTTCACTGCACCGCTACCGAACTCTTTATCCACATAATCATCGGCAATGATGGGAATTTCGCGTCCGGTAAGGGGCAGTTCCACCGTTTTGCCGATTAGATCGGCGTAGCGCTCATCTTCGGGATGCACGGCCACGGCAGTGTCACCAAGCATAGTCTCGGGCCGGGTAGTAGCCACAACCAGCACACGGTCGCTCCCTTTTACCGGATAGCGCAGGTGCCACAAGCTACCCTTTTGATCTTCGTGCTCTACTTCGAGATCAGACAGGGCGGTATGACAACGCGGGCACCAGTTTATCAGGCGGTTGGCGCGATAGATGAGGCCATCTTCGTAGAGGCTGACAAACACTTCACGTACAGCCTTGCTCAAACCTTCATCCATGGTGAAGCGCTCGCGTTCCCAGTCACAGGAGGCCCCAAGGCGCTTGAGCTGGTTAATTATTTTGCCGCCGGACTCCTCGCGCCATTGCCATACGCGCTCGACAAAGGCTTCACGTCCGATATCATGGCGATCCTGTCCAGCTTCGCTCAGCTGTTTTTCCACCACATTCTGGGTCGCAATTCCGGCGTGGTCTGTCCCTGGCATCCACAGCACTTCATAACCGCACATGCGCTTCCAGCGTACGAGGATATCCTGCAAGGTGTTGTTAAGTGCGTGCCCCATGTGGAGCACTCCGGTAACATTAGGAGGGGGAATTACCATAGAGTACGCGGGTTTAGTGGAGTGTTCATTGGCACGAAAATAACCACTTTGCTCCCATTCCTGGTACCATCTTTGTTCAAAATCGTGGGGTTCGTATCCTTTTTCTAATTCATTTCTCATGGTGCGTTCACTTCCTTGAAATGCAGGGCATAAAATGATTCAAGCCCGCTCTATTTGTATAGCAGGCTTGAAACAGAATGAAGTCCTGCCTGTTGTACCCAGGCACTGCGCAGCTTCTTGTTACTTTAATTACCAGCGGCAGCCCTGTGTTTTATCTTGTCCATCTCTTCGCGAATCATACTCTCGGCCAGATCGGGCACTACCTCCCACACCACCTTTTCCATTACGGGGGTGGCGAGGCGCTCAATAACACTGCTGGCGACGCGCTCGATAATGCGTTCTAGTTCGGCATCACTCAGGTATGCGGCTCTGGCTTCAACCCGTGCAGATGTAGCTGCGTATTTACCTTCAGCGACGATATCCTCTTCATGCAGATCAATAATTTCTCCTGAAGCGTCATCGGAGAAGGCATCTTCAGGCCCAGAGGCGGTAAATTCATCCAAGCTGGGTAATTCCGGCCCCAAATCTTTCTCTGCATCTGGCCCACCAGCAAAGCCCAAACCTGAAGGCATTGAAACTGCTGGTGCAGGGGCAGTGAAGGGGGGAGAATCAGGGGCAGAAACATGAGCACCAAAAGGGGTTTCCGCCACCTCCATGCCAGCTACAGGCTCAGCTGGGGCGGTAAGATCAGCGGACTCCTGTTCTGCGGTAGGGGTAAAACTGAAATCAGTGTCAAGTGGCGGCAAGGTAGCTTCTACCTCGAGGTGACTAGCAGTTTCTGGAGTTGAAGACTCAGCATCGTCAAAATCGGCAAAGGTAAAGTCTTCCCTCCCTCCAACGCCAAAGTCTTCAGCTATAGGTTCTTTTGACTTCGGCGCAGGTGCAAACTCTGGTGTAGGTGCAAACTCTGGTGTAGGCGCAACCTCCGGTATCGGTGTTTGGTCCTGTGTAGCTAACACCGGAGTCACGTCCATGCGCGATTCGGTGAGACCTTCAGGGGAAAAGCTCGCAGATGCTGCCTGTTCAAACGCGTTCATCATGCTCTCTGCGGGGCTTTTACTAGGTGATGTTTTCCATTGTGGAAATTTTTCCTGCGCCAGCTTCAATGCTTTGGCAACTTGGTCTATTAAACTCTGCGAGGAGAAAGGCTTATAAACCCAATCCACAGCCCCAACCTGCTTGGCACGGTCTTCATCAAAAGGTTCAAAAGTGCCGGCCAACAACAATACAGGAACCCCGGCAAAAGCTGGATCTGAACTAATTCTTTCACATAGTTGATACCCGTCCAGTCCAGGCATGAACACATCCGCCAGGATAAGATCAGGGCGCTTGGCTTGTGCCATCTTCAATGCTTCGTCACCATTACTGGCGATAATTAGTTCATAATCTTCATCGGCAAAGGTTATCTCTACTACCTTCTGGATCGTGACACTGTCATCGGCCAGCAACAGTCGTTTTCCCATTAAACCCTCCCTACCTAATCCCTATTCAAGGCAGCCTAACGTTTCCGCTTCTCGCCGGTACGGAACTGGGCCAACTGCCGCCAACTTTGGCTATATAAATATCTGTATACCGTTTTGGCACTGAAACAATATCACTCGACCATAAATGGAACAATCAGCCTGGCCTTACCTTGTGCATCAAGAATATGCACCTGCCACTGTCCACTCCACTGAGGCAAGATCTTCTTTGACGACCATGTTCTCCAATTGGAAGAAGACACTGGCAGCCGAACACGCGCCATCTCCTTACCCTCGTGATACCACACATGGATAATCCAAGTGTCATCCTCTGCCCCTAGCACGTGGGTGAAGCAGAACAGCTGCTCTACCGGATCTCTCACCGTGTTCAAAGAATCCACGGGGCTGCGTTCATCAATAGCACTAGTGATGGCGGCATCAACTATCTCAATGGCATACAAGTTACATGGAAGCATCCACATCGCGAATAAGCACGCATATAGCCATTTTTTCATTTATTGATACCTCGCTTTTACATAAGATTGGCAACCTAACAACCTGTTTAGCCTACCCATAAAACTTATTGGAGCATACTCCTGCTCCGTACAAACTTGTAGCACAAAGACCGCAATTCATAGTTTAGGTACATGAAACTTGGTGAATGGTTATTTTTCGGTCACGCCAGCGGCCAATTCGTCGAGAAAGCTGTTCCCATAAGAATTGCTTGCGATATTAGCATGCAGACCGAAATTTTGCAGTACTGTTACAGCAATATCTGTAAAACTTGTGCGCACGCCAAGGTTTACACCATGTTTTACCTGCGGAGTATATGCAAGCAACGGCACATATTCGCGCGTGTGGTCACTGCCAGGCATGCATGGATCACAACCGTGATCGGCAGTTAGCAAAAGTAGATCTGAATCCTTCAGTGTCGGTAGAAATGCCCCTAGCCAGGTGTCAAACTGCTGCAGGGCGACGGCGAAACCACAGCAATCGCGCCGGTGTCCGTAATTCATGTCAAAATCTATCAAATTCGTAAATACCAAGCCACGCTTTAGGGATGCAAAGGTCTCTGCAGTAGCTTGCATCCCCTCGGCATTGCTGGTGGTACTGATATGTTTATCAATTCCGCGCCCACAAAAAATGTCGGATATTTTTCCTACCGCATGTACTCCTATCCCGCGCTGCTGAAGCAGATCCAACAATGTGGGTTCAGGCGGCGCCATGGAGAAATCTCGGCGTCTGCTGGTACGCACAAAACCTGCATTTTCATCCCCGACAAAGGGGCGTGCGATTACTCGCCCGACCCTGTAAGGATCAAGCATATCGCGAGTTTTTCTGCAGATGGAGTACAAAATCTCCAAAGGTAGAATCTCCTCGTGGGCGGCGATCTGAAACACCGAATCGGTGCTGGTATAGACGATGGGGCGCCCGCTGCGCATGTGCTCTGGCCCTAGCGTCTGGATAATTTCGGTTCCGCTCGCGGGGATATTTCCTAACGCCTTCATTCCTGCAATACGGGTAAACCCCTGCATAATTTCGGGTGGGAATCCCCGTGCATAAACCTTAAAAGGTTTATGCATCACCACTCCAGCAATTTCCCAGTGTCCGGTGGTGCTATCTTTGGCATTAGAGCGTTCGGCCATCTTTCCCCAGGATGCTCGCGGTTTCAGGCATTGGGGAACTCCAGCAATAGGGGTTATGTTCCCCAGCCCCAGAGCTTGTAGTTGGGGCAAGGCAAACGACCCTGTCGCTGTAGCCACTGCCGCTAGATGCCCGAGGGTATTAGCGCCCTGATCATAAAACAGGTTCGCGTCAGGTAAAGCTCCGCACCCGACGCCGTCGAGTACTATGAGTACAATGCGTTCAAACTGATCCATAGCAGGATTAAACCTGATTTTTAAGCCACTGGGTCACAATGGCGATAGCCCGGCTGGTACCAATCCGAGTGGCCCCGGCGCGATACAGTGCTTCTAGCTGTTCTAATGTGCGAATACCGCCTGCGGCTTTGATTCTAAGTTTATCTGCACCTACAGCGTGCAACAATTCCACGTCGTCGATCGTAGCCCCCCCAGCAGCGGTGCCGGTGGAAGTTTTAACATAATCGGCGCCTCCTGCAACCACGCAGGCACCAACCTGACGTTTCTGCTGCACACTTAAATTACAGCATTCGATAATCACCTTGAGGACAGCGCCGCCGCACGCCTGCTTTACTTGCCTGATTTCAGCCTCAACGTCGGCATAGCGGCCATCTTGAATCCAGCCCTGCTGCACCACCATATCAATCTCATCCGCACCTTGGAGAACCGCCTGCTGCGCTGCAAACGCTTTTACCGCGCTACTCTCAAACCCTGTGGGGAAACCCGCAACTGTGCACACGTTGACCTCTGAGCCGCGCAACTGTGCTGCGGCTACGGCGACATACACCGGCGGGATACACACCGCAGCAAAACCGTACTCCACCGCCTCCTCGCACAGGACACGAATCTGCTCAAGCCGCGTTGCCGGGTTAAGCAGGGTATGTTCGATAAGCATACTGGGTGGAAAATTCAACATACTCAACGCTGCTCAAGTACGATAGTCGGCGTTGATCTTGATATATTCATAGGTAAGATCAGAAGTGTAATAGTCGCTAGCGCCCTCGCCCAGATGGAGGTCCAGGGTGACACAGAACTCCTTGTGCCGTAGCACTTCAGTCGCCAGAGATTCCTGCTCTGGGCCGGTTCCAATGCCAGCGCTAACCACCTGCACCTGATCAAAAAAGATATCCACCCGTTCGGCATCAACTTCGGCGTTAGAATAGCCTAGCGCGGCAATAATCCGCCCCCAGTTTGCATCCTCACCAAAGAACGCCGTCTTAACCAGACTGGATGTAGCCACGCTGCGGGCGGCTTCTTTGGCTTCAGTCGCATTGCGTGCACCCCGAACGTGAATCTGCACCAGCTTAGTCGCCCCTTCGCCATCACGCACAATCATCTTAGCCAGATCGAGCAAAACACTATTGAGCTGAAGCTGAAAATCTGCGGCTGCGGGAGTCTGAGGAAGAATTTCCTCCTCACCGGCCTGACCGTTGGCCAACAGCAGTACCATGTCATTGGTGGAGGTATCTCCATCGACGGTTATGGAGTTAAACGACTGTTCCACGGCAATCTTCAAACAAGACCGAAGCAATGGCGCACTGATGTTGGCATCGGTAAGGACAAACCCAAGCATGGTGGCCATGTTGGGGTGGATCATCCCCGCTCCTTTGGCAATGCCCAGGATGGTGCCGTTTTGTCCCGGAGTCTGCAAGCGTGCCACAGAAGTCTTACTGAACATATCCGTAGTCATAATCGCTTCAGCCACCGTTACGGCCTTATCCGCTGCCCGCTCTTTAACCAGGTGCGGAACCACTGCATCCAGGCGCGCCCCCGGTAGTTGCACCCCGATCACCCCGGTGGAAGCCAGAGCTATCAGTTCTTCGTCAATGCCCAATGCAACAGCCAGAGTTTTTCCGTTCTGCTGCGCGGTCTTGAGCCCCGCTGCACCGGTACAGGCGTTGGCGTTTCCGCTATTGACCAGTACCGCCTGACATGTGCCCCGCAGTACCCGTTGGCGCGTAATCTGTAAAGGTGCCGCAACCACCTGGTTGCGGGTAAACACCCCAGCACAGGCAGCAGGAACCTCCGAAAAAATAAGGCCGCAATCTGGTCGCTTGGTTTGTTTTATACCGGCTATAGCTGTAGCGAAACTGAAGCCTTTTACCTGATTACCTGCCGATGTCATATATTATACTTCTCCCGCGTTGGCGCCCGCTTTGGGTATGTTATTTAAGGGTTTAACGTCCACAGCACTTTTTATATTTTTTCCCGCTGCCACAAGGGCACGGATCGTTGCGCCCCACTTTTTCCTCGGTGCGCACCACCGTCTGAGGCTGTGGCGGCTCATCACTGCGGTTGGTAACCACCTGGCGTTGCCTCTGTCTGGCTTCCATTTGCTCTACATCGCTCTCCTGCACCAGTTTAACGATAAAGAGCTTCTGCAGAACTTCTTGGCGGATACGTCCCATGACCTGCATAAACAGGTTGTAGGCCTCTCGCTTGTATTCCTGTTTGGGGTTTTTCTGCCCATAGCCGCGCAGCCCTATTCCTTCCTTGAGATGATCAATGGAAAGCAGATGGTCCTTCCACTGGCTGTCAATCACCTGCAGGAGCAACACCTTCATCAGGTATTCCATCACCTCGGTGGTCAGCTCCTCTTCGCGTTCTTCAAGGCGCTTAAACACCTGTTGCTTCAAACTCTTCTCAAACTCTGTCTGGGTGATGCGTTCATCTTCAGGTGGCAACTGCGGCCAGAAGTTGAACTGGCTGTAGAAATCGTCAGCCAGAGAGGAAAGGTTCCAGTCAGCTACCGGAGTCTTCTCCGGACAGAATGTCGCCACCATGTCCTCTATCATCTCTTCAAGCATGGCGATGTAGGTTTCACGGATCTCTTCTCCGCCTAGTACTTCGCGGCGCTGGGTATAAATCACTTCGCGCTGGCGGTTCATGACATCGTCATATTCTATCAGATGCTTACGCACCTCAAAGTTCTGTCCCTCAACTTTTTTCTGTGCATTTTCGATTGCGCGCGAAATAATTCCGTGCTCGATGGGCTCATCATCGGGAATTTTGAGTTTTTCCATCACATATGAAACGCGATGGCTGCCGAAAATACGCAGCAGATCATCCTCGAGACTCAGATAGAACCGGCTGGCACCGGGGTCGCCTTGACGTCCGGCACGCCCACGCAGCTGATTGTCAATACGGCGCGATTCGTGGCGTTCGGTGCCAAGGATATATAGACCACCGAGTTCAAGCACCTCCTGACGTTCTGCGCTGCACTGCGGGGTAAATTTTTCCAGCAGCTCTGCGTAGAGGGTGGGGTCGTCACCGGTACCGCTAGCGGCCTCCGCCATCATTTCCGGATTTCCTCCAAGCACAATGTCAGTTCCACGCCCGGCCATATTGGTGGCGATAGTGACCGCACCGGCACGCCCGGCCTGAGCTACAATTTCCGCCTCTTTGGCGTGATGCTTAGCGTTGAGGACGTTGTGTTTTACCCCACGTTTTTTCAGTTTTTCCGCTAGACGCTCTGAATTCTCGATGGAAATAGTTCCCACCAGTACAGGCTGGCGCCGCTTATGGCAGTCTACAATATCTTCGATAACGGCGTTAAATTTCTCTTCTTCACTCTTAAAAATAACATCGGCGAAATCGTGGCGCTGACTTGGGCGGTTGGTCGGGATAACCACCACATCGAGTTTATATATCTCGGCAAACTCGTGTGCCTCAGTATCCGCAGTACCCGTCATCCCCGCAAGTTTAGCGTACATACGAAAGTAGTTCTGGAAGGTTATCGTTGCCAAAGTCTGGTTCTCTTTTTCAACCGTGACCCCTTCCTTGGCTTCCACCGCCTGGTGCAGACCATCACTCCAGCGCCGTCCCGGCATCAGGCGTCCGGTAAATTCATCCACAATGCAGACTTCACCGTCTTTAACTACATAATCTACCTCTTTTTTAAACAGCGCATGTGCCTTAAGAGCCTGATTAATGTGATGCAGCAACGCAATCTGGACGGGGTCATAAAGGTTATCTATACCGAGAATTTTCTCCACTTTTGCTACCCCATGTTCCGTCAGGGTCGCACTTTTGGCTTTTTCATCCACGGTATAGTCGCCAGTGAATTCTTTCTCGGTCTGCCCCACCTTGCCGGCATTGCGGTGTTCAATGATTTCACCGCGCTCAAGACGAGGAATGACGTTGTTGGCTTTGGCGTAGAGTTCACTGGAGGCATCGCTGGGACCGGAGATAATCAACGGGGTGCGCGCTTCGTCAATGAGGATAGAGTCCACCTCGTCAACTATGGCAAAGTTCAGATCGCGCTGGACATATTCATCCAGATCAAACTTCATATTGTCGCGCAGATAATCGAAACCAAACTCATTATTGGTACCGTAGGTGATATCACATTGATAGGCATCCTTGCGCGCCACATCGGTTATGCCGTGGATGATGCAACCGACACTAAGCCCGAGGAAGTTATACAACTTACCCATCCACTCGGAGTCACGCCGAGCTAGGTAATCGTTGACAGTAACTACATGGACACCCTTGGACGGCAACGCGTTAAGGTATGTCGCCAGGGTTGCAACCAAGGTTTTACCCTCACCGGTTTTCATCTCCGCAATCTTGCCCTGGTGCAACACCATGCCACCGATAAGCTGGACATCGAAGTGACGCATTTCCAGAACCCGCCATGCCGCTTCACGCACCACAGCAAACGCTTCGGGGAGGAGATCGTTCAGGCTTTCTCCCTGCTCGAGGCGCTGACGAAACTCCGGGGTCTTGCTCTGCAACCCAGCATCATCGAGCTGCTTAGTCTCTTCTTCAAGGGCATTGATTTTTTCAACCATGACCTGCATGCGCTTTATTTCACGCTCGTTTTTAGTACCGAAAATCTTTCTACTTATAGAACGGATCATCACTTTCTCCGCTTAAATTGATTTTTAATCTGCCAGACCTCAAACATCCCCAAACAACCTGATAACAGGCAGAAATACCCGATAAAAGGATAAAACAGATGTACGCAAAACAGTTCAAGAAC
>CAYPNO010000010.1:0-22220 GCA_964411865.1 uncultured Desulfuromonas sp. | reverse complement strand
CATGCATATGTTCCGCGTAAATTTTATTTACTACTGCAAAATCGCTCAGGTCTTTTAAATATATAGTCGCTTTGACAATATGGCTGAAATTCATCCCGGCCGCCTCTAGGACAGCCTGCATATTTTGCATTACTTGGCGGGTCTGGGTTTGAATGTCGGTGCCTGCAAGCTCACCACTAACCGGATCGAGGGGAATCTGACCGGAAAAAAAAACCATATTTCCAACCTTAATCCCCTGCGAGTATGGACCTATGGCGGCTGGTGCGTTTGGCGTTACTATAGCGGTTTTCACATTGTTCTCCTCTGCTCATTGCTCTGATTTATGAGGTCCTGCTCCCTCGTGACTTGCCGAGCATACCTAAACTCTGCAATCTCGTACATGTCAACGTCTGCCAATATTTGCTCATATCTACCCCAAGGGGAATTAAAGTTAATGACGAAAAAATCCTGCTTATGGTGAAAGCACGTAAGCACTACTGACCTGTGAGTGGCTTGTTGCTGAGTTATGTTCTAGCTTCTGGCACAAAGGATTGTATACTATTTCTTTTGCAATTTTGTAAAACGGTGTTTAGAATGGTTCCCAATATTTATGATCCCGTTTACGTGGACGTTGCACATTACAACGTTACTGTGGTGCGGGTGTTATGTTTCTATATGCGTATCTAAAGGGGGATATTATGTTGCTGCAATGTGTTAATTGGAGGTCGCCACCACAAACTGGGTAGTACCCGCTTCTTGCTGTGAATGGCGGTACAGAGTCAGGAATGCAGGTAGGGCAGATAACATTAGCTGCTAAGCCCCTGTATTCATAACCAACTATTCAAGGATAGGTAACAACTATGCAAATGCTGCAAAACTCTGTTGGTAGAAAGCTTGTGATGGCAGTGACAGGATTATTCCTGTTTCTTTTTGTCACTGTTCACCTGCTTGGGAACTCATCGGTGTTTATTGGCGCTGATGGCATCAATGCTTATGCAGAGCATCTCCATGCGCTGGGTCCGATTGTATGGATCTTTCGTCTGGTAATGCTTGGTCTTTTCGGCGTGCATATTTTCTTCGGGATTCAACTGACCCTGGAAAATCGTGCGGCGCGTGCTATTGAGTACAACGAAAAGAAAAACCCCCGCACCTCCTACGGTGCCCTGACCATGATCTATACTGGCTTAATCCTTCTCGCTTTTTTGGTCTACCACCTGCTCCACTTCACCATGCACGTAACCAATCCTGAAATCTCAGTCGGTGCTCTTGCGCCTGACACCCTGGGGCGTGCGGACGTGTTTACCATGATGGTGCTCAGTTTCCAAAAGTTCTTCATCAGTCTGGTCTATATTGGCGCAATGGTAACCCTGCTGCTCCACTTGAGCCATGGGGTACAAAGCCTGTTCCAGACCGTAGGCGTTTTAGGGGCTGAAACTCTTCCTGTTATGGAAAAGATTGGCCGTGCTGCCGCCGTTGTTATTTTCGCTGGCTTTATTTCTATACCGGTGTCCATACTTCTGGGCCTGATTAACGTTTAGGAGGGTACATCGTGATTTTAGATGGAAAATGTCCCATCGGACCTATTGAGAAAACTTGGGATCAGCACCGCTTTGATATGAAGCTGATCAATCCCTCTAACAAGCGCAAATTCAAAATCATCATGGTAGGAACCGGCCTCGCTGGTGGTGCTGGTGCTGCGAGTTTGGGCGAGCTTGGTTACAATGTAGAAGCTTACTGCTATCAGGACAGCTCCCGTCGTGCCCACAGTATTGCGGCGCAAGGTGGCATCAACGCAGCTAAGAACTACCATAATGACGGTGACAGCGTGTTCCGCCTGTTCTACGACACCATCAAAGGTGGTGACTTCCGCGCACGTGAAGCGGATGTGTGGCGCCTGTCACAGGTAAGTAACAACATTATCGACCAGTGCGTAGCGCAGGGCGTTCCGTTCGCGCGTGAGTACAGCGGTCTGCTCTCCAACCGTTCCTTCGGGGGTGCGCAGGTATCGCGTACTTTTTACGCGCGCGGACAGACCGGCCAACAGCTCCTTCTCGGAGCTTATCAGGCTCTGGCACGTCAGGTAAAGGCTGGTACGGTAAAACTCAAGACCCGCACCGAAATGCTTGACCTGGTTGTGGTTGACGGTGTTGCCAAAGGGATCACCTACCGCGAATTGAGCACTGGTGAAATCAAGACCTCCTGGGCCGATGCAGTGGTACTGGCGACTGGTGGTTACGTTAACGTATTCTACCTCTCAACCAACGCCATGGGCTGTAGCGTCACTGCCGCATGGAAGGCAGCCAAAAAAGGTGCCTTCATGGCCAACCCTTGCTACACCCAGATCCACCCTACCTGTATTCCACAAAGCGGTGAGCATCAGTCTAAACTGACCCTGATGTCCGAATCTCTGCGTAACGACGGACGTTGCTGGGTACCAAAGCGCAAAGAAGACTGCGAGAAACCTGCCAGTGAAATAGCTGAAGAAGATCGCGATTATTACCTCGAGCGCAAGTACCCATCCTTCGGCAACTTGGCTCCGCGTGATATCGCATCCCGTGCGGCAAAAGAGCAGTGTGATGACGAGCGTGGGGTAGGACCAGGCAAGCGTGGAGTATACCTCGACTTTGAGGACTCCATCAATCGCGTTGGCGAGAACACCATCCGTGAGCGTTACGGCAACCTGTTCGACATGTACGAGAAGATCACTGACGAGGATGCCTACAAGCAGCCGATGCGTATCTATCCAGCCCCGCACTATTCCATGGGCGGTCTGTGGGTAGACTACAACTGCATGAGCAATGTTCCAGGGCTCTTCGTTCTCGGCGAAGCAAACTTCTCCGTGCATGGGGCTAACCGTCTGGGCGCTTCCGCCCTGATGCAGGGTCTGGCTGACGGCTACTTCGTAATCCCCTACACCATCGGCAACTACCTTGCCGGGGTCAAACCGGGCGAAGTTACCGATGAGCATCCTGAGTTCAAAAAGTCGCTTGAAGAGACCAAAGCGTCTCTGGACAAACTTCTGAATATCAAAGGAAAGCGCTCCGTCAGCTCCTTCCACCGCGAGCTCGGTAAAATCATGTGGGATAATGTCGGCATGGCCCGCAGCAAAGAGAGCCTCTCCGAGGCGCTCAAGGCCATTCCTGCCCTGCGTGAAGAGTTCTGGCAGAATGTCAAGATCACCGGTGATACTAAAGGACGCAACAGCCAGCTTGAAGAGGCAGGCCGCGTAGCCGACTTCCTCGAATTTGGTGAAATGCTCGCAACCGACGCCCTCAACCGCGAAGAATCATGTGGTGGGCACTTCCGCGTTGAGCATCAGACCGAGGATGGTGAAGCTACACGTGACGACGAGAATTTTGCATATGTCGCGGCATGGGAATTCAAGGGAGCAGGCAAGGCACCAGAGCTGCATAAGGAGCCTCTCAAATTCGAAAATGTTAAACTTGCAGTAAGGAGCTATAAATAATGAATCTGACACTTTACGTATGGCGCCAAAACGGCCCTGAAGACAAGGGCAAGCTGGAGCAGTACGAGGCCAAGAATGTCAGCCCCGACAGCTCCTTCCTGGAGATGCTTGATGAAGTAAACCAAGAGCTCATCGAGACGGGCGTAGAACCCATTGAATTCGATAACGACTGCCGTGAAGGTATCTGTGGTACCTGTGGCTGCGTCATCAATGGACGTCCTCATGGCCCCCAGGAAGAGACCACCGCCTGCCAACTGCACATGCGCCAGTTCAAAGATGGTGACAGCCTGACTCTGGAGCCGTGGCGTGCCTCAGCATTCCCAGTTGTAAAAGACCTGGTTGTTGATCGCTCTGCCTTGGATCGTATCATCGAGGCGGGTGGTTACACCTCAGCCTATACCGGTGAAGTAGGCGAAGCTAACCAAACCCTAATTCCCAAGCCTATGGCAGAGTACGCTATGGACGCGGCCGGATGTATCGGTTGCGGTGCATGCGTGGCTGCGTGTCCTAACGGCAGCGCCATGCTCTTTACCAGCGCCAAGGTAGCCCAGCTGGCAGCTCTGCCCCAGGGTAAAGTTGAAGCGGCTGAGCGCGTTAAAGCTATGACCACCGCCATGCTGGACAATGGTTTTGGAAACTGTGGTAACCACTATGAGTGTGAAGCTGCCTGCCCGAAAGGAGTCAGCGTTAAGTTCATAGCCAAGCTTAACCGTGAGTACATCAAGGCATTACCTAAGTAATTCACGCAAAATTTTCACAGAAGCACTACAAAGGGGCGAACCGCATGGTTCGCCCCTTTGTGTAGATATACAATCAGTCAGAATAAAACGCCTATTCCATGAACATATTTGCCAATGGAATGGAGGCAGGTTCAAAATTATGCAACGCCCAGTGCAACAACTCCACCGGTGGTACCGCAGCGCCATACCCAAACAACTTAGCTGGTGGAGCTTGCCCCAAAAATTCAAGCGCTCTGAAAAGATCTTCAGCTCCGAATGGCAAGGGAACGCTGGCATCTATCCTTTTCACCACCTGCCCACTTTTGCTGATTTTATTTCCACCCCTATCAAGAACCAGTGGAATATGGCCAAAGTTTGGCACGGGCAATTTAAGGCACTGCAGCAAATATATCTGCCGCGGGGTAGAATCAAGCAAATCAGCACCACGAATCACTTGAGTGATGTGCTGCGCGGCATCATCGAGTGGAGTGACAAACTGATACGCAAAAATATTATCTGCGCGTTTTAGGATAAAATCCCCAACCTCCAACCCCAGCTGCTGGGCTATCTGGCCATAAAGAATATCAGTGAAGCTTACCGAAACAGCGTCGACCTTTAAGCGCCAGCTCCCGAACTGATTCTTGATGGGACCATTATAGCCGTTATGTTGGAATCTATCTCGGCAATGTCCGCTGTAGACTGGGCCAGAAGCCGTATTGCGCAACGCAGTCGCAGCTATTTCTCGCCTCGAGCAGGTACAACGGTACACATCCTCATTGTGTATAAGCTGGCGCAAAGTGTCGGCATAGAACTCCAGACGCTTGCTCTGATACACCACTTGATCATCCCAATTGAGACCCAGAAATTCAAGCTGACGTAGAATTGCACTCGCTGCCCCCGGAATGTTACGCGCTATGTCCAGATCTTCCATGCGCAGCAACCATTTACCCCCCCGCACCTTGGCAAAGAGATAACTTGCTACAGCCGTAACTAACGAGCCCATGTGCAACAACCCAGTGGGACTTGGAGCAAAACGACCAATTATATTATTCTCAGCGCAGCTGGCTCTACCCACAACGTTATTTCCTAGCATAGATGACAACCACCTCAACATGAGTGGCAAGTGAGAGTAAAAGAGTAATATTTAATTGACATCTGTATCTACATTCTTCTATGTATAAGATAATATGGTTTCAAATCCGACTGGTCTGCTTTATTATCTCTTCAGATTCAGTGCCTTTGTGAATCGGCATGCGGAACCAGCAACAGGCATACAGCCGATGCATGGACCATCCTGGATCATAATCCAGCCAAATCCAATTATATTATACGGAGTTACAATGGTAATTACACGTGCAACAGAATATGCCGTGCGCGCGGTGCTGTACATGTCGAAGTTCCCCACTGGAGAGATAATCCTGAAAAAAGATATCTGCGCTACCCAGGAAGTAACCCCAGCATTTTTGACAAAAATTTTTCAACCCCTAGTCAAGGCTGGGCTAATAGGCTCTCAGCGCGGTGTAGGTGGTGGGTTTTTCCTGCGCAAGGAACCAGCAGAGATCAACATTTACGATATTTACAGCATAGAGGAAGATCCACTGTACATAAACAAGTGTCTGTGCGGACGTGGCATCTGTGAACGTGATAGTTACTGCCCGGTACACGAAGCATGGAAAGACGTACGTCGAGGGATGATAGATCGACTCAAAAAGTATAATTTTGCCTTTTTGGCAGCCCAAGAGGAGATCAATTTGACCGGCCTAGCTGACGGAGAAATACACATACGTGCAAAAAGTAATGGCCCTGATTCGGGCTCAAGCGAGTAGGAACCAGTACTCCACGGTAGCCAGCGGCGCGGCGCACGGATACTTATTCTTGACTTGAAGCCTTTTAACTAATACTATGTGCCGATTTTTACGATACCTCTGCTACTAATATGGAGTGGTACTATGGAAAAAAATAAGGCTGATGAATTCAAGGTTATTCTTGAAGAACAACTCGCTACGTTACTTCGCGATGCTGGAAAAACAGTGGCGGAGATGACTGACGAAAAGGAAAACTTCCCCGATCCCACGGATCGTGCCTCTATGGAATCAGACCGTAATTTCGAACTACGTATCCGCGACCGCGAACGTCGCTTGATTAGCAAAATACGAGAAGCTCTTAAACGTATCGAAGATGGAGAGTTCGGCATCTGCGAAAGCTGTGACGAAGAGATTTCCGAATCCCGCCTGCGTGCCCGACCAGTCGCTACCCTGTGCATTGACTGTAAGGAAGAGCAGGAGCGGCGCGAACGCATCGGTTAATTGTAGAGAATAGCGATAACCTTCCTTCCAACAACGTAAATCATCGCATAAAAAATTAAGCTTAATAGCACCGGTAACCGAGAAACCTGTTTTCGTTACCGGTGTTGTCGTTTTAACTCGCATAACAGCATAAAACCTTCCGGCATGAAGCAGAACTAAGCCCCACGAGAACAGAAGAACAAAGAGATTAAGACCATGACCAAAGATAAAATCTATTCAGACTCCCTCGGAGAGGTAGCACCGTTTGAGTTCAACGAAAAGGTGGTGCAAGTATTTGACGATATGCTTCAGCGCAGCGTACCTATGTATAATGAAACCCTGCTGCGCCAGGCGCAGATGGCCGCGCATTATCACACCACAGGCACCCGTATATACGACCTAGGTTGCTCCCACGGTAATTTTGGCATCACCGTGCAGAAATTGATGCACGCGCGCCCATTTGAACTCATAGGGATCGACCCCTCTGCCCCGATGTTGGCGCGCTACCGTAAGCGTCTTGCCAAAATCACCCTACCCCCGACGCAGAAATTCACTCTACTGCAGCAAGGTGCACAGGAAGTTGACTATGCACCGTGCTCTGTCGTAGTGGCGAACCTGACCATGCAGTTCATGCCCCTTGAGGTCCGAGCAGATCTACTACGGCGTCTGTACCTGGCGCTTGAACCCGGTGGGGTACTCCTCCTGAATGAAAAAACAGAAGACGCCGATCCGCGCATGGCCGAAATCGAACGCGAATGGTACTACTGTTTCAAACGCGAAAACGGCTACTCCGAACTAGAAATCAGTCAGAAGCGTGACGCCCTCGAAGATGTGCTCGTACCCGAAACCTGCGAAGCTCATGTGCAACGTCTGCGTGCGTGTGGTTTCCCGCAGGTAAGTATCTGGCTCAAGTGGTTTAATTTCACGGGATTTTTATGCGTCAAATGCTAATGAATACCACGCCAGATGAAAACCTTTGGCACGATTTAGAATATGCCAAAGCGGGGACATGGTTGCCTGAACTGCAACAGATAGTCCGCCAGCGCCTTGAACGCCAGCAGCGCGATCGCAAATGCCAGATTTACGCTGACCTGCTCGCTGACCTGCCGTTACTGCAGACGCAGCACCTGCGCCTAGACACAAATCGGGTTGAGATTGGACTGGATACAGAGATAAGTGAGACGGAGCAAGAAGCACTAGAGTTGGCGCTGTTTGGGCTGCGTCCATGGCGCAAGGGGCCGTTTCGTATCTTCGGCGTCGACCTCGACACCGAATGGGCCTCGTGGATGAAGTGGCAGCGCCTACAGCCCCATCTTACACCGCTGCGAAACAGAAAAGTGCTCGATGTAGGCAGCAGCTGCGGCTACTACCTGTTTCGCATGCACAGCCAGCAGCCAACGCTGCTCCTCGGGCTGGAGCCCTATGCCACCTTTTACTACCAGTTTCGCTTTCTGGCCGCCCTTGCCACGCGCGAACGTCTGCACACATTACCTCTAAAGTTTGAAGAACTCCCCTCTATGCCAGACTTCTTCGACACCATCTTCCACATGGGAGTGCTGTACCATGTGCGCTCCCCCCTTGAAACCCTGACCGCGTTACGCAATACCCTGCGGCGTGGCGGTGAATTAGTGCTCGAAACTCTGGTGATCCCTGGCGATGAAGACGTGGCATTGACCCCTCGTGCGCGTTACGCAAAAATGAACAACGTGTTCTTCCTCCCCACGGTAAAGTGCTTGGAATGTTGGCTGGAGCGCACCGGCTTTACCAATATTCGCTGCGTTGATGTAACCAGAACAACCGCAGCTGAACAACGTAAAACTGCTTGGATTCAGACCGAGTCTCTCGCCGATTTTCTCCACCCTAATGATTCCATGCTCACCATCGAAGGCTACCCGGCGCCACGGCGTGCCCTGATGCTGGCGCAGGTGAAGTAGCCTGTATCACAGCTACAGCCAACGCACCAAAATCGGCAGGCCCTACCCAAATTCAGCCAGATCGCCATCGATGTTTGGCAACTGAGCCGTAAGCGCCCCCGCCTCCAACATCGGCGCCGCCGGAATCGTCCCCGCTTCCAACATATCCACCACCTTCTCCAGCGCCAACGTCACCGAAACACGCTCAAGCTCGGAGATCTCTTCGAGCGACTGCAGCAAAGTTCCTTGCAAGGGCATTGGTGCGCTTTTCACCACCTCGCGCCCAGCATCAGTCACATCCAGCAAAATCTGGCGCCGGTCGGTAGTGCTGCGATCCCGCGTTACCCAGCCCTTCTCCTGCAAACGATCAATAATTCCCACAATAGTACTCGGGCTCAGCACCATATGGGTTGAAAGGGTCGCAGAAGTCATGGGACCGTTATCGATAATGGTATGCAGGCACGCCAACTGCGGGCCGGTGATTTTGTAAAGGCGTGCGATTTGGTGCGAACGTAGCTCCACTGCACGGATAATACGGCGCAACGAGCGTAAAATACGTTTTTCGTAACTTTGATTCTCAAGTTGGTCTGTCTGCGGGGTGAGCATAGCGTATCCATCAATAAAAGTGGCCGTGGCAACGCCAGCGCGCGCCACAGACTTAAAACCCAGGGGCACACAGCACCGTAGGAAGAAATACCTTTTAGTGGGGGGTAAATACCGTTAGGAACCTAATGGTTAAGAACCCGATTATGCCGATACAATTTTTACTTGCAACCAAAATTTTGCCGTGCATGGCTGTATAAATACAAAAGCAAGCAGGTTTAAGCGTTACATCTACCCCTTTTATATTTTGCCTAACGGCTGTAATGGCTTGGAATTGAACCAATAAAGCCCCTATAATCATTCGGAATCAACCCATAAATCCTCCATATCGCCAGATTTTAAATATGGAATTGACCCATATAGATGGTTGTGAAATAGCATAAAAATAATTTGTCCTTTGCTTTCAAGGTGTTGGCAATAGCCCCTGCAGTTGACAATACCACCCCTTCTATGTTTTAGTCATTTGCTTACGAACTAAATTACACCGTCGAATTGGCTTTACACTTGGGCAGATAACCCTGCCGGTAATTTGTTCATCTGGCTCAGGGAAACTAGTGCAAATCACACAAGGGAGAATGTTAAATGACACAGAAAAGATCCACTCAAACAAACCTACAGGTGCATTCACGCCGGGGCCTACATTTAGGTCCCTCCAAATGGGTAACTGGCACAGCTAAGATCGCAGTCATGAGCATCACTATGCTTGCCGCCGCGACAATTGTACTCATCAGCCCCGCGCCAGTGCTTGCGGTTGATGTCTCCACCATCAATGAAATTAACGCGCTGAAGGAGCGCCTCGCACAGCTCGAAGCCAAAATAGAGGCTGACTCTGCCCGCGCAGCGGCTGCCACTACTTCTAGCGCCGTTGACGTAACCGAGGCAGAACAAAAAAGCACCATCCGCGAAATGGTCACCGAGGCAGTCAACAGCAGCAAGCCCGATATTCGCATCGGCGGTGCGCTGCGCGTCAATTACGGCTATCAGGACTGGTCTGAAACCTCGAAAGACAAGGGGGGAGATTTTGCCTTCGATACCTTCCGCTTTAACCTCGATGGTTCCATCAAGGACATCATCTTTTCCGCGGAATATCGCTTCTACCCCGAATATGACTTCAACACCATCCATCACGGCTATATGGGCTACAACTTTACCGATGATCTGCAAGTTCAGTTGGGAATCCATCAGGTTCCCTTCGGGCTTCAGCCGTTTGCTTCACATAACTTCTGGTTCAGTGGGCTGTATTACATAGGCCTGGAAGATGACTACGACATGGGCTTGAAACTGCTTTACAACCCTGGGCAGTGGAGAATCAGCGGCGCATTCTACAAAAACGACGAGCTGGGGAAACCTGGCAATGCTGACCGCTACTCCGTCGATGTAATCAGCAACGCCGACGGCGGCTATGCCGGTGCCCAAGCCGCAGGCAACGAAGAGACCAACCAGGGTAATCTGCGCATCGCATATCAGTTTGACCACAGCGAGCGCTCCAATACCGAGATTGGCGTCTCTGGTGAATATGGCCAACTGTATAACAGCATAACCGGAAAAGATGGCGATCACTGGGCCAGCGCCGTCCACTTAAATGGTAACTACGGCCCCTTCAACCTCCAGCTCGAATATCTCCACTATGAGTACGCCCCTAAGAACCCGGCAACGGTTAATGGCCAACAAGTAGATAAAGACCTCATCACCATGGGCGGCTACGGTAGCAGTTGGGGTGTGCCCCTCAAAGGGGATGCCGCAGTCTTCAACCTGGCGTACACGGTGCCAGTGAGCTGGGGCCCGATCAGCGCTCTGACCTTCTACAGTGACAACACTGTAATTATCCCCAATAAGAGCCGCTTTGATGACATCTGGCAAAACGTCGTCGGCACCATGATTACCGCTGGCCCTGTGTATACCTACATTGACGTGATCTCAGGAGAGAACATGATCTTCTCCGGTGGAGATATGTCCGCACCGGATAACGAGCGCACCACTCGGGTAAACGTCAACTTCGGTTACTACTTCTAAACATCTTATTTTACAATCTCAATAAAGCACTAGAACCAGCACCATATTCAGGCTGTGCATGGGCGCAGCCAGGATTGACCGTTTAAGCAGCAACACTAGACAGATACTGTCGAGGAGAAACAACGTATGGAAGACGCTCCAGTGAAAATACGTGTAGAGAACGTCTACAAAGTGTTTGGAGAAAATCCGGAAAAAGCTGTCGAAATGCATCGACAGGGAATGGGTAAGGATGAAATTTTCAAGCAAACCGGCATGACCATGGGGGTCAGTGACGCCAGCTTCGATATCTACGCGGGGGAAACCTTCGTCATCATGGGGTTGTCCGGCTCAGGTAAATCTACCATGGTGCGCCTGCTAAACCGCCTGATAGAGCCCAGCGCCGGTCAGATATATATTAACGACAGCAACATCGTCGAAATGTCCAAGGCCGAGCTTGTCGATATGCGGCGCAAAATTATGAGCATGGTGTTCCAATCTTTTGCCCTCATGCCCCACATGAGCGTAGGCGAAAACACCGCCTTCGGGCTCGAAATTTGTGGCATCGGCAAAAAAGAGCGCCTCGAACGCGCTCACGCCTCCCTCGAACGTGTCGGCCTCGGCCAGCATATGGATAGCTATCCCTCAGACCTCTCCGGCGGAATGCAACAGCGCGTCGGCCTCGCCCGTGCGCTGGCGGTAAACCCTGAAATCCTCCTGATGGATGAAGCTTTTTCCGCTCTTGATCCACTGATCCGTACCGAGATGCAGGACGAGCTCCTGCGCCTACAGGCAGAAGATCAGCGCACTATCGTGTTTATTTCTCACGATTTGGACGAAGCCATGCGCCTAGGTGATCGCATTGCCATTATGCACGATGGGCGCGTAGTGCAGGTCGGAACCCCCGAAGAGATTCTGCAAAATCCTGCCGACGATTACGTGCAGGCGTTCTTCCGCGGCGTAGACCCCACCGGTATCATCAGCGCCGGCGATATTGCGCGTAAAACCCAGGTCACCGTCATCAAGCACCCCGGCAACGGGCCGCGTTCCGCACTCCAGCAGCTCATCAGCCACGACCGTGATTACGGCTACGTACTGGATAAACGCGGGCACCTGCTCGGTGTGGTTTCACACGACAACCTCAAAGAAAACATCGGCAGCGACAAAGGGCTCCTCGACCTCATCGAACCCGACGCCGAACCGGTGCTCGCCTCCATGACCATGCAGGAGGTACTCCCGCAGATAACCGGGCATAAGTGGCCGGTGCCGGTGGTAGATGAGGTCGGGAGATACCTCGGGGTGATCTCGCGCAACGTGTTTCTGCGTACCCTGCAAACCACCCACGAAGAAGAACACTGCGGCGCTGCCATCACCCAGATCCAAGGGGAGAACTAAGCATGAAAATACTCGACTTTGAAAACCAACGTATCCCGCTGGAAACGTGGATTCAAGACGGCATCGACTGGCTGGTATACAACTATCGCGAAGTGTTCCAGATGGTTAAAAAACCCCTCGAAGCCCTGCTCGACAGCTTCGTGTGGATCTTTACCGCGCTCCCCCCTATCGTCACCATTCTGGTGATCACCATCTTCGCCTGGCGCGTTGCGGGTAAGCGCATTGCCACCTTCACCCTCGGCAGCATGCTGATGTGCGGCTTTCTGGGGATGTGGGAACAGACCATGATCACCTTAGCCATGGTGCTCAGCGCCGTGTTGATCTGCGCCCTCATCGGCATCCCCTTGGGGGTTATGGCTGGGCGCAGTGACCGCTTTGAGATGATCCTGCGCCCGTTCCTCGACGTGATGCAGACCACTCCACCCTTTGTGTATCTGGTACCGGTGGTGATGCTGTTCAGCATCGGCACCGTCTCCGGCATCATCGCCACCATCGTGTTTGCGCTCCCGCCGGTCGTGCGCCTCACCAGCCTCGGCATTCGCCATGTCGATGTCGAGCTCATCGAGGCTGCGCTTACCTTCGGCAGCACCCCCATGCAGGTATTGCGTCGGGTTCAATTACCCCTGGCGCTCCCCTCCATCATGGCCGGGCTGAATCAAACCATAATGATGGCGCTCTCCATGGTGGTAATCGCCGCCCTCATCGGCGCCGGTGGCCTCGGTGAACCCGTAGTGCAAGGGCTAAACACCCTCGATATAGGGCTGGCCGCCGTCGGCGGAATCTGCATCGTCATGATGGCCATGGTTCTCGATCGCGTAACCCAAGGGCTGGCCTCAACCTCAAGAAAATAACCCGCATAATCAACCTGTAAAAAGGAGAAAACTACACCATGAAACGTTTAATAATCGCCCTACTTATAGCTGCATGTGCCTTGGCCGCATCTCCGGCAGTCGCAGCCCCAGCAGCCGCAAATCAAAAACCCGGCGCCGGAGTCACGGTAAAACCCGGGCGCGCCACCTGGAACACCGGCTACATTCTCGAAGCCATCGTGCGCGAAGGACTGGTAGAGTTGGGCTACACCGTGGCCCCGGTAAAAGAACTGACCAACCCGCTCTTCTATCAATCCGTCTACCTCGGCGATCTCGACTACTGGGCCAATGGCTGGTTCCCGACCCACGACAACCAGCTGCCACGCCGGTTTTATGAAGGTGCGGACAAATACGGCTGCATCATGGAAGCTGGTGGCCTGCAAGGGTATCTCGTCTCTAAAGACGCGGTAGAAAAATACAACATAAAATCACTGGACGACTTCAAGCGCCCCGAAGTAAGAAAAGCCTTTGATGAAGATGGTGACGGCAAAGCCGAACTGGTAGCATGTCCCGGCGGATGGGGGTGTGAAAAAGCCATCACCCACCATATGAAAGTCTATGATCTCCACGATCACATCAACCCCATCAAGGCCTCTTACTCTGCCAGCATCGCCGATGCACTCGCCAAACAACGTGCCGGAAAACCCGTAATCCTCTACACCTGGGCTCCTAACTGGGTTCTGTCCAAATTCACACCAGATGAAAACGTCATGTGGATCAACGTCCCTGAAATCAACCCTAACGAAGCCCAGAAAGGCTCCGAGGACCGCATGGTAGTTTCCGGCCTCAAAGGTGCAGTATCCGACCCGATCAAGCTCGGCTTCATCGCGAGTGATATTCATGTAGTTGCGAATAAAAAATTCGCCGCTGCTAACCCTGCCGCCAAACGCTTTTTTGAACTTTTTACCATCTCACTGGCGGATGTAAGTGCCCAGAACGACCGCATGAACAACGGAGAGAACTCCGCCCTGGATATTCAGCGTCATGCGCAAGAGTGGGTAAAAGCTAATCAGCAACAGTGGAATGAGTGGATAACCGCAGCGATAGCCGCAGCACAGTAGAAACCCCAAGGGGCGCACTCCGTGCGCCCCTGCTCTAACCTCGAATCACCTCTCAAATCAACAACCATTCCCCATATGCAACCAAACATTTTAAACTGGGAATACGAGTTCCACCTTACTCCCAAGTACGCACAGTGTTGCTTGCAAAACCCATAGTTCGGATAAAAGAATAACTGTCTCTACAGTGGGAGCCCTGCATCCTCGCGCATGCGGGAATCTAGTCTTGTAGGAGGGGCAAAGGTAGTAATGCGACGTGCCCATCAAGAGTTTTCACCCAATTACCTCGACCAAGCTGCCACCGATGCAGAAATGGATCCACTGGCTGAGGACTGGTTTACCGGTCGCTGCTGCCACGGTGTGGCTATAGAGGTGCAACTGGCCGCTATATTTTAGCGCCTGCTCTGCCCACTCTGCTTCTTTACCTGGGTAGGTCTTGTGATCAACAATAATCCAGCCGTGCGGCGTGTCCACAAGCAAATCGATCCACCCGGTAAAGCGCTGACCTGCCTCGGTAATTCCCTGTACTGGCCATTCCGGATGAAAACTTGTGGCACCAAAAGAGCTAATTAGGATTGCTTTCAAGGCTTCGGCACGCGCTAGAATTTCTTCCGCTTCGACAAAACTGGCGAGGTGATATTGCTCAAGCAGCGTCAACGCTCGCCTAAAAGCATCCACTGCCAACCCATCCCCCAGATACGCCCCCAAAATTGCGTGTACGGCGGTGCCGACGGTGTCCATCTGCGGATCGCCGCGCAAGGTTAAGCGCTTGCCGATGCGTAGGGTGCGTCCGATGGTTGCGCTGACCGCGCTCATGGCGCTCGGGGTTATGCTTGCGGCTAGTTTTGGTGTGGGTTCGCGCCGCACAGGGAACCAAGGGAGAGTACTCACTTCCGTGCGGGCGGAATCCGTCTCATCGGGGCAAAAAATAGATGCACGGCAAAGAATCGTCTGCCCATTTGGCATGGACAACTCACCCTGAAAGGGCTGGAGCCAGTCCGCCTGCAGGCAGTCGAGCCAAGGATTTTGCCGACTGCTGAGGTTAAGGAGCAAGATCAGGCGCTCACGCGCGCGGGTCATGCTGACATACAGTAGGCGTTTTGCCTCCCACGTCTGGGTTGCAAGATCTGCGACACCGAGGGGGCTCTGTGCAAGCGCATCGCTAAGGGCGATGCCCGCTGATTGCTTAGCGAAAGGCCAAGGCCAATAGCGAATGTAACGCCCTGCTAGCGGGTTGGTAATATCAATCTGCGCTGTTTCAGATTGGGCAGAGCAACCCCAGATGCGCGGGCGGATGTTAAAGTCGAGGTCTGCGCAAATCACCACCGGCCACTCTAGCCCTTTGGCACGGTGATGGGTCAACACCTGGATAGCGTCGGCGTTGTCATCCTGCTGCCGATTGTCCAGCTCCTCTTCCGCCAAATCATCCAACCAGAAGAGCAATCCCGCTATCGTAGCCGCGCTACGGGTACGCCGACATGAATCCTCATAGGTGCGGGCGCTCGCGCGCAGGGTCTCCAAGTTGGTCAAGCGCTGACTGGCCGCAAAGGGAGTTGGCCCCCAGCTTACTGCGGCGCGCTCCACTTCCCCAAGGAGCAGCACCCGCTCCAACACTTCGGAGGGGGAGAGCACCGGCAGCTCCGCACGCAATTGCTCTAAACCGATAAGGGTTGGATGGAGGTTATCCCCTTCCAAGCGCCACTTTCTGGAGATACCCCCCTGCTCCAGAAAGTTGATCCGTTCCTGCAGCCACTCTTCAGCAAGGTCGGCAGCAGTTAAAGAGACAATCTCGGCACTGGCGAGGGTGTCATTGGCATCGACCATCCGCCGCAGGCAGGCAAGAGCGAGGCGTACCTCCGGTGTCGCCAACAGCCCGGGACGTCCCAGATTTACCGGCAATCCGACGCCAGCTAGGACGGCGGCACACGCGGCGGCGTTATCATTGGTGCGACACAGCAGTGCCACATCGCGAAAACGCAGTGGGCGCACCTGCTGGGTGTCCCGATCGACTACTTGCTGCTCGGTGCTAAAGAGTTCTAGCACTCCTGTCGCCAAGGCCGCGCCACGTAGTTCTTTATTCGATCCTTCCAGTTTCCAGAACTCCAGCGCACTGTCGTCTATCTCTTCGGTGCGGTGGGGCTTGAGTTGCACTTGGGCCGCCGGGAGCTGCTCCGCAAAGGCGGGCACGAACAGCGCGTTCACCAAATGGACGAGCTGCGGGCGTGAGCGCCGCGAGGTGTCGAGGCGCTCCACCGGTTTGCCGTTGTTCTTCATCACTTCGACGACGGCATTCATCAGCGCGGGGTCGCAGCCACGGAACCCGTAGATCGCCTGTTTAACATCCCCGACCCACACAGATTTTTTCGCTAGGGCCGCCAAGCGCACAAACAGCGCCAACTGAATGGGGCTGGTATCTTGAAACTCATCGACCAGCAGCAGCTCGATTTCACCTTTGAGCAATTCCAACACTTTTGGGTCGTCAAGCAGACGCAGCAGCAACTCCTCCTGATCAATGAAGTCAATCAGGCCGCGCTCTTTTTTGAAGCTCTGGTAGCTATCCATGACGCGCATGGCGATGGCGTAGATTCGGCGAGTCCAGTCACTGACATCATCCCGCAAGCCGGGGTGGCGGTCGTAACACACGGCAATCTCGCGCACTTGCTCCGCCACTGGTTCACTGCGTTTGGTGGCTTTTGCTTTACTTAACTTGACCCAACTGCTCCAAGGTAATTGGGCACGCTTCAGGTGATGCAGCGCTTCGCGCAGGGTGCCCAGGTACGTGGCCGTTCCCTTGGTCAAGTCACCATTGCTGTTGATCTCAGCCACGGCTGCCTCAATGGCTTCTTGGAGTTCGCGGTCCAATTCACGCTTTAGTTCGCGCTCTGGGAGCGGTGGGAAGAACGCTAATAACTCGGTCAGGCTGCGCTCCGCCTGTTCTGGCAGAGAGGCTGCGCTGATGGTGTTGGAGCGCGCCTGATTTACCAAGATGTGGATGGTTTTCTTCCAGTCCTCTTGCCCCAAACGCGCGGCCAAGTGGTTGATGACGCGCACCTCATCTGTGTCCAGCGCATCTTCCAGCGCCTGCGCGAAAAGCTGGGCTGCGGGTTGTTCGTCAATAACATCGAGCTGAGGTGGCAACCCCGCAGCAAAGGCCAAATGCTCAAGCAGCTTGCCGCAGATGCTGTTGACCGTGCCGATCAGCGATTCCCCCACCCCGATCGCTAGGCTGTATTCGTTCTCAGCCATCAAGCGTTGGCGCACGCGCTCTACGAGTTCATTCGCCGCTTTTTTAGTGAAGGTGGTGGCGATCACTTTTTCGGGGTTTACCCCCGCTGTCAGCTCCTCATATAAACAACTGGTCATGCGGTAGGTTTTACCGCTCCCGGCCCCAGCGCTGATAAATTCAATGGTGCTGCTCATACCCCCTCCTGCCAACCGGTCAAGGCATCAAAGTCGCTAAACCGGTCATTATGTTCTTCAATCGGCATCCCCGGAGAGGCCGATTGGGCATCAGCGGAGGTTCCTTTCACCGTAATCTCGATCAAACCGCTGTCGAGCTGGGCGCGCCGCCAGCGCCAGGTTTCTTCGAAAGCAGCCCACAGTGTCTGTGCATTAGCATTGGGATCAGCGGGTGCGCACACTTCGGCAGTGGGGAAGTAGAGCTGGTTCTGTGCAAGCAACCGCCCCTCCTGCAGGATAAAGAACGCCTGCGCGGGCCAACGTCCCTGCGGTTGTTCCCCCTGGCCCCCCTGCTCTCCTTGCCCCTGCCGCAGCTTGGCCCGACGCAGCTTGGCGTATAGCGCCAGTTGCAGCGCCAAATTCTCTTGCAGTAGGCTGCGGCGAAATTTGGTTCCACCCCATTTGAGGTCGATGAGCGCTTCCTCCCCTTGCTCATTGGTTACCAGCAGATCGACATAACCGGTCAGCATCCCTCCACTAAATGAGCCTTCAACCTTCTCTTCGGTAACCGCTGCCACCACCTTGGCGGCGCGCAGGGAGCGCACGAGTTGCCACACGGTCATCGTAGCGACGCAGATAAGCTCCTCACGTTCCTTGATACGCCCGGGCAACAGCAGATTGGCCCCTTCCTTGCTCAGTAGCTCCTCAAACGTAGCGTGCGCCCATGCCTGTAGGGTCGTTTGCTCGGCGTGAAGCCAGTCACAGCCGCCATCAAACAGATATTCAATCAAGTGATGCAGCAGGTTGCCGCGCTGGGTTAACGGATTGATCCGCTCCAGCTTTGCCGGATACAATCCCGCCTTATAATTAAGCACCCACTGATACGGGCTGTGGATGAATTTTTCCAAGCTAGAATAGGACTCCGCTTTTATCCGTGGCCCAAGCAGTGCAGGGTTGGACAGCTGCCACCAGCGTTTTGCTGCGGGGAGCGGTTTTAAAGGAACTTGATCTGTAGTCAAATGTAGGGGGAAAGAATTATCCTCCGGCAGTGCTATTGCGTCGCCTACATCGATGGAGGGGATGTTTTTATCCGTCAAAGATTCGATCAGATCCCACAGCGGATGATGCCGAGTGGCTTCACCATTTAGGGTGCGTGGCAGGGCAAAAATGATCTGGTTCTGCGCCGCCAATATCGGTTGCAACCACTGCTTGGAGAGCAACTCCAGGAGTTGCTGGTTGCTTGGCAGATGCACCCCAGCTGCGTGCAGTTGTTCGCGCTCGCGCCTATTCCAGGGGGATCTTGCAGGGAGAGCGGGTTCGATAAAATGCCACCACAGCACACGCTGGTTGGCTTCGATGATGGCTCCCGGTGCCGCGTGAAACGGGATATGCCCAAGCTCGGCGCGTTGATCGGCGATGGGGGTGCCAACCGCCGTCACTTGGTCGAGCAGGCGCTCCAACTGGAGCTTGGTCAGGCACTCTTCGCCGCTGTTACGCAGCAGATCAAGGGTAGTGCTTGCCTGCGCGGCCTGGGCGCTGGCAGCGTTGAACAGAGTACGCTCCGCGCCGGAAATATCTGGGCGCCGCGCTGCTGCGGCGCCCCAATGACTGATATTGTTGCAGCGTTCGGCTAATACAGTTAGCGGAGCACCCTCGCTCGGATTATAGCGCTGTGGGGCCAGCCAAAAGTCGATGCGCGTCCGAAGTTTTTCTGCTGCCTGTGGATCATCAGGGTTCCGTTCTGTTTCAGCGGCGACCAATTTTTCTATCTCTTCCTTCCATGCGTCACCACCAATTCCAGGCTGCTGCGCCACCACCTCTGCCAAACTATTGCGTACCCGCCGGGGTAATGGCCCGACGGGATGGGTAAGAAACTCCAGCAGTCGATACGGATCGAGAGGCTGCCAGAGCAAACTCAGCGCCATGGACAGGATTTGGAGAGGAGGCCGCCAGCAGCTGGTGTCGGTTTGGCCGGTAAGCGGCGCATCATCTCCGGCGAAGACGGTGTCTAGAATCCCCGGATGGCCACCATGGAGTAGGGTGGTGTTCAAAGGGCTAAACCATCGACTATTGGTGGCGGGGAGGCGGTTATAGAGGATCTGGCTGAGTGCGCGGGCAAGCTGGGTTTCGTTGTGAGCGCTGAGCAATATCACCGAGCCATCATTATGCAGCTGGGTGGTTTGCTGGGTACGTAGCGCCTGCTGCAACCGCTGCAGGTCGGTTGCTACCGTGGCAATGGTTGCAGTGAGAAATTCCGGCAGCGCAATCTCGGCATCCAAGAGGGTGAGGATCTCCTGCCACAAGTACGGGAGCAGTGCCGGGTCATGGGCCAGACGGATGTGCAAATCCGGCAGAGGATTGCTGCGCAACGTGGTGAGGAGCGCGCGTAAGCGGTCGCACACACCAGACCCGAGGTGTTGCGGCGCTAAAAGCTCGACGGCCGCAAGATCGCGCAAGGTCTGGGCGTCACTCGCAGCGCAGGTTCCTTCCCAACCACCAGCAACCCAGGTATCGCGCCATTCCAACAGGGTACTTGCTGTCGTCTGTGGATCTGCCGCCAACGAAGCGCTGTAGAAACGCTCTCCGTCATCAACCTCCTGCAAACACGTACGGTATTGCACCGTCCGGCATGCCTCCGAGGTCAGCGGGGTATTCAAGGCTAAGCGAGTTTCAAGGAGCGCGAGGAGACCCAGTGGGCCGAGGGTAACCTCACCACAGCTGGAAGTACTATTCCGGGACTGGTAGCCATCGAGATCGACGCCAAAATATACACAGAGCATTAAGTTCCCTTTCTGGCTCAACTCGGTTGAGTCAACGGGGGAGAGGGAGGGAAACAAGTTAGAGTACATAATCAATACGCTAATGCTACACAGAAACTTAACCGGTGTCATTCTCTATCGAAGAAAACGCTAATATTGTGAAGTTTGATTTCAGCCGCTGAATATAGGAAACTGAGGGGGCAGAAGCTTCCAGAGCCAAAGGGTGATGTTGTTTACATTTTTACTTCCCCGTCATCCCCGCACCCACCCCCCTTTCCGCTGTGCTCCCTTCCCCTCCATTTCATAGGGGGAATTAAGGGGGGCGGATGACTAAACCAGCTCCAACCAAATTGATACAAACATATCATTAGCGATTTTCTTAGGCATAATTTGCTAATTTTGGCCTAGAACTCACCAGTTCACTTATTATCCAGAAAGATTCAGCAGAAGAGGGCGAACCTCTCTCTTAGGGTAAGGTTTAAAAAGCTACGCTGCTGAAGAGATGATAAACTTTTACTGTTGATCCTTTATTGAAGTGGAAATGGCAAAGCGGCCAACCTGA
Organism: uncultured Desulfuromonas sp.; assembly: GCA_964411865.1. GTDB lineage: Bacteria > Desulfobacterota > Desulfuromonadia > Desulfuromonadales > Desulfuromonadaceae > JAIVHC01. The sequence goes on along the minus strand of CAYPNO010000010.1, from coordinate 1,224 downwards.
ATTAGATTGTAACAGTTCTGTCAATCCGTCTTCCCGCCGATGCTACGGCGTTTAAATCAAACACGCCCCACGGTCGGGTGGATTCGACTGTGGAGCGTTGGGATGGAGTTCGCGCTTAGTATAGGTTTTATTTTTTATGCCTGATTTTCAGGCTTTGCCAGCAATCTCTTCCTTGCTGCCTGCGACCCCTTTGACGATGCCAAGCAACATCAGGGTTGCAGGTACCAACTGCGCTACTACTATCAGGGCGCAGAAGCCGAGGAATGCCCAGACCAAGATACCGCTATGATCGGCGCGTGCGCCGCTTGCTGCCATCGCTGGAATGACGGTGCTGAAGGTGATCAGGGCGGTCAGTGCGATTTTAGTGAGTGATTTCATGGTGTTTCTCCTTATTATTAGGGGTGGCTTTTTTTATGTGTAAAGTTTGGTGTGTCTGTTTACTGTATTTCAGTGCTCAGATGCTTCCTTAGCGCTTTTGAGCCCTTTGCCGATCCCGAAGATGAGCAGGATTGCGGGTACCAGCTGGCTAGTTACGATCAGACCGCAGAGTCCTAAGAAAGCCCAAGTCAAGATGCCGGAGTGCGTTGCCTGGGTAGTTGCTGCATATACTGGAGAAGCGGCGAGGATTATTGCGCTAGTGGTGATGATAGTTTTTTTCATAATGACCTCCTGTTTTATGTTGTCTGCCCTTTAAGTATGGAATTCTGTGTTTCACTGTCTGCTTGCCTTTCGGATAATGCTATTTATATGCCAATCTTGATAAATAAAGTTGGCTTCAAAGCTACTTCACTCTTAACATCCTGATAACTAACGAATTTTCCCACCTAACTTTGCTATAAATATCCTTTATAATTTTAAATGAAGACCTATCCAACAGGATAAAACACAGCCTTCTGTATATTTGGACTATACACTACAGCAATGTGGTGCTGTGGATACAGCATAAATCAACTCCGGGTTAAACCACTGATTTATATGACTATTTCCCACTTCAAACCGCATGAATAATTCTAGCATCTGCTGAAAATATATTTACTCTGGAGTGTATAGAAAAAACATATAGAACGTTTTGGTAATGCACTGCAAGGTCCTCAAGCTGTCCTGTTTCACCCGAGCGCAGCGCTAAACTTGCATTAGCTCTGTTGTGCGGTAGAGTTTCTACGTATTTTCACGCATGGCTTGGCAACCGCGTGTAAGTACATAGAAAACAAGAGCAATATATCA
>CAYPNO010000009.1:0-24628 GCA_964411865.1 uncultured Desulfuromonas sp. | reverse complement strand
AGGCTGGATGTGGGCTTCACGCGGATTAATGCGCACCACACTGGCATCATAGGTCTCCCCCAATCGCACGCTTAGGTGGCGTATGGTCGGCACTGCTGTTCCTGCCCCAAGTTCAAGTACGAGCAGTCCTGAATCAGCGTGCTGGCCGAGAAAACTGTGAAATCGTTGTTCTTGGGCGGCGGTGCGAGTGTCAATCCAGGAATAATCTCCAAACATTAGAATATTCGGCCTGGCGCTAACGCCGCAGTGAGGACAGGTCGGAGTAGGGTTGCAGCGCATAGTTTGCGGGTCTACGAGGTATGCGGCGCTGTTTTCCCATATGCTTTGGCAACATGGGCGCTGACATTGCAAATGATGAATGGAGCCATGCACTTCGAAAACATTTCTATGGTCAAACCCTGCTTTCTGAAATTGACCATCAACATTAGAAGTTACGATAAAAACAGGTAAGTTCAGTTGTTCTTCCCATTGACGTAAGATGTGGAAGCCCGCATGGGGGGCTGTGGCACGATATAGATTGGTGCGATGGCCATAAAATCCCCAGCCAAATTCTGGATCGCGTTGAAAATGTACCGGATTCGCTGCTGCGTAAAAATTTAATCCTAGTCGTTCATACATGGGATAGGCTTTCCAGAATCCGCTGTCGCCGCGAAAATCTGGCAGACCTGAATCGACTCCCATGCCTGCTCCGCTGGTAACTATTAGAGCTTTCGCTTGTCTCAATTTTTTTGCCACTGCGCTGATATTGCCGGTGTCGGAACTCTTTGGCATAAACCCTCCTGCTCTTCCTCTGTGGAGTTCTTGCTGCTTAAAAATTAACAGTATGCGTTTTGTGTCTTGTCATAATATAGCACAAACATAGCTAATAGCCTTGTTCCGTGGAGCTTAAAAGTGCTATATTCTGCGCCGGTTTGCGCCGCACCTTGCGCTGAGGCAGGGTGGCATGTAAAAGCCAACGCAACGATCCGTTGAGTGTTTTCTGCACCGGCAGCGCCGTCTATACGCCAAAACGAGAATATTTCACGAATATTTCACTAATAAAGCACAAACATCCGATAATAGGCAGAATAATCATGAATAGTATGACCGGTTACGGTAAGGGTAGCAATATAACTGACGCTGTACACTATACAGCGGAGATCAAAACGGTTAATCATCGCTATATAGATGTAAGTATTAAGTTACCGCGCGCGCTGATGTTTCTGGAGACAGAGGTTAAAAATTGGGTCACTAGCTACCTCCATCGCGGTAAGATAGATATATATATAAATCGTGAGGGTGATAACGCAGCGTTGATGAAACCCCAACTCAATGAGACTGCTGCAGCTGCTTATGTAGAGGTATATAAACAACTGATTGAGCGTTTTGACCTTGCGGCAGATATCCCGCTCTCGATGCTGGCAGCACAAAAAGATGTTGTGGGGTTGAGCGAACCGCAGATTGATGCAACCAATGTGCGTGAGCACCTGAAAGAAGCGGTAACCGAGGCGCTGGCAGCGGTTATACAGATGCGTGCTACTGAAGGGCGCTCTATGTGTAGCGACATTGTTGCACGTATGCAAGTGTTGGAAGAATATCTGGGCAACATCGAACAGCGTACGCCTCAAGTGGTGGTGGAGTGGCAGCAGAAGTTACAACGCCGCATCGAGACCTTGATCCACGAGGTTGAGGTTGATCCTCAGCGCCTAGCACAGGAGATCGCAATATTTGCTGATCGTTGTGATATCAGTGAAGAGGTGGTGCGATTTAAAAGTCATATAGATCAAATGCGCGGTTTAGTTGCTCAAGATGGGGCAGTTGGGAGGCAGATGGATTTTTTGCTCCAAGAACTCAACAGAGAAGCCAATACTATGGGCTCAAAATCCAATGATGCGGAGCTAACTCGTAACGTAGTGGCGTTAAAAGCAGAATTGGAGAAAATTCGCGAGCAGGTTCAGAACATTGAATAGAGAGCAACTCTCCCGAACCGGTAGCTTAGAAGAGTGCGCGACCAAAATGGCACGGCAGGGGATATTGTTTGTGCTCTCGGCTCCTTCAGGTGCAGGTAAGACCACCTTGGGACGCATACTGTTGGAGCGCGAACCGCAACTGCGCCATTCTGTTTCCTATACCACCAGGGCGATGCGCTCCGGAGAGAGGGCTGGGCACGATTACCATTTTATCAGCCAGGAAACGTTTCGCGCCATGATTGACAATGATGAATTTATCGAATGGGCTTGCGTACATGGGAATTACTACGGCACTTCGCTGGCGGACATAGAACGCTTATGCGCCTGCGGCACTGATGTGCTACTGGATATAGATGTGCAAGGCGCAGAGCAGTTGCGTAGGCGCAAGCTTGATGCTGTGTTCATCTTCATCGCTCCCCCGAATATGGCTGTGCTGAGCCAACGCTTGCAGCAGCGGGACAGTGATACGCCAGAAACAATAAGAATACGTGTTGAGAACGCGCATCATGAGATGGCGCAGGCTTCTGTATATGATTACATTGTAATAAATGATAAGCTCGCAGTCGCCTCCGCAGCTCTCCATGCTATAATAAGCGCTGAACACAATCGAGCCAGGCGCGTTGCGCCAGTACTGACTAAATAGAAGCGGATATGTCGGGCTCGGGTAGTAAAGAGAAAACCTTCCACCGAAAAACATTGGCAATCAATTCCCAATAAAGAGAGACTAATACTATGGCAAGAGTGACAGTAGAAGATTGTTTGGAACAGATTTCTAACCGCTTTCTCCTTTCTATGGTAGCTGCTAAGCGCGCTAAGCAACTCTACCGTGGTGCGGCACCCATGATTGAAAATGCGGACAGAAACAAGAAAGTAGTTCAGGCTTTACGTGAGATAGCTTCAGGTAATGTGGAGTATGTTGATCCCATCCAACACCCTCAGATCTGATTATACTTTAGACTTATGGCGATAAAGTCACTTACAAGCCTTAGAGAATTTCAGGACGCGGTCAGTAAATATATTGTCGATCCTGATTTGGATCTACTTGAACGCGCGTACGTTTTTAGCAGCCAGGTACACTCTGGGGTTGAACGATCCAACGGTGATTCGTCTTTCGCTCACACCTGTGCGGTGGCAAGTGTGACGATTCGTCTGCAGTTGGATATCGTCACTGTAGCAGCAGCCTTGGTTCACGATGTGTTTGAACGTAACCTCGCAACTGCAGAGGAGCTGCATGCCGAGTTAGGTGCGGGGGTAGTGCATCTGGTCGAGGGGCTCACCAAGATAAATTCAATTATTTATCAGCGCGGTCAAGAACACGAGACCGAAAGCTTTCGCAAGATGTTGTTGGCGATAGCCAGAGATGTACGCATTGTGCTATTGAAGCTTGCCGACCGTTTGCACAATATGCAAACACTTAAACGTATGCCTCCGAAAGAGCAGGTCAAGATAGCGCGCGAAACCCTGGAGGTGTATGCGCCACTAGCCAATCGTATGGGGATAAGTTGGCTAAAAAGCCAATTGGAGGATCTGTGCTTTAAATATCTGTATCCAGAGGAGTACAAAGAACTTCGGAGTAAAATTCGGCAGTTTAAAACGGACGCTAACGAGCAGTATCTTCAGGGTGTAGTTGAGCATATTCAAGCTAAACTTGAGGGCAATGAGATTGATGGGCAAGTCTCCGGACGCTCTAAGCATTTGTATTCGGTCTACCGCAAGATAATGCGGCAGAATATCGATCTGGATCAGATATATGACCTCATCGCATTTCGGATAATCGTGAATACCGTCCGAGATTGCTACGCCTGTCTCGGGATTATTCATGCAGCCTGGAAACCTGTCTCAGGGCGCTTTAAAGACTATATTGCGATGCCCAAGGCTAACATGTATCAATCCCTGCATACCTCAGTGATTGGGCCTTATGGCAAGCGGATGGAGGTGCAGATCCGCACCGCGGAGATGCACCGTATTGCTGAAGAGGGGATCGCGGCGCATTGGAAGTATAAGGAGAGCAACGCAAGTGTTCCTGTAGCTGAAGATGTACATTTTAGCTGGTTGCGTCATATGCTTGAATGGCAAAAAGAGCTGAACGCTGCCCATGAGTTCAGTGCCCAGACCCAATTGGACTTGTTCCCCGAAGAGGTTTATGTATTCACTCCTGACGGCCATGTCAGGGAGTTGCCCCAAGGGGCATGTCCCATAGATTTTGCCTACTCCATCCACGGAGATGTGGGTCATCGGTGTGTTGGAGCCAAGGTAAATGGCAAGATGGTGGCCCTGAAAACACCGTTGATCAATGGTGATGTGGTGGAAATTCTCACTTCCAGCACCCAGACGCCAAGCAAGGATTGGCTCAACCTGGCAAAAACCTCCAAGGCACGCAACCGAATTCGCCACTGGATTAAAACCCAGGAACGCGAAAAAAGTATCGAGATCGGGTGGGAGGTGCTCGAACGGGAGCTGCGCAAGAACAAGGCCAGTCTTAATAAAATCAAGCATGAAAAAATAATGAATGAGGTGGTAAGCGGATTCGGTTTCAAGAATACCGATGAAATGCTCGCTGCGGTTGGGTATGGCAAGCTCTCAGCGTTGCAGGTTGCAGGCAAACTACTGCCTGAGGTGAATATGCTCCCAGCGGGAGGGAAGATTCAGGCGCTGGGGCGGATATTCGGTAAGGTACGGAAAAAGCCGACCACCGATCCAATACGTATTCAAGGTAAAGACAACATCATGGTGCGTTTTGCCAAGTGTTGTAATCCGCTGCCTGGTGATCCCATCGTGGGTTTTATCACCAGAGGTAGGGGGATAACAGTCCATGCTGCGAGTTGCCCTCACCTGCTCGAAACGGATGCTCAACGCCGAGTGGAAGTTGCTTGGGACGAAGAGGTGAAAGCGGTTCACAACGTGAAGGTGAATGTGTTGTGTTCCGACACCAAGGGGATTCTGGCAGAGATAACCAATGTGATTAACCAGCGTGAAGCTGATATTGTTGCAGCAAGCATCCATGCGCATGGCCAGCGGGGTTTGAATGAATTTGAGCTGGCAGTTGAAAGTGTTGACCACTTAAACCAAGTGATGGCTAGCCTGAGGGGGATAAAAGGAGTTAAGCGGGTAGAACGCGTCGGCGAACGTTAATTTTGCTCGCGTTGCTCTGATATTGTGCAGGTAATGATTTGAATTAAAGAGGGAACGGAGTGCCTGCACTCCGTTCCCTCTTCTTGTTCTGCCGTGTGTTTTGTACTAGCCCTTTACTACAGCACCTGAGCGAATGCAGCGTGTGCATACCTTCATGCTTTTAACTCCACCATTTTGTACTGCCCGAACCTTCTGCAGGTTAGGAAACCATACCTTACGGTTTTTGTTGTGTGCATGACTGACATTATTGCCGGTTACGGGTTTTTTACCACAAATTTCACATGTTTTGGACATTGTATTTAAACCTCCTGAATATTTAGAACGCAAATAAGTAGCATGATTTTTACGCTATAGCAAGTTTTAAAATTTCGACCATCTTTATGTGGTTAAGGTATGCCAGGCCTATGGGCTAGTCCAGTTCTGGGGGGTTAAGCAACGCGCACGTACTGAGCTGCTCTGCTCCTGCCCAAGTCGAATCAATGGTGACCCGCCGCCCCTCTACCTTCAGAGCACCAGCAGCAAATAACTTGATTGCTTGTGGGTAGATGCGATGTTCCTGTACTAAAATTCTGGCGCACAGGCTTTCTTCAGTATCGTTGGCCAGAATCGGCACAACCGCCTGGATAATGATAGGGCCTGTATCTACTCCATCATCAACAAAGTGGACGGTACAGCCAGAAAATCTTGCTCCAGACTCAAGAGCTTTTTTCTGCACCTGCAGGCCTGGAAATGCCGGTAACAGGGCAGGGTGGATGTTCATGATACGCTGTGGGAAGGCTCGGACAAAATCAGCTCCGACAATACGCATGAATCCAGCCAGTACTACCAATTCAACGGCATCATGCTGCAGTTGTTCAATCACCGCTGCATCAAATTCACTGCGTCCGGTATAGTCTCGATGGTTTATGCAGCACTCGGCAATTCCAGCGTGCTTCGCGCGTTGCAGGGCACCAGCGTCTGGGTTATTGCAGATGACCCGGACAATCTGTGCGTCTATGCTCCCATTAGCGCAGGCCTCAATAATAGATTGCAGGTTGGTGCCGCTCCCCGAAGCTAATATGCCCAAACGCAGCTTGGTGATGCGTTTCCCCATAGTTAAACTAGCTCCACTGACGGTTTTTCGGCCTCTGATTTGTAGATTTCGCCGATCACCCAAGCTTGTTCATTCAGGTCCGATAGGCGTTGCATGATGACGTCAGTCTGTTCTCTAGGAACCACCAGAACCATACCGAGACCATTATTGAAGGTACGGTACATTTCCCGTTTGTCGATATTCCCTGCTTGGCGCATGATGTTAAATATTTCCGGTTTCTCCCAGCTGTTGGCCTCAATCTTGGCGATGCAGCCTTGTGGCAGGCAGCGGGGGATGTTTTCCAGGAGTCCGCCCCCGGTTATGTGGGAAATTGATTTTATGTCGAAATCTTCGATAAGGCTGAGGATGGTCTTTACGTAGATTCTGGTTGGGGTTAGAAGCTCCAGTCCGATGGGCTGTTCCAGACCGTCAACTTTGTCAGTGACAGACAGACCCATACGGTCGAAGAAGATTTTGCGCGCCAGAGAGTATCCGTTGGAGTGCAGTCCGGTAGAGGCAAGACCGATAATGGTGTCACCTGCAATTACGTTAGCACCGTCGATGATCTTCTCGTAGTCAACTGCACCTACGCAAAAGCCGGCTAAGTCATATTCATTGCTGACATAGAATCCAGGCATTTCCGCTGTTTCACCCCCAATGAGGGCGCATCCAGCCTGACGACAACCTGCAGCTATGCCTTGGACAACTCCGGCCGCTTGTTCCGGGTTGAGTTTTCCTGTCGCCAGGTAGTCTAGAAAGAACAGAGGCTCTGCTCCTTGAACGATGATATCGTTGACGCACATGGCAACCAAATCGATACCAACGGTATCATGCTTGCCAGTATCGAATGCCAGCTTGAGCTTAGTACCTACACCATCTGTGGCAGCGACCAGAGTAGGTTTTTTATACTTGTCGGCATGGAACGCAAACAAGCCACCAAAGCCACCGAGTTCAGTTAGAACCTCGGGTCTTGAGGTGGATTTAACCATGGGTTTGATCATATCCACCAGGCGATTGCCAGCATCAATATCTACACCCGCATCTTTATAGGTAGCACTTTTTTTTTCCACGCTGTCTGCTCCTTGATTCAAAGTGGCGACAAGTAATAATCCATGGGTTGTTCCTTGTCAATGTCAATTTAGGGTAATGGGTTTGTGTCTTTACACTGCATCGGTGCTGGAATAGTATACTGCGTTATTATGCTGGGCTATCTGGAGCTCTGCAGGTCCTAGACAGCCACTTTTTACCGCGCAGTGTAGCGCATACAGTTCAGGTTGTCAGGCTCTAGTTGTTAGCTGTGACTTTGTCTTGAAAGGCAGTAATTAAAGAATGGAAGCTAGCGAACCCCCGTACGCCTCTTACCCAACATCTGCCGCAGAAATAGAACATGCCTCACTGCATGATATTCCGGAACTGGTACAGGTAGAGCGACAGTGTTATGCTCAGCCGTGGAACGATGCCAGGTTTGAGCAGGAGTATTTAAATCCAGTAAGCCATCTAGTGCTCAAGCGCAGCGGCGGCGGTGAAATTACGGCATATCTGTGTTTCTGGCACGTCGATACCGAGGTCGAAATTCACAACATTGCCTGTGCTCCAGCAGCACGACGCAGTGGATCCGCGCAGCAGTTGCTAAGGTATTTGCGTAATTGGTGTGCTGGGCACGGTGTGAGACATATGTTTCTTGAGGTGCGCCACCGCAATGAGGCAGCGCTCAATCTGTATCACAAGTTTGGATTCAGCGTATCTGGGCGCAGGGGAAATTACTATAACGACGGTGAAGATGCACTGTTGATGCAGTATCTCGTTGGGGATGAAACTGCAGAGGAAAAGTGATGAAAGACAGCATAGCTACTATATTATATAATCGCCAGTTGGCTCCGAGCTATTACTGCATGGGGATCACTGCACCGGAATATCCACAATTGGCCCGCCCCGGTCAGTTTGTCATGTTGCGTGTAAACCAGGGTTACGATCCGCTGTTGCGACGTCCGTTCGGTATTTTTCGTACCGGAACCAAAGCGTTGTCTAACGCAGAGATGGTGCCCCGGGACTATATTGAAGTGGTGTATAAGGTTGTGGGGCGTGGTACCCGCCTGATGTCCGAGTTGGCAGAGGGGGACAGTGTTGGGCTTTTGGGGCCGCTGGGTCATGGGTTCCGCATCAGCCCCGAGGCCGGCGAATCCATAACCGATGCGGTGTTAGTTGGTGGTGGTATCGGAGTGGTGCCGCTCTTCATGCTGGCGCAGCAGTTGGTGGCACGCGGGGTCAAAGTACATCTCCTCTTAGGTGGGCGCAGCTGTGGAGATATCCTCGCACTTGCAGAATTCGAACGCTTGGGGGTCAAGACCAGTATCGCTACCGATGATGGTACCATGGGTGAAAGATGCTTTGTTACCCAGTTGCTTAAGGACACGTTACTGGAAATTCCCAGCTTGCAGGTGTTTGCCTGCGGTCCCTCCCCCATGCTCCATGCAGTGCAGCAGATATGTGCTGAGGCGGACGTGGAGTTGCAGGTCTCCCTCGAAGCCACGATGGCGTGCGGAGTTGGAGCCTGTCTTGGTTGCGTAGTGAAGGGGCGAGATCACTCTGAGCAGCAACCTGAATATCTGTGCACCTGCAAACAGGGCCCGGTATTCGATGCGCGTGAACTCGCGTGGACACAGGAGGGCGCTGGCCCAGTGGAGGACAGCAAATGAATACTTTAACCACATTGCCGAAGTTGGAGGTTGAAATTGCCGGGTTGCGCCTTAAAAATCCAGTGATGCCAGCATCAGGGACTTTCGGTTACGGGGAAGAGTTTTCGCCTTATCTGGATTTGGAGCAATTAGGCGCCATTGTGACCAAAGGGATATCTCTAGCCCCCAAGGCTGGGAACCCTATGCCGCGCCTGGCGGAGACTCCAGCAGGGATGCTTAATGCCATTGGGCTACAGAATGTAGGGGTTGAAGCCTTCTGTACTCAAAAAGTTGCATTTTTAAAAGGTATATCCACTCCGGTCATTGTTAACTTCTTCGGAAATACCCTGGAAGAGTACATTGAGGTGGCGCGCAGACTCAACGAGGTTGAGCGTGTCGATGCGGTTGAGTTGAACATATCCTGCCCTAACGTCAAAGCTGGAGGGATTGTCTTCGGTACTGATCCCACTACAGCAGCGCGGGTGGTGGGCGCAGTGCGGCGGGAGCTTCAGGTTCCCCTTATCGTAAAGCTTTCGCCCAATGTCACCGATATCCGCGTGATGGCGCGTGCGGTTGAGGATGCGGGTGCCGATGCCATCAGCTGTATTAATACCCTCACTGGGATGGCAGTAGATCTGGAGCGGCGTTGTCTGAGTCTGGCCAACGGAACTGGGGGATTATCTGGTCCTGCGATTAAGCCAGTGGCTCTGCGTATGGTACATCAGGTGGTTGGCAGCGTGTCGATTCCGGTGATTGGGATTGGGGGGATAATGTGTGCTGAAGATGCGTTGGAATTTCTGCTGGTCGGAGCCAAGGCGGTGCAAGTTGGCACCGCTAATCTGGTAAATCCTGGCGCGATGGCGGATATTATCACCGGAATAGGGACATTCCTGACCCGGCGGGGTATTGAAGATATCAATGCATGGATAGGTTCGTTGAAATAGTGGGTGTGGATATCAAAAACGATAGGGCTCTGCGGTGCAACTATGGGATCTGGCTTAAATGGATATTATAACCAGTCATATCAATGCAGATTTTGACAGCCTTGGAGCCATGGTGGCAGCGAAGTTGCTGTATCCGGATGCTGTTCCGGTGTTTCCCGGTGCTACCGCTACCGTTGTGCGTGAGTTTCTAGAGCAGACCTCGGTGTGTGGCCTCGAATTTGCCAGAATAAGAGACATTGACTTATCCAAGGTAAAGCGCCTGATTTTGGTAGATGTTAACAGTCCAGAACGGATTGGCCCCTTTGCCAAACTTATGCAGGATCCTGCGGTAGAGCTGCATATTTACGATCATCATCCTCTCCACAGTGATAAAATTAGTACCGAATTTCTTCATATTCTCCCTGTAGGTGCTACGGTGACCGTGCTGGTGGAACAATTGCAGCAACGCGGGATAAAGCCCGATAAATTTCAGGCTACCGTGATGATGCTAGGTCTTTATGAGGATACGGGTGGATTGTTGTTCAGCTCAACCACCAGTGCCGATTATTCATCCGCATCTTTTTTGCTCAAAGCTGGGGCAGACTTGCCCATGGTTGCCAATTATCTTAGTCGTGAACTCAATGCTGATCAGGTCGATGTCATGCATCAACTGCTGCAGTCGCGCGAAGTTCTCAATATACATGGGATTAATATCAGCATTGCACGCGCCTCGATTGACAAATATGTAGGCGATCTGGCAGTTTTGGCGCACAAAATTAGCGACATGGAAAATCTGGATGTACTGATTATCGTCGTACGCCTTGAGGATAGAATCTTCATGGTAGGTCGTTCGCGCGTACCGGAAGCGGATGTCAGTCATGTCTTGAGTGTGTTTGGCGGAGGTGGCCACGCGACTGCGGCATCTGGCACGGTGCGCAACATGACTCTGGTGCAGGTGTTTGAGGCGTTGCCTCTCTTGCTTGAAAAAGTTGTAGTTGCACCTAAACGTGCCGAAGTGCTGATGTCCGTTCCGCCGCGCAGTGTAGGTGTTCAGCAGACGTTAAAAGAAGCGCGCACTGTTCTGACGCGCTACAATATCAATGCGCTTGCGGTGGTGGATAAAGGCAATATCGTTGGCATTGTTACGCGCCAACTGGTAGAGCGGGCAGTCCACCTTGGTTTGCAGGATATCTCCGTACGGGAATACATGGTTGCTGAATTTGGTACAGTCAGCGTTGATGCCAGTATTGAAGATGTGCAGAAGATCATTGTCGCTCAGCGCCAGCGTTTTGTCCCGGTAGTTGAGGGGCGACGCCTGGTGGGGGTGATTACGCGTGCAGATCTGTTGCGCCATATGTTAAGTGGAGCTCGCGATCTGCACGGACGCGCCCCGATTATCTCTGGTACAGACGGCATCAGTGTAGATCGGCGACGTATGGCGCGAATGCTTGATAAGGAACTTCCTGCGCGGCTTCAGCAACTTTTTAAACTCTTGACGGCGACTGCCGAAGAGTTGCATGTGCAGATTTATGCTGTTGGTGGGTTTGTGCGCGATCTGCTCTTGAAAGCTCCTAATCTGGATGTCGATGTGGTGGTGGAAGGAGATGCCATAGCGTTTGCGCGTGCCTTGGAAGAAAGATGTAGCTGTCGAGTACGGGCGCATGAAAAATTTGCTACTGCCGTGGTGGTGTTTGAAGACGGCTTTAAACTCGATCTCGCTTCATCACGAACTGAATATTATCTGGAGCCAGGGGCGCTACCTACGGTGGAAGATGCGTCGCTAAAGCTCGATATGTATCGGCGTGATTTTACCATCAATACTCTGGCGCTCTCCCTGAATCGCGCTAACTACGCAGAGCTGCTAGACTATTTTGGTGCGCAGCGCGATCTGCACGATCGAGCGCTTAGAGTATTGCATAATCTTAGTTTTGTCGAAGACCCGACGCGGATTCTACGCGCCATTCGTTTTGAGCAGCGACTAGGATTTACCCTCGGGATGCAGACACGTCAATTGCTTACCAGTGCGGTGCAGATGGGGTTTCTCGAACGGGTACGTCCACTGCGGCTGTTTAACGAATTGCGGATTATCCTCAGTGAAGACGCTCCGGTAGATGCATTGGTGCGCCTTGATGAATTGGAGGTGCTGAGCAAGATCAGTCCACACCTGCAGTTGACTTCGGTGACGCGCAGTTATCTAGAACAAGCTGGTAGGGTGGTGAGTTGGTTCGAGTTGCTTTACACTGGGGAGGAGTTTTTCCCCTGGATGGTGTATTTTCTGTGTCTTAGTGGAGAGTTGTCGGAAGTTGAAATGGCGCAATTATGTCAGCGCCTGCAGGTTCCCCACCGCTGGGATATGATCTTGCTCGATGAATTGCCGCGCGCACGTGTTGCATTTCGAATGCTGCAGAAGGAACACCGGAAAGAAAATCAAGCAGATAGTCGCATAGCGCAACTACTGGATGGGCTTAGTCCTGAGATTCTGCTGTATGGCATGGCACGCACCGAATATGAACAAGTACGTCTCAAGTACTCTCATTATATTGCCCGGATTCGTGGAATAAAGCCACTACTGAACGGTTGGGACATACAGAAGCTTGGGTGCGAGCCTGGCCAGGTGGTAGGGGAAATACTGCATGGGTTGCGGGCGGCGCGCCTCGATGGAGAGGTAAGCACCCATGCCGATGAGGTGTCCTGGGTGCAGCAGTTCTTACGAAAGCGTCACCTCAACGCGACAACCCCGTAGACGTTAGGTAGGTAAGGGATGCCTTGCCTTCCACAGGGTGCATCATCAAGTATCTTATACTGATAGCAGTAAAAGGAAACCTATTGTCCATGGAACACTTGCTGATCAAAATTTCAATTATGCTGGTGCCAGCATTGTTGGCCGTAACTGTGCATGAAGTGGCACATGGGTACGCGGCGGACCGCTTTGGAGATCCTACCGCACGTTTGCTGAACCGTTTGACACTGAATCCACTGCGCCACCTTGATATCTTTGGTACCTTGGCATTGTTGTTGGTGGGTTTTGGTTGGGCCAAGCCAGTGCCCGTCAATCAAGCTAATTTACGTAACCCCCATCGGCATATGCTTTGGGTGGCGGTATCTGGGCCGGTGTCCAATTTTATTCTTGCAGGGTTATCCGCCCTCCTTGTCCATTTTATTGCGATGCTGCAAACCTTAGGGGTGCAGTCTATAGCTGAGCCTCTGCTGATGATGGCGGCGTTCAGTTTGTATATAAATGTCATTCTGGGGGTAATAAATATGGTCCCCATCCCTCCGCTAGACGGGGGCCGTGTTCTTGCAGCGCTGTTACCACCGCGTTACGCTGCGGTCCTCATGCAGGTGGAGCCTTTTGGTTTTTTCATCGTAATAGGACTTATTTTCTTTTCCCCGGTATGGTCAGCCGTAGTCGGGCCGGTGGTGTATGCTATTGTGGCTTTGCTGGCAGGAGCTCATGTTGAAGCGGTGCACGCAGTTATTCAGTTTCTGTTCAGTAAGTAATATCAAACAACGATGGCTAAGTCTGGTTACGAAGTAAAACTAAGTCAGTTCGAGGGTCCGCTTGACCTGCTTTTGCACTTGGTGCAAAAGAACGAGATGGATATTCAGGATATCCAGATAGCTAACATAACTGCGCAATATCTTGAATATTTAACACACATGGAAGCGCAGAATATAGATGTAGCCAGCGACTTTTTGCTCATGGCTGCTACCCTTCTTCACCTTAAATCTCGTATATTGCTCCCAGTCTCTAGGATAGAGACGGAGCAGGACGAGGGGGGGGATCCAGAGGAAGAACTCAAGCAAAGGCTGTTAGAATACCAACGCTATAAAGAAGGGGCACAGCAACTGGAGCAATTTCCCCGTTTGTATCGTGACGTGTTTCCCCGTCCGTCTTTGGCGCGGGATGATGTAGATTCAGTAGCGTCTTCTGCACAACTTCAGATTGATATCAGTGTGTACGATTTAATGCTCGCCTTCAGTGCCGTGATGAATCCTAAACCTGAGCCGCCGGTTCACCGCATCAACGGAGGGGGAATTAGCGTAACCTTGGGGGTGAGGTGGCTGTTGCAGCTTTTACAGGGTAAAGAGCGTGTCAGCTTTCAGCACAGCTTTACCGCAGCGACGACACGGTTAGAGGTGGTGGTTCAGTTTGTAGCCATGCTGGAATTGATTCGCCTGCAGCTACTGCGCTTTGAGCAGCACTCACCCCACGGGATGGTATATCTTTATCCCTCAGAACGGATCCGCAAAGGATGTTATGCCGACATCGAACACATGCTTGATCTGAAAGAGCATCTCGATGATTGACCTTAAGGCATGTGTCGAAGCAGTTTTATTCAGCAGTGATAGCGCTTTGAGCATGGAAAAGCTTGAGCAAATATTCGCGGTGGATAGAGAGGAGCTGCGCCTTGTCCTCCAGCAATTAAAACATGAATGTCAACTGGATGGGCGTGGAGTGGTTCTTAAAGAGGTCGCTGGTGGTTTTCAGCTACGTACCCGCCCTGAGTATGCACATTGGATAATGCAGCTAAGACGGACCCGCTATATGAATTTGTCGCGTGCTGCTACCGAGACCCTCGCTATTATTGCATATCGTCAGCCTGTTACCAGGGCGGAAATTGAAGCTCTGCGTGGTGTGGATGCCGGTGGAATAGTGCGTGCTTTGCTGGAAAAAGATCTGGTGCGAGTAGCAGGGAAAAAAGATGCTCCCGGACGTCCCCTAGTATATGCTACCAGTACCAGGTTTTTGGAGGTTTTTGGTCTTAATAGCCTGAAAGATTTGCCCAGTTTGCGAGACCTTAAGACCGATGAACTAGAATTCGAGCCAGAAATGAACTTTGAGATAGAAGAGGGAGAACCGCATTGAAGGAGGCCGCAGTCACCGAGCGCATTCAAAAACTTATTGCCCGCGCAGGTTTGGCTTCACGCCGTGAAGCTGAGCGTTGGATTGAGCAGGGACGGGTCACCCTAAACGGCAAACCTGCCAACGTGGGTGATCGAGCGAACCCTTCTCTCGATCGAGTGGAAGTCGACGGCCGTCGGCTGTCTGAAGAACAAGGTAAGCGTTATCTTATGCTTAATAAGCCTTTAGGTTATGTAACAACCGCGCACGATCCCAAGGGTCGAGCAACGGTTTTTGATTTGGTGGTGCAGATCCCTGAGCGTCTGTTTTCAATAGGGCGGTTGGACCTTAACACCGAAGGATTATTGCTGCTCACCAACGATGGAGAGCTGGCCAACAGATTGCTCCACCCGCGTTTCGGCATTCCCAAAACCTATCAAGTCAAAATTAGTGGTGAGCTAAGTTTGGTAGCGCAGCAAAGTATGGAGCAGGGCGTTATGCTCGAAGATGGGATTACTGCTCCAGCGCAGATCGACAGAATAAGGAGATCACGTAGAAATACTTGGTTTGAATTAACCCTTACCGAGGGGAGAAATCGCCAGGTGCGGCGAATGTGTGAAGCAGTAGGGTGCTCAGTAAGTATGCTCAAGCGGGTTAGGTTTGGCACTCTAGATCTGCAAAAGTTGGCAGTCGGGAGTTTTCGACACCTTAGTGCCGCCGAGGTAAGTTCCCTGCGTAGATTTTGAAATCTATAATAATGCTGCTATACTGGAAGGAAGTTCGATTTTCTTATTAAAGGTAAGGACAGTATGAAGGCCAAGCTTCCCTTCTAAAGCGTAAGCAAATGTTTTTCCAAGGTTTTTCGTTGTATATACTCTTGACCTGCCGAGTCGGCTGTTTTAACCTAACCAAATCTTTACATACTAGTTTTCCCAATGACGTCTATCCAATTGGAGTGTTTTCGTGGCCAATAAAGAGAAATTGCTGGAAACAGCGCAAAAGTTTTTGCAGAAAAATCAGCTTGCCAAGGCAATAAAACAATATGGGAAAATTCTAGAGTTGGATGAAAAAGATTTTCGCTGCAGGCAGAAGCTAGCGGAACTGTATAGCCGCAAAGGAGAGGTGGATAAAGCACTCTCCCACTATGAAAAAGTAGCTGCCTACTACGCAGATCACGCCTTTTATCTAAAAGCTATTGCGGTATATAAGCAAATGCAGAGGCTTGATCCGGAAAATGTTTCCCATACTCTGAAACTGGCAAAGTTCAATGAACGTCAGGGCTTAACTGGCAACGCGCTGGCAGAATACCGTACTATTTTGCGTCATTATGAAGTACGTAGTGATCTGAGTGGAGCGATAGAAACGCTTGGGCAAATGCGGCAGCTAGATCCAGATAACGCTAATGCCGCAGTAAAACAGGCGGATTACCTCGCGCGCAGTGGTCAGAAAGAGGAGGCACGGCGCATATTTGATGCCGTGGAAAAGCGCCTCCGCCAAAAGGGTAATTACCAAAATCTAGAGTTGTTCTACCAGAACTTTATGGAGTTGTGGCCGGAACATGTGGAAGTTAAAGTGGGTTATGGACGTGCCATGCTTGAATTTGGCACACCTGCTGATGCTGTTGAGTTTCTGAGTGAGCTCTATCATCAGTATCCTACTGATGGCACAGTGCTTGACCAACTTGCAGCGGGACTACATCGGTGCGGTGAGTTTGTGCGAGAGTATAACTGTCTGCACAAATGGGTGGAGGTCGAGCCGGAAAATCTAGATGCTCGTGTGCGTTTGTTTAGTGTCATGTTGGAACTCGGGGAGACTGAGGCGTGCTTTTCTGCCCTTGAAGAGACCAAAGATCGTTTCTTCGCAGAAGAGCGCGTAGCTGACATCAAACCTTTCTATGAGCATCTGCATAAAATACAGCCCGATAAGCGAGATACTGTTAAGTCTTTACGAACCATATATGAACACCTCGGTGAAGGGGAAAAACTTTTTGATGCTTTTGCAGTCAGTGATGAAGATACGTTCGGTGCTGACGAATTGATACATCCTTTTGCCCAAGATAGTGCTGTAGAACATAGCGCTAATGAGGGACAGGGGGATCTTTCAGCGCCAGAGGAAAGTTCTGATACCGCAGATTTTGCCAACATGAGTTTTGATGATATCGTGTTTGATACCGTGGACGAAGAGCAGGAAGTTCTTGAATTCGACACGCTTGACATCTTGGGTGCTGACGCGACTACGTCCACAGAGTCGGCACCAGTCAGGCCAGAAGTTGATGTCAGTACCGTTCTAGAAGAGATTGACTTTTATATGCAGCAGGGGCTTTTAGATGAAGCCTTGGAAGGGTGCCAACGCCTCAACGCGCAGGTGCCGGATAACGCGGACGTGAAACAACGTCTTGATAAAATTGAACGTTTCCGTTTGCGCCAGCTTGGGGCTGAGGCTGAAGTTGTTCCAGATGCTGCGTCTCTACCTCAGCCTGCTCCGCAAGCTACAAACGAATTCAGTTTAAGTTCTTCCTCAGGGCAGGGGGCGTTAGCCGTAGATGAGTCTCTTTCTGGTTTGAGTCAAAGCTCGGCGGATGAATTTAGCTTAGATATAGAAGTCCCGGAGTTAGCAGACTCACAACTTGGTATTTTGACTGAGATAGAAGAAGAAGATACTGAATCAGCCTACAACCTTGGGATAGCATATATGGAAATGGGGCTTCATTCTGATGCCTTGTTGCAGTTCATTAAGGCCAAACGCGATCCAGCCCGCAAGGTGGCCAGTATATCAATGCAGGCCCAATGTTACCAAGCCATGCAACAGTATGATAAAGCAGAGGAAGTCCTTACCTGTGGCCTGAGCGCGACTAGCTTGAGTATGGAAGAGCGTATTGCTTTGTACTACGAAACAGGCTTGTTGTATGAAGAGTGTGGCCGTCATGCGGATGCACTCGCAAGTTATCAGGTGGTTTTGGATAACGACCCCACGTTTCGCGAGGTAAGTAAGAAGACAGCTGCTCTTAAAATAGTACTCGGAGCCTCGGAGAGCAATGATGACCTCTCTCGAGTGTCTTACGTATGAAGCAAAAGAGTATCGGTTGGTGGAATGCACCCTCAGTAGCTTGATTTTGAACAGGGAGAGTAAATGAGCTGTTTAACGTTTTTCGGAATTGAGAGGGAACCATTCTCCAATGCTCCTGATTCTCGTTTTTATTTCGAAAGCACACAGCACAAAGAGGCGCAATTGCGCATTCGACACGTAATCGATTCTGGTGGCGGGCTCGCGGTTATCTCCGGTGGTATAGGTTCTGGAAAAACCACGCTGGCTAGGCGTATCCTCGATACCTTGGCACAGGAAACGTATGAGGCATCTCTGCTGGTTATGGTGCATTCAGGGGCTACCCCAAGCTGGATCTTGACCCGCATCGCGATGCAGATGGGAGTAAAAGAACCCGCCGCAGATCGAATGGCCGTGCTCCGACAGTTATACGACCGCCTGTTGGAAATCCATACCGAAGGGAGAAGTGCAGTAGTCCTCATTGATGAAGCCCAGATGTTGCAGACTAGTGCTTTGATGGAGGAGTTTCGTGGCCTTTTGAATCTGGAAATTCCTGGAAAAAAACTGCTTAACCTAGTTTTCTTTGGGCTGCCTGAAATTGAAGAGTGTCTACGTTTGGATGAACCGCTAGCGCAACGTGTCGCTATGCGCTATCATATACACCCTCTGCAAGAACAGGAAACCAAAGACTATATCCGCCACCGGCTGCGTATTGCCGGTGCCGGCTATGCGATGTTTGCCCGTGAATCGGTAGAGGCGATCCATAAGTTTTCAGCCGGCGTACCCCGTTTAATAAATACACTTGGAGCTAACTGTCTGTTTGAAGCGTTTCTGAACAATAGGCGTGTGATTGACATACCGACCGTAACAAATGTAGCGAGCGACTTAGGCCTGAGTCGTGCCGGGATCAGCGATAGCAACGCAAGTCTGGAGCAGCATCTTAGCAGAATTGAAGTGATGCTAGAACGACTGGAGCAACGGCAAGATTGAGTCTAGGCAATGTGTGGGAACGTTTTTAAGCCGGCTGTAGCCGGTTTTTTTATAAGTTTTCTAAAGGGGGCATATGAATCCTGAAGTAGTCATACTGCCGGAAAAATTGTGTAACCAGATAGCCGCTGGAGAAGTGGTTGAGCGCCCTGCATCAGTGGTAAAAGAACTAGTGGAGAATGCTATAGATGCTGGTTCCACCAGCATTGTTGTTGAGGTGGTTAATGGCGGGGCACGCTTGATCCGAGTGAGTGACAATGGTCAAGGGATGAATCAGCATGATGTTTTCTTGTGTTTTGAACGTCATGCCACCAGTAAGATTCGCACCGAAGAAGATTTGTTTAATTTAGGTTCCCTTGGTTTCCGCGGAGAGGCGCTCCCCGCCATAGCCGCTGTGTCACGTCTGAAGGTTTGCAGTCGCCCCCATAGTTCAACAGTGGGGATGCAGATTGAGCTAAGAGGGGGGATAGTTGTCGATACCCGTGAAACGGGCGTTCCGGTTGGAAGCATGTTTGAAGTAAGGGATTTGTTCTATAATCTGCCGGCTAGGCGCAAATTTTTACGTAAAACCAGCACTGAATTTGGACGTATAACTGAAACGGTGATGCGGCTTGGTCTGGCTCACCCACATATTCAGTTTCAGTTAATCCACGATGGCCGCCAGGTTTTTAATTACTTTCGCCAACAACATGCGTTCGAACGTATTGCTGAAGCGCTGGGGCGTTCTGTTGCTGGGTCGTTGCAGGGTGTGGAGTGTGAACGTGGGGTTATTTCCCTGCGTGGCTATATAGCTCCGCCGGAGCTCAGTCGTTCCTCAACTCAAGCCATGTATACTTATATTAATGGGCGGTTTATACGTGACCCAGTAGTAAAGCATGCAGTTCTGGATGCGTATAGGCAACTGCTTATGAAAGGGCGTTATCCTGTCTGTGTCTTGTTCTTAGACATGCCGCCGGCGCAAGTGGATGTCAATGTGCACCCGACCAAGCATGAGGTGCGCTTTCATGATCAGCGCTTGGTACACGATTTCATTACCAGTGCAGTGCGGCAGCAACTGCGGGGGAACTGTGAAGTGGGTACGTTCGATCGAGGAGCGTCTCCGGCAGAACTGCAAGAATCTGACGGGGGTGTTTTAGCCAGTCCCACCGAGAATTTGGGTTTGTTTCTCCCCAGTGGTGAAGATAATGCTAGTGCATTATCTTGCGCACCCGCTTCTTCTTTTTACCCCTATCCCACTTCGCGTGCCCATACACCGGATATTCTGGATATTGACCAAGTTGCAGAGGGTGATAGTGACTGGAGTGCAAGGCAAGATGTTAACATTTGTCAAGGCGGGGGTGGTTTTTCTCAGATCCAAACAGCGCAGAGTGCTTGCCGCAGCAGTGTAGCGACCGCTCCGGAAGGGTATTTTTCATCTTTACTTCTCATTGGCCAGTACGCTCACAGCTACCTTGTGTGTGCTGATGGAGACTCTTTGGTGCTGATTGATCAACATGCTGCGCATGAGCGCATAGGGTTTGAACGTCTGCGGGAACAATACGCGCGGCGAGCGGTGGAACGCCAGGAGTTATTGTTCCCACTAATGTTGGAGTTAACTCAGGCTCAGTCTGCGCAACTGCTCGAACATGTAGAGTATTTATCCCAGCTTGGATTCGAGCTCGAACCTTTTGGCGGTACCACCTGGGCGTTGAAAGCCTTACCGCTTCTGCTCGAAGAACATGATGTTGCGATCCTTGTTCTGGATATCTTAGCCGATTTAAGCAACTGGGGTACGTCACAGGCACAGCGCCAGGCAGTGGATGAAGTCTTAATCAAGATGGCATGTCATAGCATGGTACGCGCTAACGAAAAATTGGATCAGAGTGAAATGCGCGCACTGTTGTCACAGATGGATCAAGTAGATTTTAACCGTCACTGTCCACATGGACGTCCAGTGGTGCATGCAATACCACGCCGCGAGGTAGAGAAGTTTTTCTCTCGTACTTGATACGCCTGATTTACATATCTACGTTGAAATAGAGTGTTCTTATATTACCGCAAATCTTCGATATACCTAAACGCAATAAACCTATTCCGCAAGGTTCTCTCTAGGAATGAAAACTATAGAAAAAATACCGCTGTTGGTAATAACTGGACCAACTGCGGCGGGTAAAACTGCCTTAGCCCTTGAACTTGCTGCACACCATAATATAGAAATAATTTCAGCTGATTCGCGTCAAGTGTACCGCCATATGGATATAGGGACAGCCAAGGCAAGCGCCCAAGAACGCGCCCTGGTTGCGCACCATTGCATCGATGTTGTTGATGTGGACGAACCATTCAGCGTCTCTGAGTTTAGTGAGCTGGCCCACGCGGCTATTGAGGATATTCACCGCCGTAATCACCTTCCTGTTGTCGTGGGTGGGACAGGTCTGTATATTCGGGCGCTAATCTGGGGCCTTGCCCCGCTGCCAGGGGGCGATGAGGGGCTGCGGCGTAGATGGCATGCGCAGGAAAAAGAGGAGAGAGGAAGCCTGCATATTCGTCTGAAGCAGATCGATCCAGAGCTGGCAAAGGGGTTGCATATAAACGATGTTACGCGTATTATTCGTGCTCTTGAGGTGCATGCCCTGACGGGCAGAACCATGTCAAGTTGGCAAGAGGAACATCGTTTTGCCGAACGCCCTTATTGTGCACTCAAGTTAGCTGTAACCTGCGAGCGTGCCCAGCTATATCGGCGTATAGAGGAGCGGGTTGAGCTGATGCTGGAACAAGGACTGGTGGAAGAAGCACGCATGCTGCTGCAGCGTGGCTACAGCCCTGAGCTTAAGTCGATGTGTACAATCGGCTACCAACAGAGTATCGCCTACTTGCGCGGTGAGCTTAGTTTAGCTCAGGCGACAGAGCAGATAAAGCGTGATACCAGACGATATGCAAAACGCCAGTTGACCTGGTTGCGCCACGATGAGGAAATAAATTGGATTGAAAGCCCTTTAGACTCTGGTATTATAGCTAGATGGGCAGATGAACTTTTATGTAGATGCAGATGAAATTAAGGAGAAAAAACATGGCCAAAACCCCTTTTAATATTCAGGATCAGTATCTGAATCAGGCACGTAAGGAGCGGGTGAAACTGAATATCGTCATGATGTCTGGGGAGCAACTGCAAGGCTATATTAAATCGTTTGATAACTTTTGTGTTTTAGTAGAGAGTGATGGCGATTTCCTCCTGTACAAACATGCTGTTTCTTCTATCACCTCAACGGATGGTTTGTTTAAACTCCACGGAAGTCGTGACTAAGAAATTATGTGCGGATTTTTTAAGTTACAGGCCCCCTGTTGTTACGGCAGGGGGCCTGTAGTGTTTTTGTCGCTGCGCAGATGGGTAAAAAAAGTCTTGGAGAGGCAAACCATATCAGCGCCAATGTCTAAATTTACAGAATCGCTGTCAGAGTCCATTAAGAGCCTATGTTGCAGATAGATTCCATCTTTCCAGACAGTATCGCCGCAGAGCTTGGGGTTGAAGGTGGCGATTTCCTTATAAGCATAAATGGTGAAGAGGTTAATGATGTAGTTGATTATCAACGCCTGACTGCCAATGGACATCAACTGCTGGCTGAGATCCAGACCGCTGATTACCAGTGGTGGGAGCTTGATATAGATTACGAAGCTGACCAGATACTTGGATTCGGATTTAGCCATCCATCCCCGCGGGCATGTTCTAACAATTGCCAATTCTGCTTTGTTCGGCAACTTCCATCTGGAATGCGTGACACCCTGTATGTCCGAGATGACGACTACCGTTTTTCATATCTCTATGGTGCCTATATCAGCCTTACGAACTTGAAGCGTCAAGACATTGAGCGGATCAAATCCGAGAAATTATCGCCGTTGTATATATCGGTACACAGTACCGATGCCACGGTGCGCGCGCAGCTTCTAGGACGTAGCAATGCTGATGGAGCCGCAGTTATGCCCTTAGTGCAGGAGTTGGCGCAGGCTGGGATAGCGCTGCACACTCAGGTAGTTTTGTGTCCGGGGATAAATGATGCCCAAGTTTTGGAAAAGACCATTCACGACTTGTTTAGCTTGCATCCGGCGGTAGAGAGTCTGGCCATTGTGCCGGTGGGTTTGACTCGTTATCGTGAGGGTTTACCAGAGCTACAGATGGTGACACTGGCGCAGGCTAATGAGCTGCTTGATCAAGTTGAGCGTTGGCAGCAGCACTGTCTTGCGCAGACCGGTACGCGCTTTGTGTTTGCGGCAGATGAACTCTACCTTACCGCCCAGCGTCCATTTCCCCCTTATACCTCCTACGAAGATTTCTGCCAGATTGAAAATGGGATCGGCATGATAGTGGAGTTTGAAAATCAGAGCGCCGAGGTGTTGACAGAAGTGGAAGCCGAGTTCTGCGCCGGAGTCAGAGCTACGCTGATATGCGGTTGTTCCGCATACCATACCCTTGAAACGTTCGTGCGTAAATTTAATCACCAGGCTCAAGCGCAACTGCAGGTTCACGCAGTGAGCAACAAGTTCTGGGGAGAGCGCGTCACGGTGAGTGGCTTACTAACCGGTAGAGATATTCTCTCTTCCTTAAACGAGGCACGCGCGCGTGGCTTAGACCTTGGACGGGCCATCTTGTTGCCGGAGGTAATGTTTAAGGAAGATACCGATATTCTGCTGGATGATATGGATATATATACTCTGGCGCAGAGTCTAGGGGTTGAAGTGATTAAGATATCCCCAACTCCGTGGGCTGTTCTAGATGTGGTTGAAGAACTGTGTGCGAGTTGATGTCAGCACAGTTTTAGATTATCGTTGTGAAGCGCGCCATCCATTTGCCTGTTAACACAAAAAGAGAGATACGCCAATGACGCTCGAAGAGATTAGCTGTTTAGCCCTTGATCATATGGAACAGGGCAATTACGCTGCGGCGATTAAGTTGCTTGAACAGGGATGCAAACAATTTTCTGAAGATGACGATCTGCTAGTCCTTTATGCGGAAGCTCTAGGTGCAAATGGGATAGAAGATAAGGCCATAGCTTTATTGGAGCAGCGCCTTGAAAAAAAAGGTCCTTCAACTGAAATCCTGTTTGCCTTAGGGGATGAATATTTTGCCAAGCAGCTGTATGCGCAGGCTGTTGAGTGTTATAGGCAACTACTCTCTAAGGTTGATGCTGCAGCAGAAGCTAATGTACGCATAGGGTTGGTGCGAATAGCTGAGCAGGGATGTGAAAAAGCTGAAGAGTATTTCCATAAAGCACTGCAGATTGATGAAAATTGTCTTGCGGCAGCCAATTCCCTTGGGGATTTATTTTTCGAAAGTGGGCATCTCCAGCAGGCGAAAAACTGGTATCAGCGCGCGATGGAGATAGACTCGCAAGACGCCGAGGCCTTTGCCAACATGGCCGATGTGCTGTATGAACAGCAGGAGCCAGACAGCGCCGAGCAGCATGCACGGCAGGCGCTTGAGCTAGATGAACGCTGTGCTCCAGCGTGGCTCACCCTCGGGTATCTGCATATGGATGCTGACGAAATTGAACAAGCTTGCGAGTGTTTTGAACACTTTCTTGCGTTAGAAACCAGTCCAATTGCGGCAGATCTTATCGTGGAAGTAGGTGCTGTTCTGAAAGGCCTCAAGGGCGACTAAAGTGTTGAATGTAGAATGGGAGGCGGTATGTAAACGCTGCGGGCGCTGCTGTTATCATAAAATTCTCTACCGTAATATTGTGTACACCACCGATATTCCGTGTGAATATCTGGACCATGGTACTATGGAGTGCAGCATCTATTCGCGCCGTAATGTCGTTAATCCGCAATGCGCTGTTCTAACCCCTGCTCTTGTGCATTCTGGAGCGCCTCCGCGTGGATGTGCATATCTGCAGGCACTTGAGTGTGATGATTGCGCCAGCCACCACATTGGGGAACTGTCTGCACGATTGCAGCGTCGTTTGTTGCGCCACCTATAGAAAAGAGTATGTGCGTGTCGTTAGCTTGGGTAATATATAAATAGGGGGAGCACT
>CAYPNO010000008.1:0-24649 GCA_964411865.1 uncultured Desulfuromonas sp. | reverse complement strand
GCGCTATTTGTGGCTTCAAAGTCACCTACTTTAAGTTGCTTAAACGCATTATCGCTGATGGTGCCTAATGCGCGTTCTAACACTTGGGTGTATTCGCGCGGGTTGCGAGTGTTTTTAAGGCTGAGATTCCACTGTTGATCTAAAAAATCAATAACCGCAGTGCGAATGGCTCCTTTTAGGGAGCTTCCGGGAATGAGCAATCCGCCGGTGAGGGGGTTTTTTAAGGCTGGGTCGATCAATAGCTGGTTGGGGCTACCGGTGTTGGCAATGTGCGCCTGATACTTTTTGGCTATGTCAGCGGAGAGAATGCGTGCGCGATTGCGGGTGTAAATGTCGGCATCAAGGTGTTCAGCTATATATTTGCGAATAACCGCTAGGTTGCCCCTGTCAAGTATTTTTGTCAGTTCTTCTTGCTCGGGATAATCTTCTAACCAGGCTTCGAGGTCGATCTGGCAGAAGTAATCAATCCCATCTTTGGCGTCAATTACGTAGTCAAGCGGATCACTGGTGTCGCCACTGCCAATATGGACAGGGGTAAGTACTTCGAGGCGTATATAGTTAGCGTATTTCATCTATTTAGCCTCCTCAAGGGTTAGGGGTAACGTAAGTGGCAAGCCGATTTGAACGTAATCGGGGTTGCTATGAATATTGCGCAGCACGTAGTCGCTGTTTGGCATGCGGGTGAATACCGAGCCTTCAGTGAATGCCATAAACGGTTTCTTGAACGGGTTAGTTTCGCCAAAGCCATTCCAAACTTTACCGAGTTTGGTGAACAGGTTATAGGTTCCGCTGAACTGATCTGTTTCAGTAGCTGTACATACAGATAAGTTCATGACGGCGTTGCCCTGTCGGTGAAACATGGCGGCATCAAAGGTGGTATCGCGCTCAAATTTAAACTGACCTTTTCCGGTGGAGCTATCGGCGCCAAAACCTGTTGTAGCGATGTGGTGAAATAGGTTTTCGAACGTTTCCGTGTCAGGCGTTTTCACATAGAGATCAAAGCGGTAGTCAGGGGAAAAGTAGTGTGCTTCTTCGCTGTAAAGCCCCCCATTGGCAATGACTCTGTTGTTGTTGCGGTCGAGGCTGTTGTGCATGGTGCGCGCCGCTTTTTGCTGCGGTTTAGATGGTTGCGCATCTTGCATGCGATCTTTGTGATACTGAAAGAGTTTTAAGCTACTTAACTGATTGGAAAGAATATCCCAATCGGTGACAGTTAGGTGGCTGTTTTTGCGGAACTTTTTTTGAAGTGATAGTTGCGCAAACATATCCTTTGGCGCCAATTTCTTGAAATCGGCGCGTTTTATGCCGGAGAGTATCGGCATGGGTAACGTGCCCGCAGGAAATACACTGCTGAGGACAAAGGGTGGCTGCTTGTCTATAAATTTCTGAATTAGCGTATGCACCGCATTGGCACCACCCAGCTCGGCGGCGGCGCAAAGCAGTTGACCGTACAGGGTATCGCTGCGCATGGGGGTGGAGAATGCACTGAGCGGCTTTATCAGGTAACGATAAACTTCCATTATCCTCCCCCCTTATAATTCGATGTTCTCAAGTGAAACGTCTTTGCCATCTATTTGTAAATTATCGAAGCGCACTTGTCCGCATCCGCGCGAGCTATTGCCGCCCAGGGCGTCGAGTTCAATCATTTTCAGCCCTTTTAGAACATAGTCTTTAAGGGCAGGGTCGTCACCTTCGAACTGTTTAAGCGAGATGTTAAATTCAAATTCAACTCCGGCTGGTACACGTTCTAAGGGGCGGGGGTGCATGGCAGTTCCCTTTACTCTGTCTATGGTATTTTCGTGTTTTACTTCCATAGGTAAATTACCGCTGACAAACTTTTCCTGAAACTCAGCTGTCAAGTTTGCATCCCGCACGATAATACGGGTGGGGCCGGTATGGGGATCTTTGGCGGTGTTTCCAAAAATTGTGCATGCGGGGCAATCGGCTTCGCCGCAATTGCACGGTTTTCCTTTGGCCAAAAAATCTTTTCTGGTTACGGCGCGGTCGATAAAGTAACGAGTTTCCAGAAGTGACCTCATTTTACCTTTGATTGATGAGCCGGGAACATAAGGCGCTTCAGTGATTGGATGTTTAATGATGGGCTGATCCATGCCGCCGATCTCCATGGTGTCACTTCCTGCGCCGATGTGCAGCCCGGTTATGACGGTAATTTTCCCCTGAATTTTATATATATTTTCCAGTTTCATTGTATATCTCCTTGATTCTGTATTAGCTAATACCTGCACCGTAGCAATAACCGACAACTGCCTCAAAGCTTAACAAGAAGGCTTCGAAATCTTTTGCGTCCTCGATGCCATTAATAGACGTGTTTAGCCATTCTGAAAATGTTTGGGGGATTTTGCGATTACTCGGATTTGCGGCATAGCTGACTTTGGCTTTTAACATTTTAATCAGCGGGAAAACTTGCAAAAATGCGGCATCGGAAGCTGATTCAGCCGAGCTGCCTGCGCTTGCGAGTTTTTGTTTGGCAAAAGAAAAACGTTTTTCCAGGTTCTTACATTCGTTGTAAAAACGGCGTAACTGGTTAGCATTGAGCTTATCTTTGTAGTTGTTTACGCGCACAAAGCTGTCGGCAGCCTGTTGCGCCTGTACATCTAGTAAACCTGCGTTTAAATGACCTGCGTCATCATAGTAAAACCCCATCGTGTTCCTCCTTTTTTAGTGATCGCTGCGCCAGAGATACAGTGCATAAGTCACTGGCTGAGTAATATGTTTAAGATTATCTGCGTGCTTTACTGCAGTAAAATTATCGCGCTCGATTTTGTCTTGAAATTTCAAATTGCGCTGAAAGTCGTATTCCATGTGTGACAGGTAGATGCCACTGCGTATGTCGCCTGCATTGAATTTTTTATACATGCGTCCGTATTCAAGTAAACGTCCGATCAAACCGGTGGTAACTTTCCCCTCTTCGAGCAAATCAAAATATTCATCGCCCTGTTCAAGCAAGGTGCTGAATTTGTTCCAGTTGGTGGTGGTATCGAACAGGGTTACCCCGTTTTTAATGTCATTCCCCTCTTTATCCTGACGCTTTTTGGATACTTCCAGCAGTTCTTCTGCGGCATCGGCGATGGTGTGCATGGGCAACAGTGGTTTCATGACGCTGATTCCGGCAGAGAGGGTGACGTATGCGTTATTGCCGACGTAGCGGCGAAATTCCGCGCCAATCTGTTCTGCAAATTCAATTACGCGGGTCCAAGGGCCAAGCAGAAACAGGTCATCGCCTCCAGCAAAGACCAGGTAAACATCACGAAATTTAGTGTTCTTTTCGTCTTTAATCCGTTGCACGAGGTGGTTAGCAAAGAAGTGATTGAGCATGCGCGACATGCTGGCGAAACGGGAGATGGAAATGCGAGCGCCGAGGCCAATGCTGAAAATAAATCCGAGATTATCCACATCGGCTTTAAACGCACCGAGGAGACTCTTGCCGTGCTTTTTTTGATCCAATAGCCCGATTCTGCATGCTGATTCTGCCAGAAGTTGAAAGGTCTTGGGCTTCCCTTCTTCCATCAGATCGTCGTTGTAGAAATTTTCACCATCTTTTTTGTGGGTAATGCCTAGGTGATCCCAGTTTGCAATGTCGCCATCGTCAATGGTCGGCAAGTGTCCGGCGACGGCGTGGTAGGTGAATTTGCCTCGTTGGTTTAGGTTGAGGATATCAACACAATCCTGATGTTTTTTACTGTCGAGGGAACTAACAAACTTCATCTCTAGCGCGCCAAATAGTGGTAATGCCGTGGAATTGGGCGCTGCAGATTGGAGCAGAAGATAATCTTTCTTCGGAAGTTCAGTGCCTACGTCATCAATTAAACTCTGACAGGCGGTGCAGATAGTTAGCTGTTTGCCGTGATTTTTTTGTGCATATCGGGTCGCGGCCTCTTGATTCGCGGGTTGAATCTGGCACAGGGTGCAGACTCCGTTTTGACTGTAGTCGCTCGATTCCATGGGGATAACCGGCGAGCAACCGTTAGCAAACAGCAGGTCGAATTTGTGCAGCTTGCGCTCTTCAAGATGGTCGTTGAACCTATCCAGGCAGTCCTTGAATTTGTTTTGCTGAAGCTCGGCTTCGGTCATTTCGATCTGATAGCTGAAATTCAAGCTGATTATCCCGTTGAATTGGGTGTAGAACCATTGTTGTAATTCGTATTCGAGGGTTTTTAGCGTTGTTTTGACGCGCGGTGTGGCTGGAACGAGCAGGATGAAGCGCCCGCCCGCATCCATAATTTTAGCGACTTGGTGCAGCTCTAGCTTTTTCAGGATATCTAAAATCACCGTATGGGTGATCATCTGAATATAAAAGGAGCGTGCGCGAAACATCTTCGCAACTCCGGCTGCATGGGATTTGTCTATCCCGAAAATGTATTTTTGGATGCCAGATAGATCGCCACCCACCAGTAAAAACTTATGTTCGCTGTCCTGCTTGGCCCCACACGCAACTCCGGTCTCGGCCTGATAAACCGCTAACGCCTGTGCCAATGCGGCGGTGGTGGTTGAGTGGTCATACAAGGGGATATCCGGCATGGTTTTGTAGGTACTGGAGGGGATACACCAGGTGTATTTTTCTAATAAAGAAGTTATCGAGGCGATGTAATGATCAATACCAAAATCAAGCGGGAGTTGTTCTAAATCAGCGGTGAATTTCTGGAACAAGGTCGCATAATCACTTTTGTTTGCTTGCTCACGCTTTAATGGGAAGGCAGCTTCGAGTTCGTCTATGGCTTGGAGCGGATAGTAATGGCGCTTTTCAGCCGGAATATCATCCCAGTTGGTATCTTTTTCCAGATTGATTTGGTCAAAAATGCTGACCAAGCGTGCATGTATGTGGTTGCCATCTTCACCTTCAGCGTTAATACGGTCGGCTCCCGCCGATAATCGGTCGCCCATCTGTATGGCGAGCTCATAGGGGTTGTCGGCGGCCGGTTTATGGTGCGCCGCAGCTAAACGCGCCAGGGTGGAACGTTTGGGCTCTAATTCTGGAGGGAGGGGGAGATCGTGCTCGATAAAATAATCGGTATACAATACATGCAGATATCCGGGCCGCTGGGTTTTGCTGTCAATGGGACAGTAGCCTACGTCGTCATTACTTTTGGGGCGTTTTGCGCGTTGGGCAAACTTGCCGATATCGTGGAGTAGGGCTGCTAACACCAATAAGCGTCGTTCATCAAGGTTCATGTTGAGACTCTCCTTGTTACTTTATGTTACTGGATAGAATATTTTATTTTTCCAAGGCCAAATGCGGTCTGTTTTCCGATATGTAATTTCTGCGCTAGTTCAAGTAGCGGCAAATACTGAGAAAATTCACCCTGAAAGGTGATAGTGCCAACATGTCCGCCCATCAGCATGGTTTGCTCTTGACGGTTGGAGTAGCGCTTCCAGTCTTGCCAGTGTAGTTGATCGTCATGGACTGAAATTTTTCTGGCGGCAGCCACAAGACCGCGATAGTTGATGTCAGGCTCGCCATCACCGTAACAATTAAAGGTTGATGAGATACGGCGCAACATTGCGCGCACTAAAATCTCAAAAGTGATAGAAGAGCTGAATTTGTTGTTAGATTTAAGGCGTAACGGGGTAACGCAGTCGAGCTGTAACATCCCTTGGGCGGCTTGGGTGTATGGCGTAAACTGCAAGCGTTCAGGGGGAATATCGACCTGGAGTTGGCGTTGGGTATGGCTATAAAGCTCATGTCCGGCAGAGGCTACGGTAAGTAATTCAAAGCGCGCGCGTTGGCCGTTGCTGTGCTTGCCGATTCCCTGTTGCCCCATTTGCTCGAAGGCGTAGATGTAGTAAGGGAGGTAGTCGTTGAATTCGCCCAATAAAATCAGATCGAAGTCGAAGGAATCTCCGGCAGCGTAGTCCATCTTTTCGTCGAGGGGTGGCTCAATAATGTATGGATGGGGTGGGTGGGGCGCATGCGGTTTTGTGGTCTGATTGGATGTGTGCGCAGCGCTGAAACATTCAAAGGTGCGGGCATAAACGCAGCGCCCTCTGAGCAGGCACTCGTCACATTCCTGCTTACGCACCGCACAAACGACCTTTTTTAGTGCTCCACCAAAGGCCCCTCGAAATGTTGAGCCTTTATAAGGGGGGAGCTGCGCCTGATCCTTCATCACACTTGTTAGCCGATAGCGGCCATAATCTAATGCCATTTATTCACCAGAATTCAACGTTATTTATTGAAATATACCTTCTCCGCATAACCTGAGGGCAGGCAGCAGAAGTGGTCTCGCTGTGTTTTTATATGTTGCAGTGCCGCACCCCCGCCCCAGTCATCCTGGACTCCGCACCATCATCCTGAACTTGATTCAGGATCCCCCCTAAAAGGAGAGGCTTTGGTGTTCGGGTGAGATTGCGGGTCAAGCCCACAATGACGGTATTTTGTTAATTGCATATTCCGCAGCAAAATCACTATGAGAAAGAGGCACGGTTTCTGAACCCTGAAAGACCTGCAAACACCCTTTTATCATGAGCTTGGCAAGTTACCAGAACCGGAGTATGTTCATAGATTCTGCTTACGAACCTGAAATATATAGATTGCAGTGCCGATGTAGCAGTGCATCAGCGGAGGCAATACGTGTTAGACAGGTAAACGCTTGTAAGTTTTCAATGTGGGATATCTATACCAGAAATTTTTTAACAAATTAACTGTTTTAATGTTGAAGGGATTGCTTCTGCGCGTACATAGACGAAACTTTTCTTGCTCTAAGGTGGAGTAGATGCAATAACTGCGTTGCAGTAATGGAGCGTGTGGCAGTATTGCGTCACTGAAACCGGAGTATTTTTGTGAGTTTTGCTCGTTTAAAGTTGGGGAAGTGGGGGGAACAGTGTGCGGTGCGCTATCTGCGTCGGCGCTTGTATCGCATTGTGGCGACCAACTACTCCAACCCCTGCGGTGAAATTGATATCATTGCGCGCCGCGGCACCATGCTGGCGTTTGTGGAGGTAAAGACACGGCGCAGTACCGCTTTTGGCTGTGCTGCAGAGGCGGTTAATGCACGCAAACAGCGCCAGATTATTCGTACCGCGCAGCTTTATTTGCAGCAGAACCCCGCTGCGGGCAAGTATCAGCCACGTTTTGATGTTATGGGAATCATGCTGCAATCCAAGGCAATACCAAACCTGGATGGGGACGGTGAAGGGTGTGCAGGGAAATATACGGTGGAGCATATAACGGATGCATTCGGTCTTTGATGCAGGGGTATCTGCGAACGGCCAACAAGGTGAGAATATAAAATATGAAACAGGTGCAGCAGTTTGATCTGGGCTTTTTGCGCGTGGCGGCGGCGTCTGCGCAACTGCGGGTAGCGGATGTGGCATTCAACCTCAAGCAGATATCTGCGCTGGTACAGCGGGCAGCAGCAGAAAAAATTCAGGTGGTGGTGTTCCCCGAACTGGCTCTGTGCGGGTATACCTGCGCCGATCTGTTTTTTCAGCAGGTTCTGCTTGAGCAGGTGGAGTTGGCGCTGCTGCGCTTAGCTAAAATAAGTGCTGGATCAGACGTGGTTGTGCTTGTCGGCGCACCGCTGGCGCAGGGCGGTACATTGTTTAATTGTGCGGTGGTAATTAATAACGGCTCTATCCTCGGCGTTGTTCCTAAGACGTCTCTCCCCAATACTAGGGAGTCGAGTGAAGGGCGCTGGTTTGCCAGTGCCAACACGCGCACTAGCGCAACGATCTGTGTTGGGGGTGTTGAGGTGCCGTTCGGCGAAGATCTGTTGTTTGCGAACCCGCACAATAGAGAGTGTTGCCTAGGGGTGGAGATCTGCGAGGACGCCTGGAGCGCTAATCCCGGTAGTGGCGCGATGGCGCAGGCTGGAGCCAGCCTGATCTGCAACCTGGCGGCGAGTTCGGAAGTGCTTGGCGCGGCGAACTATCGGCGCCAGATGGTGGAAGCGCAGTCGGCGCGCTGCCTTGCCGCCTATGTGTATGCTTCAGCGGGGGCTGGAGAGTCGAGCACTGATATGGTGTTTGCCGGTCATTGCCTCATTGCCGAGAATGGCACGCTGCTGACACAGTCCGAGCGTTTTGGCTTTGCGGATAAAATGATCAGCGCTGATGTTGATCTACAGCGTCTGACTCTAGAGCGCCGCGCCAACAACACCTTTGCCGCTTCACGCCCTGTGCGGGAGTTCAGGCGCGTGGCGTGCTCCGTTGGTACTTGGGCGGGTGGGGAGCTTCAACGTGCTGTAGCGCGTAATCCCTTTGTGCCGTCAGACGGTGCGCAACTCTCCGCACGCTGTGAGGAGGTTTTCGCGCTTCAGACTACAGCCTTAGCGCAGCGGCTCCGGCATACGGGCTCGCGCTGCGCCGTGGTTGGGGTCTCCGGCGGGCTTGATTCCACCTTGGCGCTGTTGGTAATGGTGCGTGCGTTTGAGCTGCTTGGCTTGGAACGCAGCGGCATTATTGGAATCTCCATGCCGGGCTTCGGCACCACCGCCAGAACCCGGAATAATGCGGAACAGCTGATAGATTATTTAGGCGTGAGTAAACGGGTAATAAGTATTGATGCAGCAGTGCGCCAGCATTTCAGCGATATCGGCCATGCTGAGGATGTGCAGGACATTACCTACGAAAATGCGCAGGCGCGTGAACGCACCCAGATTTTGATGGATATAGCCAATCAACAGGGGGGGCTGGTTATCGGCACCGGCGATTTGTCTGAGATGGCGCTGGGTTGGTGTACGTATAATGCCGATCACATGTCTATGTACAGTGTGAATTGTGGCGTACCTAAGACGCTGGTGCGCTACATGGTGGAGTGGTGCGCTCAGAGTCAGTTCTCTGGGTCTGAGAGAGAGATACTTATGGATATTTGTGCCACCCCCATTTCACCAGAGCTGCTTCCCCCCAGTGAGGACGGGGCTATCCAGCAGTTGACGGAGGCGCATGTTGGCCCCTATGAACTGCACGATTTTTTTCTGTTTCAGGTGGTGCGTAATCAGTTTGCCCCGCGCAAGGTTATGTATCTGGCGCGTGTAGCGTTCGCCGATAAATATTCACCTGCAGAGATCAAGTGCTGGCTCATTTATTTCTATTCCCGCTTTTTTTCGCAGCAGTTCAAGCGTTCATGTGTGCCGGATGGCCCGAAGGTGGGGAGTGTGGCCCTGTCTCCGCGTGGGGACTGGCGCATGCCTAGCGACGCCAGTGCCGCTGTGTGGCTGGTCGAAGTTGAGGCTGTGGATGTCTGACTTGGATGTGCACAAGATGGAAAAGGCCGGGATGGATACGCACAAGATGGATACGGACGCGGAACAACGGAGCGGGGTGCTGTATGTAGTCGCAACCCCGATAGGCAACCTTGAGGATATCACCTTCCGTGCAGTGCGGATTATGGGCGAAGTTGCGGTGATTGCCGCCGAAGATACGCGCCATAGCCGCAAACTGCTTACCCACTTTGGTATTGCTACCCCACTTACTTCGTGTTTTTCCCACAATGAGATGCAGAAGAGGGAGCAACTGGTCGAGCGCCTGCTTAAGGGGGATGATATCGCCCTTATCAGTGATGCGGGAACCCCGGCCATCTGTGATCCCGGCAGTATGCTGGTGCAGCTTTGCATTGCAAAGGGGATCAGGGTTGTTCCGGTTCCGGGTGCCAGTGCGGTCATTGCGGGATTGAGTGCGGCAGGGCTGCCTACGGATATGTTTACCTTTGTGGGCTTTATCCCTGCGAAGAAGTCGGAGCGGGTGGCGTTTCTCCAGCGCTGGGGGGAGCTGAATCACACCTTGGTGGCGTATGAAGCACCCCATCGCTTGCTCGCATCGCTGGAGGATATCTCCACCCATCTGGGCGCAAAGCGCGAATTGGTGGTAGCACGCGAGTTGACCAAGGTGCATGAGGAGTTGTTTCGCGGGGAGGTGGCACAGGCACACGCGTATTTCAGTACCCAGAGGGTCAAGGGGGAGATTGTTTTGTTGCTCCGCGCACAGCCAGAACCCGAGGTGTGCGAGAGCGTGGAGGAAACTCTTCTGCGTTTGCTTAAGGGTGGCGACCAATCTCTGCGCCAAGTTTCCAAGGAGGTTGCGCGGATTCATCCGATATCTGGTAGCGAAGCCTACAGCCGCGCCTTGGAGCTACAACGCGAACCTAAGGATTGAAACCCGCTTGAGGCTCCGCAACGCTCTGGTGGCAAGGTATCCTGCCAGCTGCTGCGCTTGTATCAATAGCGGATGGTGAAGCGCTCAAACTCTGGGGTGGTTTCGGCTATGTCGTTGTGAGATATATCAATACTGATGTGTTCAACTTTGGCACGCGGAGGTCCGATGCGGCAGGCAGTAATGGCTTGTTGCACCATCTTCTCGTCCCCTTCCAGCAGGGCTTCGACGCTGCCGTCCAGTAGGTTGCGAACCCAACCGTTCAATCCCAGCCTAGCGGCGATTTCGGCAGCATAGGCGCGATAGCCCACCCCTTGAACCAACCCCTCGACTTTTATGCGTGCGCGCATGCATTCCATGAGACACAAATCCTTTCTGGCTGCCATACGAGCAGCATCGAAGAACAGTTTTTATTGGTAATATTGCTGTGTAGTCAAATAACTGCGTAGTTTACTTAAGCAAGACGCTGGCGCAACTCAGCTTCGCTGAGCTGTTGAATCCCCAATTCAGCGGCCTTTTTTTGTTTGCTCCCGGGGTTTTCACCCACGACCACGAAGCTGGTGTTTTTACTCACACTGCCGCTGACTCGCCCGCCGTGTTTTTCAACTAGTTCTTTAGCCTCAGTGCGGCTTAAGGTGTCCAAGGTTCCGGTAATAACCACGTGCATCCCCGCTAAAACCCTTTGGTGCTGATCTGAAGGTTGGCTGGTCGCAAGATCTTCGAGTTGTACTCCAAGTAGGTGCAGTCGTTCGAACACCTGCCTGTTGGCGGGGTTGGCGAAAAAATGAACCACGCTCGCTGCGATCTGCGGTCCTATTTCGTGGATGTTTTCCAGTGTTTGAGCGTCAACCTGTTGCAGTGCTTCGAGGCTGCCGAATTCACGCGCTAGGATTTTGGCAGCATGTACCCCGACATGGCGAATCCCCAGACCGGTGAGAAGTTGATGCAAAGGACGCTTTTTACTCGCTTCAATAGCGCTTAGGATGTTGTGCGCCTTTTTCTCCCCCATCCGCTCGAGGGTAAGAAGCTCTGCTTCCTTCAAGGTGTAGATGTCGGCGATGTTAGCGACCATACCTGCTTCCACCAACTGGGCGATGAGTTTTTCCCCTATTCCGTCAATATCCATGGCCTGGCGCGAGACAAAATACTTCAGGCGTCCACTTAGTTGCGCCTGGCATTCAAGTCCCTGACAGCGTGGAATCACTTCATCGGGGAGTTTTGCCACTGGGGCGCCGCATACTGGACAGTGCTCGGGCATGGGGATCGGTTTTTCTGCGCCGCTACGTTGTTCGGTCAGAACCTTAACCACGTCGGGGATTACATCTCCGGCACGTTCGACCACCACATGATCGCCGATACGGATGTCGAGGCGGGCAATTTCGTCCCAGTTGTGCAGGCTTGCCCTAGAGATGGTCACCCCGCCAACTTGTACCGGGCGCAAAGATGCCACCGGGGTGATGGCACCGGTGCGCCCAACTTGGAAAGCTACTGCCTCCAGGGTTGTGTGCGCCTGGCGTGCCGCAAACTTGTATGCAATGGCCCAACGGGGAGCGCGACTGGTGGCGCCGAGGCTCTGTTGGGCTGCAAGGCTATTGACCTTTATCACCACACCGTCGATCTCATAGTTCAGCTGTTCTCGTTCCGATTCGAGGGTGGCGCATAGGTCGAGCACTTTTTCCATATTTGTTTCCAGGTATAGGTGGGCGTGGTTGATGCGCAAGCCCCAGTGTCGCAGCTTGTGGAGTAATTCGTGCTGGGTTGCGGGTTTCTCCCCTACAACGATTTCGGCTCCATAGCAGAATATATTGAGAGGGCGTTTGGCGGTTTCACGCGGGTCGAGCTGGCGCAGGCTACCGGAGGTGGCGTTGCGTGGATTGGCGAACACCGTGAGGCCGTCCTCCTGGCGCTGTGCGTTAAATGTTTGGAAGGCATCTGTATCCATATATACCTCTCCACGTACTTCCATTATTTCCGGATAGTCATGTTGCAGTTGCAACGGTATGGACGCAATAGTGCGGATATTGCTGGTGATATCTTCGCCACTGACGCCGTTGCCCCGTGTTGCCCCACGTACTAGCGTTCCGTGTTCATATCTCAGAGCTACAGCGACTCCATCCATTTTGAGTTCGCACAGATATGTATGACTGTCAGGTTCTCCCGCACGGACACGACGGTCAAAGTCGCGCAGGTGTCCGGCTAAAAAAGCGTTGTCGAGGGAAAGCATGGGGGCAAAATGTTCTACCGAGGTAAATTTTTCCAGCGGCTCTGCGCCGATGCGCTGCGAAGGGGACTGCGCAGTAATCAGCTCAGGATGCTCTTGCTCTAGTTTCAGGAGTTCCTGAAACAGCATATCGTATTGTGCATCAGTGATCTCCGGGTTGGCAAAGCTATAGTATGAAATACTGTGCTGCTGAAGCTGACGGCATAGTTCACTATGGCGTTGCTGGGGAGATTTTGCGGGTCTGGAGGGCATAATTAGTCCAGTAACTATGACAGAGGGAAGATGGTGATTGCTCAGCTTGGCACGGTATTACCGTTCTGCGTTTGCGCCGAGGTAAAAGCCACTCAGGTGGACAATTGGTGTGCAGTGTAGTTGCATGTAAGAGAACAAGGGATAATAACCTGTTGTGCGCACATGTGCCAATTGCTTTTTTGAAAGCGACTAGGCTACAATATGGCATATGCGGCCTCTAATAGTCTGCTCAATTTTTTTCAAGGGGTAACGGTTTATGTCAGAACAAATGTGGCTTGATTTAGCCATAATGCTTTTGCTGTTTGCGCTGTCCGCGTTTTTTTCTGGTTCTGAAACGGCACTTATGGCCCTTGACCGCAGCAGGGTAAGTTATCTGGTGGAGAAAAAACACCCGGGTGCTGCGGAACTCAGCAAGATGCTACAGCGCCCAGATTGGCTGCTAGGTGGGTTGTTGATAGGAAACAATGTTGTCAATATCGCGCTATCGGTGCTGGCAACTACGTTTTTTGTTCGGATTTACGGCGAGCGGGGAGACTTGATTACTATTGCGGTCTTAACCCCCATGGTTTTGATTCTATCGGAGGTCTGCCCGAAGACTTTTGCGGCTCGCCGTGCTGAACTAGTTGCTTTTGTTATGCGGCGGCCCATTCAGTTGATTTTATGGTTTCTAACCCCCTTTATATGGCTGGTGACCAGATTTTCCCTCGTGCTGACAAAATTGCTGAAAGCAGACTCTGATCAGCCTCCTATGACAGCCGATGAAATTCAGACGATGATTGCTCTGGGAGCGAAAGCTGGATCTGTTCCAGGGGAACAGCATAAAATGTTACATGGGGTGTTCGAGTTATCACAGATAAGAGTGCGTGATGTGATGATTCCTCGAACCGAGGTTGACGGGGTGGAATTTAGCGCCAGTTTTACAGAAATTCTGGATCAGATTACATCGGCGACCCACTCGCGTTTTCCCGTGTACAAAGGCAATACCGATAATATAGTTGGATTGATTCACTCCAAGGATATCTTGCGCTATATCAACAAATCAGATGAATTCGACATGCTCAAAGTGATGCGCGAGCCTTATTTTGTCCCCGAAGTAAAGCAGGTGCAGGCGTTGTTGCAGGCGTTTCGACGTCGCAGAGTACATCTTGCCGTGGTGCTGGATGAGTACGGCGGCGTTGAAGGAATTGTCACCTTGGAAGATGTTCTGGAAGAGATCGTAGGAGAGATCCAGGATGAATATGATATGGAGGAACCGGGTATCACCGCCATTGGTGGTGGCGCTTATCTTCTTGATGGTGGAACTTCATTGCGCGTGTTTAATCGCCGTTTTAACCGGGAGATAAACGAAGATGAGGCAACTACAGTGGCTGGCCTGATGCTTTCGCGACTCGGAAATATCCCCGAAGAAGGACAGAGCTGCCAGGTTGACGATATAACCCTGACTGCGCACAAGGTAGTGATGCATCGTATAGAGATGATTGAATTACACCTCCCTTCTACTGTTTTACCCTAGGCTGTTTTACCCCAAGTCCCCCCCCCCGCTGGCCAAAGCTCCGCGCGAACAGCAAAAGTAATCGCTGCAACGGGGGTCTCTCATCACCCTTTGTTTTCCCCCCACCAGTCTCCACCTTGCCAACCTATTAAAGCTCTGGTCGTCGCGCGTTTCTGCGTTAGTCATTTTCTGATACGTAAATAAATTTCGCAATAAATGCTTGTATATTCAGGTGTTTACACAGCGGATGCCTTCGCTTTCCCTCATTTTATCTGCACTGCTAATTATTCCACCTTAGCCATGATTTAGCCCTTCTCATATCTTGACACGCATATCGGCGAAGGCTATAGTCAGATCTACTTGTGTCAAAATGTGTCAAAAAGTGTATTGAGGGGTGCGAGTAGTGGGGCTTACAGGAGAATTCTTCAATAATATAGATGCAAAGGGGCGCTTGAGCATTCCAGCAAAGATGCGCACCCTGCTGCAAGAAGAGTTTGGTGACACCCAACTTGTGGTCACGCGTACCCGTGAAGCTTTGGTGGCGTATCCTCTTTCACGCTGGGAAAAAATCAAGGCTGATGTCGAGGCCATGCCTAATGGTGCGGATAAAGATGTGATTTACCGTAGTCGTATCAGCCCTGCGGCTCAGAGTGGTTTTGATGCACAGGGGCGCATCGCTATCCCCGCATCTTTGCGCTCTATAGCGCGGTTGGAGAAAGAGGTCGTCATCGTCGGACTTTCGGACAAGCTGGAGCTGTGGAGTCATGTGCGTTTTGTCGAGCAGATGGAGCGTTCAGAAGAGCGGTTGAATGCAATGATAGACCAACTTGGTTCACTGGGATTCTGATGGAAGATACAGATTTTAGACATGAGCCGGTATTGCTGCATGAAGTCCTCGAATTGCTCCATCTTTTCCCAGGAGCAGTAGTTGTTGATGGGACGGTTGGTGGAGGCGGGCACAGTCACCATATCCTTGAAGAAATTGGACCTGACGGGCGCTTGCTCGGCTTGGATCGAGACACGCGGGCGCTGGCGGCGGCGTCAAAACGGTTGGCACCCTTTGGCGAACGGGCAACGTTGCATCAGGCAAATTATGCGGAGTTGGCTGAGGTCCTCAGGGCAGAAGGGTTTGCTTCATGTGACGCCATCCTGCTCGATTTAGGAGTGTCTTCGCATCAACTCGATTGTCATGAGCGAGGCTTTTCGTTTCAACACGACGCTCCCTTAGATATGCGCATGGATCAAACCAAAGGGATTACTGCAGCACAGGTAGTGAATGAACTTACTGCTACAGAACTTGGCAGCATATTTAAAGAATATGGCGAAGAACGCTGGGCTAAGAGGATCGCACGCAGGATCGAACAAGTGCGTGTTGATTCTCCAATAGAAACCACATTGCAACTAGCCGAATTGGTGAGAAATACAGTTCGTGTTGGGAAACAGCCACAGCGCATTCATCCGGCGACACGGGTTTTTCAGGCTCTGCGCATATATGTTAACGATGAGCTCGGTTCTTTGAAAGAGGGTTTGGAGCGGGGCTTAGAGATGTTGCGCCCAGGGGGAGTTCTTGCAGTCATAAGTTTTCATTCCTTGGAAGATAGGATAGTTAAGCAGTTCTTTCGCGCTCTGATCCAAACCTGTGAGTGTCCTCCACGCCTTCCGGTGTGCGTGTGTAATAAGCAAGCACGGGTAAAGTTACTTACCCGTAAGGGGGTACGGGCCGAAAGTGCTGAGATAGAACATAATCCGCGTGCGCGCAGCGCGGTTCTGCGGGGTGTAGAAAAACTGTCACAACAAGAGCAGGGAGTGAGTGATGCTTGATATGGTCTGGTCCCCACCGGGGATAATGCAGGTGAGGGTGCGAGTAACCACCGCGATTACGGCGATACTTCTTCTACTCTGTATCGGCGTATTTCATGTATGGCTCAGAACAGAAGTCACCCGGCATGAATATGAAATATCCCAACTGGAAAGCCAGATTCGAAAGCATGCTTATACCAACAAGCAACTCCAGGTCGCTGTAGCTAGATATAGCAGCGCAGAATATATCGAAGGAGTTGCAATACGGCGTCTGGGCTTGCAGCAGCCAGATCCCGGTCAGGTTATAACCGTAGCGACGCTAGGGGGGAGAGGCTATGAACAGTAGAGATGTTGCAGAAAAACAAGATTTATGGAACGAGTTGAATGACCTCTGGAGGCAGCGGCAACTGCGGCGGCGCAAGGGACGACTGGGCCTGTTTGTTACGTTATCGGCGCTGGTGGTGATCAGCACGATACTGTATGTAGCGAGTCTGCCGGTTCCACCTCAGACGTTCTTCATGCAAATCAAGGGTCAGAAACTCGATGGCGGCTCAATAGAGCGTAGCGCTGCGGAGCAGAATATATATCGGTCAGAAGGTAGCGTTGAAATCGCAGAAACCATCACGATCTAAAGGGCCAATACCGCGGCAGGGGCCTGCAGTTAAAAGGCAAGAGCTCACTGCAATTCGACGCCGCATTCTTGGCTTTACAGTCCTGTTCGTTTTGTTGGCGGCGACCCTGATCGGACGGGCTTTTTATTTGCAGGTATTGTGTGCGGATGAATGGCGCGAGCGCGCAGTCGGTCAGCATCAGAAAATAATTAGACTTACGCCGCAACGTGGCACGATATATGACCGTAGTGGAGAACCTCTGGCACTCTCTCTTGAGGCTGATTCTTTTTATCTGGATCCGACGCATATGCGGTTGGAGCTGGATATTCCGGTGACTAGCAAGGCATATCGTGCCTATGCAGAGGATCTGGCTCGGGTCCTGGAGCTAGATCCGAATGAGGT
The DNA here is from genome assembly GCA_964411865.1 of uncultured Desulfuromonas sp. Classification (GTDB taxonomy): domain Bacteria; phylum Desulfobacterota; class Desulfuromonadia; order Desulfuromonadales; family Desulfuromonadaceae; genus JAIVHC01. The sequence continues at coordinate 7,764 of CAYPNO010000008.1, read as the reverse complement.
GTTAGAGAAAATACATTTGGATAAACGCTTTGTCTGGCTACGTCGCCATGTGCCCAGGGAGCAGGCGCGCAGAGTAGAGGCCTTGGGGATACCCGGAGTCGAAGGAACCAAGGAACATAAACGGTGGTTCCCCAATGGAAAACTGGCTGGCCAAGTGGTTGGATTTTCTGGGGTGGACAACCACGGGCTTGAAGGATTGGAACGATACTATAATTCAATCCTGGCTGGGGGAGAACACTACCTCGTAAGTCGTAAAGATGCCACAGGCAGAAGTTTCGGCAGCAGTCGCAGCGTAGTTAAAGGTAAGGTTGGACGGGATATATACCTGAGTATTGATAAGGTGATCCAGCATGTTGCAGAGCGTGAACTCAGGAACGCGGTTGACAGCTCCGGGGCACGCTTCGGTACCGTACTGGTGATGGAGCCGAACAGTGGTGATGTTCTTGCCATGACCACATATCCTGACTACGACCCCAACAATTTTGGGAGTTATTCAGCTGGGCATCGGCGTAATCGCATAGTTTGCGATACGTATGAGCCCGGCTCCACCTTCAAACTTTTTACCCTTGCCGCTGCTCTGGAAGAGGAAGTGGTAGGACCTGATACCACGATAGACTGTGGCAGAGGGTCCTATAAGGTTGGGGGTAAAATTATCCATGACTACAAAGCTATGGGAGTTCTGCCGGTAAGGGATGTATTGAAGTACAGCTCCAATATTGGAGTGGCAAAAATAGCTGAGCGGGTCGGGATAGAACGCTTTCATTATTATCTGCGTCAATTCGGTTTTGGCGAGCTGACTGGCATTGGCTTCGATGGTGAAGCTGGTGGAATTCTCCATCCTGCATCGCGCTGGTTCCCTATTGATCTTGCCGCTGTTGCCTTTGGTCAAGGGGTTACCACCACACCGCTGCAGTTGGCGCTGGCGGTGTGTGCAGTGGTAAATGGGGGAGAGTTGATGGCCCCGCATTTGGTGGAAAAAATTGTTGACCACACTAATGATCAGATAACGACAATACCACGTAAGGTTAAGCGCCAAGTAATCAGTACGCAAACAGCGGCGCAACTGCGTGAGATGATGATAGGGGTTACAACCGAAGGGACTGGAGCCAGGGCGCAGGTGTCCGGGTTTGCAGTCGGGGGTAAAACGGGTACGGCACAAAAGGTCGACACCGTGACAGGCGGGTATTCTCCGGATAAATTCGTTAGCTCTTTTGTCGGTTTTGCGCCGGCGGAGAATCCGCGCATTGTCGTGTTGGTAACCCTCGATGAGCCTGATGGTGACGCATATGGGGGCGTTTTGGCAGCGCCGGTATTTGCCGAAATAGTGGAGCAGAGTTTGCGCTATATGCATGTGCAGCGCACAGCCAGTCTAACGAGCGTAGCGGCCAAGCTTGAACCCAATTTGGAAGCAACGAACTTATCCTTCACACCTTTAGGCCCGAGATTGTTGCAGATTGATAGCGAAGCTGGAATTATGCCGGATTTTATCGGCATGAGTGCGCGGCAAGTGTTGCAAGTAATGGAAAAGACAGATCTTAACATCCATATTGAAGGATATGGCCGTGTAGTGGAGCAGAAACCAGTAGCAGGTAATAAAGTTGATCCCGACACCCGTTTGCAGGTGTTGCTACAACCACTGGGATAGCTGCCGGAAAACGGAGAAAGCGCGTGTATGAATATTTCGACCCTATTAAGCGAATTTCGACGTAACGACATTTACCTGACTACAGTAGTTGGTGCAGATATGCACGGGGTGGAAATCAAAAGCCTGTGTGTGGACTCGCGTTGTGTCACACCAGACAGCGTGTTTTTTGCTGTACGCGGAGTTACCACGGATGGACATAATTACGTTAAGCAGGCAGTAATTGCTGGGGCATGTGCGCTGGTGGTAGAAGAGCCACCTCAGATAGATTTAACGGCTATCAATCCTGATATCTCCATAATTGGTGTCACCGATGTGCGTAGTGCCATCGCATGTGCAGCGCGTGCGTTTTATGCTTATCCTCAGCAAGGTATGTATATCGCCGGGGTTACTGGCACTAATGGCAAAACTACCCTCACATATATGCTTGATGCTCTAATGCGGGCTCGAGGGCTGAATCCCGCCTTGATTGGAACTATCTCGAATCGTATGCGCGGGAAAGTGTTTAAGTCTAGCCACACAACTCCTGATGTTTTGAGTCTGTACCAGATGCTGGCAGCGTTTAAAGTTCGAGGTGCAGACGCTCTCGCCCTCGAAGTTTCATCCCACGCCCTAGTACAAGGACGGGTCGCCGGACTGGATTTTGATCTTGGAATATTCACCAATTTAACTCCAGAGCATCTAGATTATCATCACGATATGGAAGCTTATTATAAAGCGAAATCCAGCCTGTTTAATGGCGCGCATGGATGCGGGTGCCATAAGGCTGTCATTAATGTCGCCGACCCCTATGGTGCGCGCCTTGCGAGCGAAATTCCTACCGCGCTTCTAGTTGATTCTAGACCTGGTCACACTTCAGCGGCGGATGTCAGGGTTGTCAGCGCACAGTTTAGTCTTGCTGGAATTAAGGCTGAAATCCACACCCCCGCTGCCACGGTGGAGTTGCATTCAAGTCTGATCGGTTCTTTCAATTTAGAGAACCTATGCTGCGCTATGGGGGCAGGTCTGGCGATGGGAATGAGTGCTGCGGAAACTTCCGTGTGCTTGGCACAGTTTCAACCAGTTCCAGGCCGCCTTGAGCGAGTCGAAAATGCGCTGGATGCCTTAATCCTCGTTGACTATGCTCATACCCCTGATGCCTTGGAGAAAGCGATTGAGGCGGTAATCGCGCTCAAACCGAAGCGCTTGCTTAGCATTGTTGGATGCGGTGGAGATCGTGACACGAGTAAACGTCCTTTGATGGCAGCAGCGGCGGTTCGTGCCTCTACATTGACATTTGTAACCTCAGATAACCCGCGCACTGAAGACCCCGCAGAAATCATCCGGCAAATGGTCGCAGGGGTCGTAAAAACCGGTGCAACAAATTTGAGCCCAGAGGATGCCAAAGCAGGGTGCAGCGGCTATTGCGTTATCCAAGAACGCGCAGATGCTATTAAGTTAGCCGTTACTGTGCTTAGAAGCGGGGATGTTTTACTGGTGGCGGGGAAAGGGCATGAAGATTATCAGATCATAGGCACCACGAAACACCATTTTGACGATCGAGAGCATCTGCGCACCGCATTAAAAAAACGAGAAGCTGCGGAATAATCTAACGTGACACTTTTTCCGACAGCTGCTTTAGAGCAGCATCTACCGCCCCTGATGTAAGGAAAGCCTATGCAGTGGAACTGTGAAGAAATAGAGCACATAGTGAACGGTCGTTTGCTTGGTACCCCTTTCTCTTCTGCCATAACAGGAATTTCGACGGACAGCCGAACTCTCCAGCCTGGAGATTTGTTTGTCGCCCTGCGCGGGCCTAACTACGACGGGCACAATTATTTGCGCCAAGCAGTTGAATATGGCGCCGCTGCCTGTTTAAGCGAAGAGGTAATTGGTGGATTGCCGGTGCCGGTGATCCAAGTAAATAGCACCCTTGAAGCACTTGGGACGCTGGCGGCATCTATTCGGGCTGCGTTTGTCGGGCCGGTGGCTGCCATAACCGGCACTAGCGGTAAAACCTCGACGAAGGAAATGTTGTCTTCGATTCTTGAGCAGTGTTGTCCTGGGTTAAAAACTGCGGGCAATTTCAATAATCTTATAGGGCTACCATTGACCCTCGCTGGGCTAACCCCGGCGCATCGCTGGATGGTTTTGGAGATGGGGATGAGCCATCCCGGTGAAATTTGGCGTCTAAGCACAATTGCCCAACCAAGCGTGGCTTTAATTACCAACGTTGGCGCGGGACACCTTGAGGGGCTGGGGAGTGTGACAGCGGTCGCCAACGCAAAAGCAGAGATTTTTGAAGGACTGATGGCGCGAGGGGTGGCTGTCCTTAATGCGGACGATCCGGCACTGATGGCGTTGTCACTGCCCGATGGAGTGCGGCGCGTAACTTATGGAATCGAGCAGCAGTCGGATATGATGGCAACCAATATCAGGCTTGGGCGGCAGGTTGATTTTAGCTTGCATCTCGGTGCAGAAGTGGTTGAGGTCAGTGTCCCTTTGCCTGGGAGACATCAAGTATATAATGCCTTGGCTGCAGCCGCTGTAGCAAGAATTCTTGGGGTAAAATCTGAACAGATTGCCGCAGGATTGCGTCAAGTGAAAATGGCGGCAGGCCGCCTGCAAGTGCGCGAACTCGATGCAGGGGTAACGTTATTGGATGATAGTTATAATGCCAACCCTCAGTCAATGCTTGCGGCGCTTGAAGTATTGGAACATTGGCCCGCAAGCGGGCGGCGGATCGCTATTTTGGCTGATATGCTTGAGCTTGGTGATGCAGCAACGTATTGCCACGCTGAAGTTGGTGGCAGGGCGGCACAGGTTGTTGATCAGTTGCTGAGTTACGGACAGTGGAGCGCAGACTTGCTTGCGGGTGCACACCAGCATGGTTTTCAACAAGCACAGGTGATGCGAATGAAAGATCATGATGATATTTGTGCGTGGCTAACGCAAAATCTCTTACCCCATGACTGTTTGCTTATTAAGGGTTCGCGCGGAATGAGGATGGAGAAGGTCGTCGATTTTTTGTTGCATAAATTCAGAAGGGTGGCGTAGAAACATCCTTTTTTAGCTCGGAAAGGATTGCCATAAATAGGCCTACTATGCTTTATCATCTACTGTTTCCGTTGCATACGGAATTCTCCGCCCTCTACGTTTTTCGTTTTATAACTTTTCGGACCATCTATGCCACTATAACCGCGCTGCTTCTGGCATTCATGCTTGGCCCCTGGGTCATAGAGCGCCTGAGAGCGCTGCAGCTTGGCCAGACTATCCGCAAAGTCGGACCGGAGTCTCACTTTAAAAAAGAGGGGACGCCTACCATGGGTGGTACCCTTATCCTGATGTGCATTGTGGTGCCGACGTTGTTATGGGCGGATCTCACCAACCCTTATATTTGGATAGCCTTGCTGGTTACGGTTGGATACGGTGCGATAGGCTTTGTGGATGACTATAAAAAGATAAAACTTAAAAACAGCGACGGGATGTCGGCTAAGGGCAAACTCTTATGGCAAACTGTAGTTGCTGGTGGTGCCGGTTTTTTGCTTCTTGCGTACACTGATTACACCTCGATTCTGGCGCTTCCATTTTTCAAAACCGTGACTCCTGAACTTGGTTGGTTTTACCTCGCTCTTATAGCAGTGGTGGTGATCGGGGCGGGTAACGCCGTTAACCTGACTGATGGTTTAGATGGGCTCGCCATAGGTCCGGTTATCGTGGCCTCTGGTACCTATCTGTTACTAGCGTATCTGGCGGGAAACGCACGTCTGGCTGAATATCTGCAGATTAGCGGTGTGCCTGGAGCGGGCGAACTCTCCATTATGTGTGGTGCCATGGTTGGAGCTGGACTGGGTTTTCTATGGTTTAATTCCTATCCGGCACAGGTGTTCATGGGAGATGTGGGGAGTTTATCCCTCGGTGGAGCCCTCGGAATCATAGCGGTTATTGTCAAGCACGAACTGGTTCTGGTTATTGTGGGAGGGCTGTTTGTAGTAGAAGCGCTGTCGGTTATAGTTCAGGTTGCTTCGTTTCGCCTCTGCGGTCGGCGCGTGTTTCGCATGGCACCTTTACATCATCACTTTGAACTTAAGGGTTGGCCCGAACCAAAAATAATTGTGCGTTTCTGGATTGTGAGTATCATTTTAGCACTTGTGGCACTTTCAACCCTTAAACTGAGGTGAAATGATTAATTTGCAGGGGAAACAGGTAGTTGTTGCTGGCGGAGGCCTTAGTGGGGTGGCGGCGGCTAACTTCTGTCACCGACGCGGTGCCCATGTTGTTTTGAGCGACATGCGCGCGCCCACCGACATAGACCTGACCCAGCTTGATCCTGAGGTTTCGCTTGACTGTGGCGGACATACACCATCGGTGTTTGTCGAAGCCGATCTCGTCGTTATCAGCCCTGGAATACCCCTGGAAGTTCCTGTCCTGCAAGCGGCAGCGCGTTGTGGGGTGAAGATCGTAGGTGAGGTTGAACTGGCGAGCTGGTTTCTGCAAGCGCCGCTAATAGCGGTTACCGGAACCAACGGTAAATCTACTGTAACCAGCCTCATAGGGCATATTCTTAGGCACTGTGGAGAAAAGGTTTTTGTGGGGGGGAATATCGGGACACCCCTGATCGAAGCGGTGGGCGGCGATTTTTCGGCTATAGTGGTGGAGCTGTCCTCGTTTCAGCTCGAAACAATAGATCTCTTTCATTCATCAGCGGCGGTTCTGCTTAATATCAGTCCAGATCATCTGGACCGTTATCCAGATATGCTCAGCTATAAGCAGGCTAAGCAGAGAATCTTCAACAAGCAGACCCCTAGTGATCTTGTGGTGCTGAACAGAGACGATCCTCAGGTTTTGGAATTGGCGCAAAAAACTCAAGCGCAGCCAGTGTGTTTTTCTTCAACCACACTGCTGGAAACAGGCTTCAGTTTGGAGAACACGACCCTGTCAGAAAGCCCATACCTGGTGTGGCGTAGCTGTGGGAGGGAGTATAGGTTTGATTCTGCTGCGCTGAAAATTCAAGGGTTGCATAATCTGGAAAATGTGATGGCGGCGATGGCGCTTTGCATCCATCGTGGGCACGACCTGGCTCAAATATGGGAAGCTGTATGTACGTTTATTGGCTTGCCACACCGTATGGAGTTTGTGCGTACCTTGCGCGGGGTACGCTGGTATAACGACTCCAAGGGTACCAATATTGGGAGTGTTGAGAAAAGCTTACGCGGGCTCAATGGCCCTGTGACCCTCATCGCCGGAGGAAAAGACAAAGGGGGCGATTACGCTCAGCTGCGCCCGCTGCTGGAAGAGAAGCGTCCGCATCTGGTTCTGTTGGGGGCGGCAGCGCATAAAATGGCGGCGGCATGGGCTGATATCTGCCCGGTAACCATGGTTTCCACCATGGAAGAGGCGGTGCTACAGGCGCATAAACTTACTCCCGTACCTGGCAGCGTGCTGCTGTCGCCCGGCTGCTCAAGTTTTGATATGTTCCGTAGTTTTACGCAGCGTGGTGAAGTGTACACCGCACTTGCAATGGCGCTGGAGTAAGCCATATGGAGGGCAAGACGACAACATCGCTGCCCCAAAAAGGGAATAAACAGGGTACGAAGAAAGGGGCAAAAAAGCGGGAGTTCAATGCTACAATTCTCATCTTGACCCTGACGCTTAGCTGTTTTGGCATTCTGATGGTATATTCCTCCTCTTCCCTAATGGCTTTACGTGATTATGGTGATAGTCTGTATTTTCTGAAGCGCCAGGCCTTTTTTGCCTTCATAGGAACAATAGCTATGCTGCTGGCGATGTATGTGAATTACAATATCTGGCGCAGGCTCGCCATTCCATTACTTGCTTTGAGTACCTTGATGCTAGCGGTGGTATTTGTTCCTGGTGTGGGGACCAAGGCTGGTGGCGCAGCGCGCTGGATATCTGTTGCGGGTTTTACTTTTCAGCCATCCGAGGCAGCCAAGATTGCGCTTATTTTTTATCTGGCCTCTTCCGCAACTAGAAAAGAAGACCGGATACGCGACTTTAGGCTCGGATATATACCGTACATGTGCGTGCTAATCGTGTGGATAGTTTTGATGCTGGCGCAACGCGATCTAGGCGGGGCGGCGATTATGTTGGTGCGGACAGCGATGATGCTCCTTATTGCCGGG